>DATKZP010000134.1:0-14307 GCA_035527915.1 Methanoregula sp. | reverse complement strand
GATGAGATCGAACTGTCCCTTCTTAAACGGCAGGGCATCCATCGATGCGTTTACTGTCCTGATCCTCTCAACAATCCCATTCTTCTGTGCCCGGGCAGTTACGGTATCAAGAAACGGCTGATAATTATCCACCGCGGTAATAGTGCCGGATGTAAGCTCCGCAAGATCCCGCGTCTGGGCACCGGTGCCGCACCCGATATCGAGGACCTGAGCATTTTTCGGGAGGGGGAATGATCCCTTACTTCCCCTTCTTCTTTCCCGTCCCAAACAGCTCATTCACAATCTTGACTGCACAGAGATCCCCGCACATCGAGCAGGTCTCCATGTCCCCGTCGCGGCAGTGGATCTTCTTCGCGTGGTCGCCAAAGAGGGCGAGTCTGAACTGGGCATCCCAGTCGAGCTCATGCCGGGCCTCGGCCATCTGCACCTCGCGTTCCATCCGCCAACCCTCGTGCTTCCGGACAGTGTCGCCAACGTGCGCTGCGATCTTTGCCACCCGGGTCCCCTCAATGATGTCCGCGACATCCGGCAGGGCAAGATGTTCGCTGGGTGAGACCATGCAGAGAAAATCAGCGCCGTTCAGGCAGGCAGTCGCCCCACCGATGGCTGCCACGACATGATCGTAGCCGGGCGCGATATCGGTAACGAGCGGGCCGAGCAGGTAAAGCGGGGCATGGTCGGTGATCTCTTTTATCATTCGCACATTGTAGCCCACCTGATTGAGCGGCATATGTCCCGGCCCCTCGATCATCCGCTGGACACCCTTTGCCATTGCCTGTTTTGCCAGAGTTCCGAGCGTAACGTACTCCACAGATTTTGCAAGTTTCTCTGCATCCTGCAGGCAGCCGGGACGCATCCCGTCACCAAGGCTGATCGTGACATCGTATTCGGCAAGGATCTCCATCAGGTAATCGTACTCAGCGTAGAGCGGGTTCTCCTCATCTCGCTGCACCATCATCGCACAATGGAACGCCCCCCCTCGGCTTACCACACCCATCACCCGCGGGTCGCTCCTGAGCGCCGCGAGCGCCTGACGGTTAACACCGCAGTGCAGAGTGAGGAAATCCACCCCCTGCGCACAATGTTCCCGGATCACACGGAACAGGAGATCTGCATCCACATCTCCTGCATTGCCTGCCCGGCGGACAGCCTCGTAGACCGGCACCGTCCCGACCGTTGTATCGAGCGTGAGGATGTTTTTCCGGATAGCAACAAGGTCACCACCGGTAGAGAGATCCATGAGGGCGTCAGCACCGTTGTCCAGTGCCGCTTGTGCCTTCACCATTTCCAGCGCGGGATCACAGCGGGTACCAGAGGTCCCGATATTCACATTTACTTTAACCTGACACCCTTCACCAATCGCGCACTGCCGGTGCACCCGCTTCGGATTTGCCGGAACCACGATCCTTCCGGCTGCAATACCCCGGGCAATCCGTGCCGGGTCAATTCCTTCCGCTCGTGCCACTACTTCGAGTTCCGGTGGAACACCAGAAGCACACCTGCGGATAAGCGAATCCATAAGAAACATCTGTCGGGAGTCCTTATTATTGTGCATGCAGGTGAGATGGGTTCCCGAACAATCGGGCTATGCGAACTCCTATATTTTTGGCACGATTCTCGTTGACGCGGGCGTGCTGCCAATGGCAATCAGGCCATACAAAGATGATATTGATACAATTGTCCTGACTCACTGCCATTTTGATCACACCGCTCGTGTAAAAGAGATCGCCCATATGTGCAAGGCGAAGATCGCCATTCATAAAAACGATGCCAGGGGGCTTGTTGATGACACCCTGAGTCTTTCCATGCACTTTGGCGCACGTTCTCCTGGCATTGCACCCGATATTGTCCTTAGTGAGGGTGATATCATCGGCGAACTAAAAGTCCTTCATACACCAGGTCACACACCAGGAAGCATCTGCCTCTTCTCTGAGCGGGATCTTGTGCTCATCAGTGGAGATACTGTTTTTTCTGACGGCTGTTTCGGACGCTATGATTTCCCGGGGGGCAGCAGGATGGAACTTGCACGGTCGATCAACCGGCTTTCACTTCTTGATGTAGAAGGGCTTTACCCCGGTCATGGGGAGCCGGTTGAAAAGGGAGGCAGCCGGCACATCGCTGCCGCACAGGAACTCATAAAGAGCGGTTATGGATAAGGGAGTTTACTGTCTCGTCTTTGAAAATCACGAATGCACGGTCCGGGTCGGTGCATTGGGAAACCTCACTTTTCGGGCTGGCTGGCATATCTATGTTGGATCAGCCCTCGGTAGCGGCGGGTTAAAACGGCTCGGGCGTCACATTTCACTTGCCCACCTGCACGACAAGCAGCCGAAATGGCATGTGGATTATCTCCTCACTACCCCGGGGTTTTCTCTACGATACGCAATCTTTGCAATGACGCAGGAGCGATGCGAATGCCGGCTTGCTCGTGAACTGAACAAGGGAACCATTCCGAAGTTCGGCTGCAGTGACTGCTCCTGCACATCGCATCTCTTGTTCCGGCAGGGTGATCCAAAACAAGAGATCTTCGCTGCATTCCGCAAACTCCAGCTCGACCCGGTCATCAAAACTATCATAAATGCACAGGTATAGCATAACATATGAAAGTGCTCGGGATATCAGGAAGCATGCGCAAGGATGGCAATACCGCAGATCTGGTCAATGTTATTCTCGAACGCTGCCACATTAACGAAATCGAGACCGAATTCATTTCGCTTTCGGGAAAGAAGATCCACCCGTGTATGGGCTGTGAGAAATGCAAGGAGAAGAAGTGGTGCGTGATAGAGAACGATGATTGGAGCGACGTGATACAGAAAGTGCTGGAGTGCGATGTACTCATCATCGGTTCACCTACCTATTATTACGATATCTGCGGGCATCTAAAAAATTTCATCGACCGCACGTATTCCCTCTACCATGACCGGAAGCTTGCAGGAAGAAAAGGAGTGGCGGTGGCAGTGTATGCACAAAAAGGTGCAAACCGGGCGATCCAGACAATTGAGGGATTTTTAAGCTCGCATGAGTTTTCATCGATGGGCTCGGTCAAGGGGAGAGGGTACCATAAAGGAGATGTACTACACGATGCGGAAGCAGTTCAGAATGCACAGAAGATCGGGGATAAAATCGTCCGGCTTGTGAAACGCAACCGCGGTTGAAAAAAGAATACATTTTTTAGATCAGTTCATACAGCGTGGTGCGCTGCCGAAGGGGTCTGCCCACATCCTCTGCCACGCGCTGCATCTCTGCCGGGTCGAGGTAATCGGTATTAGTTGCACCAGCCCCTTTTGAGATGCTCTCTTCAAACATGGTCCCGCCAAGATCATTGCCACCGGCGATAAGTCCAAGCTGCGCCATCTTAATTCCCTCTTTCACCCACGAAACCTGAATATTTTTAAAGTTGTCCAGAAAGAGGCGGGCAACAGCCACCATCAGAAGATCCTCTCTGCCCGTTGCTCCTGCCCGTGCGAGTTTTTGCCGGAATATAGGAGTATTCATGTGTATAAACGAGAGCGGAACAAATTCTGTAAATCCATGCGTCGCATCCTGAATTTCACGGAGGATTGTCAGGTGATGTACCCGGTCTTCATCGCTTTCGCAGTGACCGTACATGATCGTGGCAGTCGTTGGAATGCCCAAGGTATGTGCTTCCCGGATAATGCGCACCCACTCATCCGTTGAAACCTTCTGCGCACAGATTTTTTTGCGGACGCTGTCCACAAGAATCTCCGCTGCAGTCCCGCACATTGACCCGAGTCCTGCTGCCTTCATTGCAGACAATACTTCATGCGTGCTCACATGGCTCTTTTTGGCAGCATATGCAACTTCCATCGGATTGCCTGCGTGAAGATGGACTCCGGGAGCAGCCTCATGAATCCACCGGTAGACATCACAATAGGACCGTAAGGTAAAATCCGGATGGAGTCCGCTGACTGTACAGATTTCGGATACGCCACGTTTTTTTGCAAGAGCCGCCTTCTTCTGGATCTCGGACCTGTCATAATAATAGATTCCGTCATCACCGGGTTTTTTTGAAAAACCGCAGAAACCACAGGCATTAACACAAAGATTTGTCACATTGATATTCTGGTTCCTGACATAGGTAACATCATTACCGACCTGTTGTTCGCGCACCTCATCCGCAGTTGTTGCAATATCCCAGACCTGTCGATCCCGGACATTGAACAGATCCAGTGCTTCTTCTTCGCTCATCCGGTAGCCGTTTTTCACATCATCCAGCAGGATCCGCAGGTTTTTCTCCATAACTCGCTCCAGGAAATTCTTTAGGCTGTGTAGCATCCGATTAAAAGTAAATGTATCGTATTCTTATGCCACATGATTATTATTCCCCTACGCCAACCATCTCTACAGGAGATATATGGAACAGGTTAAAGTTCAACTGACCAGAAAGATTGCCGATGGATATATTATCCCTCTCGGCCCGGCGAATCTTGTCGCTGTAATGACTGACGCAGGGATGGTCGGGTGCGGAGCTTTTGACGTTGCTGCACTTGATTCATTCAGCTACCCCGCAGCTAAGGTGAGACCCGCAATCGGACCGTCAATCATGGATACCAATGATATCCTTAAAGGGATTGTCAAGGAGGCAAACCGGTCTGCGATAGGGCGCGGAATCCGGACGGGTATGACCGGGCGGCAGGCCCTGGAACTTCTCTGAACTTTTTTTATATCAAAACGAGATAATGGCAAATCATTGAACTTCCCTGTAAAAAAATGAATACAGGCAATTTGCCCTGTTTTTATTATACCAGCTCGTACAGGGTTGTCCGCTCCTGCAGGGTTCGCCCAAGGTCTGATACCATCCGTTCCATGACCGCGGGATCCAGGTAATCTGCATCGCTTGCCCCCGCTTCCGCAGTGACATCATCGGAAAACATTGTACCGGCAAGATCATTTCCTCCGGCCAGCAACGTCATCTGCGACATCTTTAGCCCCAGCTTTCCCCAGGGGACCTGAATATTATTAAAATTATCCAGGAACAGCCGGGAAACTGCTATCATAAGCAGGTCCTCCCGACCGGTTGCACCTGCGCGTGCAATGCCATCTTTGTAGAGCGGAGTATTTGTGTGGATGTATGAGAGGGGAACAAGTTCAGTAAATCCGTGCGTCTCATCCTGAATAGTGCGCAGGATGCCAAGATGCTCAGCACGGTCCTTCGCGGTCTCATAAGAACCGTACATGATGGTAGCCGTTGATGGGATCCCCAGAGTGTGTGCTTCTTTGATAATACGTACCCATTCCGCTGTGCCCAGTTTACGGGAACATATGACCTTTCTCACGGAATCTACAAGGATCTCTGCTGCCGTCCCCTGCAATGAATCAAGTCCTGCTGCTTTTAATCGTCCAAGAACTTCAACGCTGGAAAGATTGCTTCTGGATGCTGCATGAGAAACCTCATCCGGGCTGAACGCGTGCAGATGAATATGTGATCCCACCTCGTGCACCCACGTGATCAGATCACAGTAAGTGCCGATTGTAAAATCGGGATGCACCCCGCTCAGCAGACAGATCTCAGTTACACCCCGTTTTAAAGCGAGATGTGCCTTTGCCTGAATTTCTGTTTTATCATTGCAGTATGCCCCTTCAGCACCCGCACTCCTGCCAAAACCGCAGAAGCCGCAGAGGTTCTTACAGATATTGGTCACATGCAGATTCTGATTTTTCACATAGGTGACAATATCACCCACACGGCGCTCCAGCATCTCATCTGCCGCAGACGCAATCTGGAAGACTTCCCGGCCCCGTGTATCCAGAAGCCGGGTTGCTTCTGCTTCAGTAAGGCGATGTCCCCCGAGTACATCTGATAGGAGTTTTGAAATCTCTGGCATAACAACCGAAACGAGCTAGCGCTGTTTTTTCCCGCTTTTATTTTGTTGCTTCCCCGGTTTATCCTTCCGTGACCTCAGGTATAGCTCATGGATTACCATGATGCCAACGATAACAATAGTCACTTCGATAATGTGGAGGGGGAGATATCCTACCAGAGGCACAGAAAAGAGAGCTTTTCCGATCACCCATTCTTCCTTTACGGGTTCGATAATCCCGATAGCTGGATAGTTGAGACCCTGGTCAGGTCGCGGGTTATTATCCCCCCACGTAATGTATCCCGCATGGGGCGGGGTATAATTACCGACGAGTTTTATTCCCTTGATTTCTGTAACCGGTTCGTAGTCCACATACTGTATCGCTCTATGGATAATGGGGTGAATGCTGGTCAGACCGTTCGGCTTGTAGATAATAACGTCGCCGTACTCTCCATACATTAATTTACCGCTCTTTTTCCCGTCCTCCCATGTTTCGAAAGAACCGTAACGATCCTTCTCGACGACGACAACAAGGTCCCCTACGTTCATATGAGGTACCATACTCTGGGATTCAATGGTGACAACTGCAGGCCAGGTACCACAGATGAGGAACAGGGCGAGAGCGATACCCCCGACAACCGCAACGATCCAGAGCAGATCGCGCGCCAGGGACACCGCCCAGTGATCGCTTGTGCGGAATTGTGAAACCAGCGTGCGGATATCCCGTTTATTATCGTTATCTGCCATTTCTTAGCGCTCTTTATCTGATTTTTAATTATAGTGTTTAACTCTTCATAATTAACCATGTGGCATTAAAAATGTCGTGGGTTTCATGGTGAGAACAACAGGCGTGAAAAGTAGTACACCCCAAAAAGGATGAGGAAAATTCCGCAGAGGACAATGATCTTCTGGTATGCCGTATCAGAAAAGATAGTCCTGCCTTTGGATACCCCGGCTGATACCAGCGTGTACCATACGGTATCTGCAGTCCAGTGCCCAAGCATAAAAGCTCCCGCCAGCAACAGCCCTCCCTCGAGCCCTGCGATTACCATCGCGCTTCCAATCGAAAGCCACCAGATCCAGAAGTATGGGTTTGCCGCACTGGTAACCAGTCCTGCCATATAGGGGTTGACAACCGTCTGCACCTGTGAGTTACTCAGGGTGGCCTTCCTGCTTCCTGCGATCGTTAGTGCCCCGAAGGCAACCAGAGCAATCCCACCAATTCCTGCAATCGCTGAGGTATAGGGAAGTGCAACTGTCGCCAATCCTAAAAGTATCAGGATAACGAGAAAAAGTTCTACGATTACATGTCCGAGTGACACTTTCAGTCCGGTCGTCCAGTCACCGGCAATCGATGCGTTGATGGTTGCAACCAGTGTTGGACCAGGTGCAAGTGCTCCGGTCAGACCGATCACAAAACCAAGGAGCACCATCTGGAATATGTCATACATGAAACGGGATCCGCTCTAATCTCGTATTATTATCTACATTGGATGAGCATATCAATCATCCATAAACAACCCGCTGAATTCATCCTGTGTTCCGGTGTTAAGATAAAACCCTATATTTTCTTTGTGACCAATATACTATCCATGCTCGATGCACAGCAGATCACGCTCCGGTTTCTTGAGACCAAACTGCAGGTGCATCCCGATGTCGTCCGTTATATCCAGGAACAGGATGAACCGGATCTCATCGAGCGCATTATCGCACAGGTTCCCGGAGAGGCTGTCGTCGTTTCCGCAAAACATATCCCCGGTATGACGGTCACACGGGACGGTACACGGTTTCTTTCCGACCCATCTGTTGAAGTGATCAGTGGCAGCCCGGGTACATCCGGCTGCGTGAACGGGACAAGTGATTATCTCCACTATTTCCGTGACCGGTACAACCGTCTTGGAGGCATGATCCGGAGCCGGTGCAGTGCGATGCCAATCGAGGCACTTATCCGGAATACCCGCTATCGCCAGGAAGAATGTACTATCATTGGCATGGTTATCGAGGTTAAGACGACGACAAACGGTCACCGGATTGCAGAGATAGAGGATTCTTCTGCAAACATTCCCGTGCTTTTCAGAAAAGACCGCCCGGTCTTTTCCGATGCAGAACGGATTATCCAGGATGAAGTTATCGGCGTGAAGGGAAAACTCTCCAATGACGGGAAACTCTTTTTTGCCGAGCAGCTGTACCGCCCTGACATACGTATCGACAATACCCAGTATAAAAGTGAGCAGCCGGGCAAAGCAGTCTTTATCTCCGATGTCCATGTCGGCAGTGACACGTTCCTTGAAGCGTGCTGGAACCGGTTCGCGGACTGGCTTTCGGATTCTGATTTCTCATATCTCCTGATTGCAGGCGACCTTGTCGACGGGATAGGGATCTATCCGGGACAGGAAAGCGAACTGGTGATCAAAAATATCTATGAACAGTATGATGCATTCGGTGCAATGATGCGGGATCTTCCTTCACGCATGAAGATTATCATTTCACCGGGTAACCACGATGTGGTGAGGGGTGCAGAGCCGCAACCGGTGATTCCGCAACAATTTACAAAAAAATTCCCGAAGAACTGCATGTTTGTCGAGAACCCGGCGCTTGTCAACCTTCAGGGAGTGCGGGTTCTCATGTATCATGGGAGATCCATCGATGACATGATTGGTCTGATCCCCGGTGCATCCTATGAACAGAGCGGGCTCATGATGGAGGAGATGCTCCAGCGTCGACATCTTGCTCCGGCATACGGGCGCAAGACCCCCATCGCTGCAGGAAAGACTGACAGGTTGATTATCGACCCGCTGCCGGAGATCCTGCACACCGGTCACGTGCACATACGTGGATTGACCCAGTACCGGGGAGTACTTGGGATTAACGCCGGTACATGGCAGTCCCAGACCGCGTTCCAGAAACAGATGAACGTGAACCCTACACCGGCACAGGCGGTATTGGTCGATCTTCAGACACTCGTGCCGGAGATTCGATTGTTCATGTAAATCCCAAAATTTCTGAAATAATAAGAAACGGGATTACTCTCAGACCATGACAACAAACATCCTGCTTGGCATCGGCAATCCATTGAATGGTGACGATGGTATTGGTATCTATGTGGCAGAGCAGTTCAGGAAAGATGACTGGATCGCACTCGCCTGCGGAACTGCACCAGAGAATTTTACCGGGATAATACGGAAAACCCGGCCGTCCTGTCTTGTTCTGGTTGATGCTGCTGCAATGGGAATTTCCCCGGGGGAATACCGGATCATTCCGCGGGACAAAATAGAGGATGTAAGTATAGGAACCCACCAGCTCCCCCTATCGTTTCTCATTGACTTTCTTTCAGATATCGTAGAAAGGATCACACTTATCGGCATCCAGCCGGAACGTGCCGGCACGGGGGAAGAAATTTCACTACAGGTCCGGAAGGGGGCGGACCGGCTTTTGAATGTACTTTTATCGGGAGAACTTGATCGTATTCCTGTCCTTGGATCAGAATAACCAGTAATTCTGGGCAACAGAATGCGTACCGCCGGCTGGAATGTTTTGATTTGTAACAGGGAACCAATCCAGCGGACGGAAAAGATGGTGTGGGACCGTGAGATTAAGTGACGTAGTTTCGTAATTTCTGGATTACTTGGAGCTGGTCGTTTGCCTCTTTTATCTTTTCTTTTTCAATACCACTCACAATATCGGGGATAGGTTTTGCCAACTCGTAGATCTTCAACGGTCTCCCCTTGCTCCTGGCTTTGTTCTCCTGGCTCTTGATCCAACCCTGTTTCTTCAGATATTGCATCACCGTGGCCACCTCAAGATGGCGGAGGTCGGTCCCCCGGTCAATCGCACGGGATGTAACCGTCGGTGTTTTTGCGAGGAACACAAGTACCTTGGCAACGTTTCTTTTGATCCCTATCCCGAAGAGAAGGTTTACCATCTCCTCCTCTTTTTCTGCAAGGTACGTCTCATTTTCCTGTCCCATACATCACCTCCGGATGTTGTTCAAGACGCATCTTTTCAATGTGGTGGATAGTAACCCGGACAACCTTTTGGACAGGGAACCTTTACTCCATTTGGTTGTATTATACTACCCGTGCCATAACAAAGCGTACATATTTTATTCGTTGACTTTTTTTCAGGGAGAACCACTTCAAATTTCACACAGATTTCTTGCATCTTGTAATCCACCTTCACATCAAATTTTTTTCCTGAGCAACCATTCCGTTGAGGCGGTTCCAACGATGAATCACATCCGTTAACCCTCAAAACAATGAATTAATTAAATATCTGGTTATCAATTTAAAAATTTAAGTGCATGCACAACATAAGTGCACAACATGACTAGAAAACCTTAAATACCGTATCGTCATGCAATACATAATGGCAATCGAAAAATTTCAGGATGAAATCTCCATCATCAAGGATTTGTTATATAAGCATCCGGAAGGGTTAAACATTAAAACCATTTCAAAAATGCTGGGTATTCACCGCAATTCCGTTGCTAAATACCTTGACCGGCTCCAGAGTCAGGGTAGTGTCACCGTCAAACATTACAGTTCTTCAAAGATATATTACCTTTCAAATAAATTACAAGCTGCTGCTGTATTAAAATTATCGAAGAATTATGTACTACTCATAAATCATAGGCTGATAGTTGTTGATATCAACGATCTCTTGTCTGAATTCCTGAAAATATCAAAAAAGGAAATTATCGGTAAAACGATTAAACAACTGCCCTTTGTTGTGCAAAGCCTTTCTGGATTGCCAGCACTAATAAAAGAAGGGCTGAAAGAAAAAGAATCCCAAAACCCCGTTGTGATTGTATCAGGAGACCATTTGTTCCCGTCTATACTCACGATTAGCCCGATTTTTTTTGAAAACGGGGACCCGGGCGTTTCGCTCATGATCGATGTACCGATTGGATCTGAACAAAACGGATCTATAGATACCGGATTCATCCCATCGGGTCCCGGAATGGATGAAATTGAATACGTCTGCCAATTCGAACCTGACGGTACCATCACCTTTGTCAATGAAATCTACTGCCACACGCTGCAAAAGTCAAAAGCGGATCTTCTGGGACATGAATGGCGACCGGTCATTCCTGAAGCTGAATTTATAAAAATCAAAAGCAGTCTCACAGCAATCGATAAAAACCACCCGGTTTCAACATGGGAATTCCGTACAATAACCCCCAAAGGAGAACATCGATGGCAACGTTGGAAATTCCGTGGAATTTTTGATTCGCACGGTACTTTAAAAAAATACCATGGTGCGGGGCTGGATATCACCGAATTGATACAATTGAAGGAAAAATTGAAAAAAACAGAACAGGATATGGAGGAGCTTATCAAGGTAGATAAAGAGGAAATGCAGGACCTCAACAGGCAGCTCTATAATGAAATCTCCCATCGGGAAATGGCGGAGTTCCATTTACAATTCACCCAGTTTGCCATGGATAACGCCTCTTATATGATTATCTGGATCAACCGTGACGGGCGCTTTGTTTATATGAACACAAAAACCCGGGATATCCTGGGTTTCTCTACTAAACAATTCGCATCAAAAAGTATTTTTGATATATTATCAAGCGACACGCGCTTTTCCTGGAATGAAACATGGGAGATTACCAAGAGGGATCGCCAACTTACGATCGAAACCGCCTTTACCCCAAAAGACGGCCGGGAAATCCCTGTTGAAATGGTCCTCAATTACCTCGAATTCAAGGAAAAACAGTACTGCTGTTGTTTCGCACGGGATATCATTGACAGAAAAAGGATACTGACGGAACTCAAAATCGCAAACCAGTATAACCGGAGTCTTATCGAGGCCAGCCTTGACCCGCTTGTCACTATTAATCCTGATGGAAAGATCAGTGATGTGAACGTTGCGACCGTACGGGTTACCGGTCATTCACGGCAAGAACTGATCGGAACTGACTTTTCGAAATACTTCACCGAGCCAGAGAAGGCACGAGCCAAATACGAGAAAGTTTTCAGGGACGGACTGGTGACTGATTTCGAGCTCGGGATCCGCCACAAGAACGGGCATGTCACCCCGGTCATGTACAACGCAACAGTATACCGTGATGAATCCGGAAACATCATTGGTGTCTTTGCAGCCGCACGCGATGTCACAGAACGGAAAAAAGCAGAAGAAGAAAAGTTGCGTCTGGCAGCCATCGTTGAACAATCAGATGATGCAATCATTGGCAAGTCGCTGGACGGTATTATCCTAAGCTGGAATGCTGGTGCAGAGAGAATTTACGGCTACTCTGCAACAGAGGCGATTGGCAAGCATATTTCAGGCCTTGTTCCTTCGCATCAAATCGATGATATGGAATATATCCTTGAAAAAATCAGGAGTGGGGAACCGGTTCTTCATTATGAAACAACCCGCAGGAATAAGGATGGTAAGGACCGCCACGTATCTCTGACTGTTTCGCCAATAAAGGATGTTAAAGGAAATTTGATTGGAGTGTCCACAATTGCACGCGATATCACAGAACAAAAAAAAGCAGAAGAGGTAATCAGGAGTACCAATGCATATAACCGGAGTCTCATCGAGGCAAGCCTTGACCCGCTTGTCACTATTAATCCTGATGGAAAGATCAGTGATGTGAACACTGCGACCGTGCGGGTTACCGGTCATTCACGGGAGGAACTGATCGGAACTGACTTTTCGAAATACTTCACTGAGCCAGAGAAGGCACGAGCCGGGTACGAAAAAGTGTTCAGGGACGGACTGGTGACTGATTACGAGCTCGGGATCCGCCACAAGGACGGGCATGTCACCCCGGTCATGTACAACGCAACAGTATACCGGGATGAATCCGGAAACGTTGCCGGGGTTTTTGCTGCCGCACGCGATATCACGAATTAAATAAGAATCGAACAAGAAGGCACTGTACTTTTGATCTTTGGCATGAAAATGCATTGAGCATTTGGTATGAAAATCGCTCCGGGAATGTTCATACAAACACCCCGATACCATTGACTTTTGGGTTGTTTTCATCAAACATGCATGAAAGTCATTCTGAAGTTAATACCCGTTTCGGTCAATAAGGTGAGACTTTTCTTAGATCCAATGCGTTCTACAGAGCACGCTATGATGCTTTGCGGTATAGATGGCTGATAAAAATGCTGGAGGCATTTTCATACCAGCTAAAATATCGCATATTTTATATATCTCATTTTCAATTAAAAAATTTATGATCGATTGTGTTAGGATTACCTATAACTTTGATGTAATGAATACAAAATCATCTTCAAAAAAAGAGTTGGATATCAATCTCACTCAACAATCTGGCTGTCTGCAAACCGGTTCTCGCTCGCAAGCAGGAACTCCGGGGTCATGTGCAGGCAATCCTTCGGGCAGATATCATTGCACTGGGAGCAGAAGATGCACTGGGCGACATAGATGCGAACACGTTTTGTTGACGGGAGAAATTCGATGGCATGCGCCGGGCAGACCTTGAGGCAGAGCTGGCACCCGATGCACGATTCCCGGTCATATGCAATCTTTCCCCGGAATTTCGGGGGCACCGGCACAGGGGGGCTGATGGCAGCCTCTCCCAGTGCAACCTTGTGCAGGAATGTTGTCACCGAGGGCGGAAGGTAGCGGGCCGGAAACGCGTTGGTGGCCGGTTTTTTGAAGAGCTGCCTGAGCAGTTCAGGCATCATGGGAAGACGGACCATGGTCACACCACTCCCAGCATATGATCAGCCATAACCAGCAGCAGGCCGGCAATGCCGATGAGGCTGAGATACATCCAGTATACCGTGACCACCTGGTTGATGCGGAACCGGGCCATGGAAACCCTGATCAGGCTTACTGCTACAAAAGCGACCAGTACCACCAGGACGAGGTAGAATAGCAGGTCAAGAACCGGTTGCAGGATGGCCGGTGCCGGGAGTAATGCGGAGAGCCGGTAAGGGATAAAGAGCGCCACAACAAGCGAGGCCATGACGACGGTCTTCACACCCTGCGTGAGAGTAAAGAGGGCAAGGTTCTTTCCTGAATACTCCACCAGAATCCCTCCGGCAAGCTCCGTCTCGGCTTCCGGCGTATCGAAAGGGATGCGGGAGAGTTCTGCCGGGGTGACGATGAGAAGGACGAAAAACAGGATAAGGACGCCGATAATCCCGAGCGGCCCAACAAGTCCCCAGACGGGGTTGGACTGCACGCTTGCCAGCATGAAGGGGAGCGGGATCCCTGAAACGGCAAGCTTCCATGCGATGGCGATGATCACCACAGCAAGCGGGAACTCGTACGCGATCATGGTCACCATCTCCCTCTGTGCTCCCACGGTTGCGTACGGTGACCCGGAAGAAAAACCTCCGACAACAAGTGCCAGGGCTGGCAGGGTCAGGAGATACATGACCAGTATCAGGTCTCCCCCACCGGAAAGAACAGGTGGGAAACCCCCGACAGGGATATAGAGCAGGATGGTGATGGCCGATGCCAGCGCTACAACAGGTGCCAGATTGAAGAGCCAGGG
>DATKZP010000133.1:0-23388 GCA_035527915.1 Methanoregula sp. | reverse complement strand
TCGTCGACACGGGCGATGAACGGTGTGGCGGTAGAAACAGACTCGCAGGCAAATTCAAAGGCACCTGTCTGATGTTCGATGACGATATAGTCGCCCATATACATGCAGCACGTTCCGCATTGCCGGCAGATAAACACCATCAGGATACCCACAACAGATAGAATTTTTTTATAAACTGCCTGGCAAACGTATTCGAAGTCCAGGTAATCCCTTCCTCATCCTGCAATCATTATATTGATCAGGGTAATTTACCCTGATGGGACACATACACATGACAGGTCTCAACGGATCTTTTCTGCTGCCCTTTGCACAATGTCTTTCAATACTTCATAATCTGTTGATGTGCCTGTCATGGTAATTTTTTCAAAAACATTCTTTTTTGTAAACAGGACCGAATACACGGCAAAGTTATAAGGATCGTTTGCATTGGTTCCCCGAAACGCAATGCTGGTATCTCCAATTATGGGGAATGGAATCTCATAGATGGTGCCTGAACCATCAGCCCGGGATTTCATGTCCTCTTTTTCGATGGAGAATACTTTATTCATGTTCTCAAGCGGGAAAATGTTGATTGACTGCCGGATCCGGGTCTGATCATCTTTTTCCTTATTTATCCGGTAGAACGAAACAAAATAACCCTGTCTCCAGCCAAGGTCGCGGGTGATCTGGGTCACTTCCGGAAAGACCATGACCGACCGGTCCTTAAGAATATAGTCAGAGGGAATATCTGCCAGCTGAAGAGCCATATCTGATGGTGGAATCGTAGAGGTTTTACTTTCCGGTGTCGGTAGGAGAGTCGGTATGGGTTCAGGTAAAGCAGCAGGTTTTTCATTTATCGTTGATACACAGCCAGATGAACAGGCAAAAAAAATGAGTATCAGGATTAGTAATCCAAACAATTTTTTCATATCGTACACCAATGCACAAGGAATTTAATAGGTTGCCGGTGAGGGCAGTGTGTATCTGCCGGTTCCAGATACATTTACCATTTCACAGGTGTTCAATAACGAGATGCTTCGCGTCAAAGATGCACAAAAGAAATGCTAGTATATTTAAAGCACCCCCGGTTAAAAAGTACTTCAGAATTAATCAATCCCCGAAACGAAAAGGAATTTTGATCTCCCGTATCTCCCTGATCCCAAGGACTGGAGGGAGTGCTTACTGATTATGATCATAAAAAAGAGTATTGTCACATCATGGTAACCTGATATTGCCCGATCTCAACGGATACTATCAAAATTCGGACAGAATTATGAACATATCTTTTTCTCACCAGAACAACAATTTTTTATAACAGAATCAGGTAATGGGTGGTATAATGGGCGATCCAGAACTGCGAAGTGACGAGACGGTTCTCCTACGGACTCCGGGGGTCTATGTCAAGTCAATCCCGTTTGAAGGTGTTCTTACTAATAAACGGATCATCCTTATTGACAGGGTAAAAAATCTCCTGCCGCAAAAAGAGATTCCGCTTGTTACGATTAAAGGTATCGAACCGGGTGAAAATGCGATCCGCGATCAGGTCATAACCCTGTCAGTATTAGCCAGGAGCGGTGAAACCCGGCAGATGATCCTCACATTCTCGCGTCAGACGGGAGGGAATCGGATCAGGGAGCGCAACGAATGGGTGAAAATGCTAAAAGAGAATACCTCGTCATCATTTGACCAGGTTATTCGTAAAGTAATCCCAGGAGTCGGACAGGCTCCGAAAAAACCTGATCATATGGTGTCGCCACGGATAGAAGTAATCAGCTCACCCGTGTCACAGAATGTACTGGCCGCAGCGAAAACAACCGTGAAGAAAGAAATAGAATCTATCCATCCGATCAAAAAGATCATCGAGTCCCCCCCGGATTCTGCCCCATCACCGACCGCAGGAGAAGAATTTGAAGCGTCGGTACCCAGTTTTGGCACGTATTGCTCACGATGTGGAAACCGTGTGCCCGATGGTTCAGGATTCTGCAATCGCTGCGGATCCCAGATAGTTGTTCCTGGCAGCATGGCAACATCCACCCCACCGGCTGCAGCGATACCCCGACCGGTTGATTCGGAAACCGTTGCGAGAAAGATTAAACCAATCGATGAGAATATCTGGACAATCCCCCATATTGAACCTTCAGCAGTCACGGTACCCCCGGAGCCCCCGCGTGAAGTTCCCCCTGAACCAAAGGATGAACCCGAGATACCCAAGGAACCAAAGGATGAACCCGAGATACCCCGGGAACAGGAACCCGCCGCCACGTTCCAGGAAACAGCCCCGCCCGAATTGGATTTAAACATACCCGGGACCGATGAGAAACCTGAACCGGCAACGACAGTTGGCATCCCCTCCCAAAATTCCGAATCCATACCCCCTGCAGGTGAACCACCTGCCCCGCAGAAACCATCGGGAGGATTTGGTTTTAAACTTAGCAAAACGGCAGTTCTCGGCATAATCGCTGTCATAATTATTGTTGCCATTGTTTTAGGAGCATTTTTCCTCTACCCGATGATTTCTGATAATAACGATGCAGCCCCCAGTAACGGTACCGCACTCACCGCTGTTCCAACCATTACAAAAAATTCAGGGACGGCTGTTTTCCCCTCAGAGACCTCTGTTCCGACAATAATTAAAAATTCTGGGACAGCCGTTTTCCCCTCAGAGACCCTGAAACCCACAACGGTTACAACCTCCTATCCGCCTCCCGGAAACAGTGGTTCACGGGTTGGATTATAACCTTCTCATTACCGGTAAGACCGATTCAAACAACAAGCTTAAATTTTTTTTAAAACTCTCGGCGAAATTTCTTTTTTTAACCGCATAAACCGTTGAAGTACTGGTCATACAACATTTTTCATGATGGTGTTTTTATGATGGTTGTATCAGAGCGGTAAAAAGACATACCCGCACGTTCATGTATCCCGCGATATCCCGATATTGGTTAGATCTCAGACGAGTCCTTAACCATTTGGACCGTGTCAGGAACATATCTTTTTCTTACCAGAACTACCACCTTTCAGGATACTAATGGAAAATGTGTGGTATAATGGGCGATCCAGAATTACGAAGTGACGAGACTGTTTTCCTGCGGACTCCGGGGGTTTATGTCAAGTCGATCCCGTTTGAAGGTATTCTTACCAACAAACGGATCATCCTGGTTGACCGGGCAAAAAATCTCCAGCCTCAAAAAGAGATTCCGCTTGTTACGATTAAAAGTATTGAACCGGGCGAAAATTCGATACGCGATCAGACTATCACCCTGTCAGTATTAGCCAGGAATGGTGAAACCCGGCAGATGATCCTCACCTTCTCGCGTCTGACCGGAGGAAACCGGATCAGGGATCGTAACGACTGGGTGAAACTTCTCAAAGAAAATACCTCGTCATCATTTGATCAGGTTATCCGAAAAGTAATCCCCGAAGGTGGACCGGCTCTTAAAAAACGTCAAGACCCGGTGTCACCCCGGGTAGAGGTGATCAACTCACCGGTATCAAAGAAGGAGCCGGCCGCAGCAAAACCTCACGTAAAGAGAGAAAAGAATTCTGCCCATCCGATCAAAATGATGAGAGAATCACTCCCTGAACCCATCCGCCCATCCCCTGCTGGAAAAGAATCTCAGGCATCGGAACCCAGTTTCGGCACTTATTGCTCACGCTGTGGAAACCGGGTGCCCGAGGGTTCGGGATTCTGCAATCGCTGCGGGTCCCCCATAGTGGTTCCTGGCAATATGACCGCAGCTATACCACCGGCAGTGGCAGTATCCCAACCGGCTTTTCCTGAAGCCATGACGGGCAGGATTAATTCAATTGATGAAAACATCCAGACCTTCCCCCGAATTGAACGTCCGGGAGTCACCATCCTTACCGATCAACCCCTGCAACCAGCTACCCACGAACCGGAAAATAAACCAGAGATACCAAATGACCAGAAACCTGCCAACACGCTCCCGGAGACTATCCCCCAACCGTCGGGTTTACCGGTTCCCGAAACCGAAGAGAAAGCCGAACCGGCAGCTCCGGGGGTCATAACGCCGCAGGCTCCCGTATCCCCCCTGCCGGAAGATAAAATACCTGTCCCGCAGAAACCAGCGAATGGATCTGGTTTTAAACTGAATAAAAAGGCAGTTTTTGGCATAATCGGTGCAATAATAATTGTTGTAGCTGTGGTGGGTATATCTCTCCTCTCCCCGATGATTTCCCGGGGAGAAGAGCCAATACCTCCTGACAGCATTGCACCAACCATCGTCTCAACGACACCAATACCTTCAGGAACGTTCGTTCCCGTTACTGAAAGACCCGCAGTAATGGTACCCGCCGATGGCGTATACGTGCATATTACCTATCTCGGTGGTTGGAAGGGGTTATATGGTATGCCATCAGCACTTCAGAATGTGACGAACTCAGGTGACCGGTTCTACCTGGTTGAAAATGCAACCGGCACAGTGCAGGCATCCTTTGAAAAACTCGACGGAACAACAAAACACGCACTCGTTGTAGAGATCATCAAGAACGGGAACCTGCTTAAATCGGGGAACACTTCTGCCGCGTTTGGAAAGATTTCCCTATCGGTTGATATCCCATAAGAAAAGCAAACAAAATGATAAATAATTATTTTTTCTCTTCTGCTTTTGGCAAATCCACCGCTTTTTTACTCTTTCTCCAGCGGTAGATTCCATACCCGGCACCACCCAGGATAAAAAGGGGAAGCAACGTGAAGAAGAGAATGATAACCACGTCGATCATGCCAAAGAACCCTGAGATACCTTCATTGATGGTCGAAACAAAGTTGTGACCGGTCTCACCGCCTACCGGTTCGGGTTCCTGGAGGTTTACGGTGATTGTGGAGAGGTCAATCCGGCTGTCAAGATAGTTCAGCCTGCCCTCAAGCCTGTTTAGTTGTGTCTGGACCCGGTCGATCTGTTGCTGGACGGTAATCACATCATCCACTTTCACCGCTTTTTTCATGATCTCATTATACTGGGCCAACTGGTTCTGGTATGAGGTTTTCTGTGCCTGGAGATCGACATATTCCTCCGTAACGTCCTGCCCTTGTGTAGAGATCGATTTGACCGTGCCGATTGCCTGCACGCCCGTGAGGGTATTTTCAAATTCTGCTGCAGGAACCCGGAGGATCACGGAACCAGAAAGACGGTTATTGTAATTTTTCTGGACATTTGTGGAGGATATATAGCCTCCCTTCCGGGTTGCAAGGTTTTTGAGGAATTCGACCGATCCTGGCACATCTTTTACTTCGATAGTCAGGGATGCGGTCTTGATAATCTTTGTGTCGATAGCAGAAGTACCCGAACCTGATTGCTCAGGCGCGTTTACAGACGCAGGGAGGGGAGCTGTACTATCGCCATATGCCATCCTGGACTCGGTCTGCAACCGCCCATTGCTGTCACTTAAAGGGGTGTCCTGCTGCGAAGAGGATGACGTATCAAAATTTCCGGCGGGCAGTCCCATGCAACCAGCCGCCACAATCGTTAAAATGCACACAAAAAGGAGCGCGATGACCTGCGCGATGACTTTGTAGTTCATACAAGATGCATCACCGTATGAAATATTTAATTCCGTCGTAAACTTCGAATAATTTTGTAGTTATCCAAAAAAATGGCCTTTTAGTTTTATTCACCAGTACGTTGATTATCCCCGATGTTCAGGAAATAATCTCCCTTTTCACAAAGCACAATGCAATCTGTTCAACACGCGTCTGGTATTTCAACGAAATGATGAATGCATGAGAAAAAACCGTAGTGATACTGTATAAAAAAATCCATTCACAGGATAGCACGAGGGTAATTTTAATCCATGGTTGTACGCCCGTGATCGCACTTATATAATAATACGGGAGATATTCCATAGATAGACTATGGTTGAAATAAACGTTCCTGAAAAACCCGACGGGGCAGATGAACTTGAGAAGAAGGGTGTTGAGGGATTGGTATTTTCCCTTCGAGACAGCACCGACCCGATGGTACGGCAATATGCTGCATACCTTCTCGGCAAGGCACAGAATCCCCGGGCCATCCAGCCACTTATCGAAGCACTGGGTGACTTTGACAAGTCAGTTCGCGAGCAGGCAATGCTCGCCCTCTCCGCAATTGGCAAAGCAGCAATCGAACCATTAACTGCTGCGATAAAGGAACCCCGGTGGGAGACCCGGTACCGTGCTGTAGAAGCACTGGGAAAGATTGCAGATGAAAAAGCAGTCAAACCCCTCATCCAGGCCCTCAAGGATAACCGGGACCACGTGCGGTACATGGCAGCAAAAGGCCTGCGTGATTTAGGGGACTCAGACGCCACAGAACCGCTGATAATCCTGCTGAAAGATGAGAACAGGTATGTCCGGATGATGGCAGTTCAGGTACTCGGTGCCCTGGGTGGAAAAAATGTTCACGACGTACTTAAAAAGGCACTTGAAACAGAAGAAGACGAGAAGGTAAAGGAAGCGATAACCGAAGCGATGAAATAAAAATACTCGCTCTTTTTTGTTTTTTGTCAGATGAAAAATGATTGTACAATGTATTCCCCAATCTTTGAAATCTACGTAATAATCAGTTAAAAATGAGGAATATACCATTAAATGAAACAATAAAACCTGGCAAAAAAGGGTGGGGTGCAATCCATCCATTTTCAACATAACAATGCCATGGAATTCTTCAATCATCTCCGCTCCGTGTTTTTTTAAAAACGACAATTTATCTCCTTTCAGGAGAGCGATTAACGGGTAACTGGAATTTCTCACCCGAATTGAAAATTTCTTGTTAATACTCTCTGAAGGAAGCATGAGTGTGAAGGTTCAGACAGAACGAGCCCCTGCTCATGCAACCCCCCACAAGAACCAAATGGTCGCAACACCGGAGGCAGAATCTCCGTTTTGGTCCCTTTTATCGGAAAGTCCGTAGGTAACAAATGTCCGGCAGAACATGAACAGAAAATACAACAATGGTTGCTGCAGCAGAACCGGGGAATTATGAACTGTAAGCAGTAATTCCCGGAAATAATAAACCTCGCGAAAAGAGGGGATCCTGATTCACTATGCTGATGGCTGTACTACTCAATGCAGATGAAAGAATCCAAAAAGATACATTCAGGAACAAAAACCCATGCATTTTGCCGGCGATGTTAATCGCTGCGATTAATGTTAATAGCCGTGACTAATAAATGACAAGCTCTACCATTCATGTTGTGGATATGAAGCTAATCAATGAAGATGGGCATTGTAATGAGCTAGATCCGTTCAGGAATAATACTCTCAAATGAATATTAATCTTTCCATATAATGGTCAAATCTTTTAAATTATCGTACAGGAAATATCCCATGATTTCCGTGTTGTATGCAGATGATGATGACGGAATGCTCGAACCCGGGAAACTTTTTTTGAGAAAATCCGGTCAGGGTAGAATTGACTCCGTGGCATCGGTTACAGAAGCACTGCAAAAAGCACTGCAAAAAATAAAATCAACATCATGCGATACGATTGTTGCCGATTACCCGATTCAGGTCATTGAATGGATTGTGTTTTTAAAAAAAATCCTAGCTGAATTTCCTGACCTTTCTTTCATTATTTTCACCAATAAAACTAGGAAAGATGTTATAATTGAAGGATCTGACAACGGAGCTGATTTGTTCGTGGTACAGGTCTATGACAGTACCGATCTCAGGGAAAAGACAAAAACCGGTAAACAATTGGTATACCGTTATTCTGAGATCATCACCTGCCTCATGGATGCAACCCGGATAATTAATCCGAACGGCAAAGTTATTGACAGTAATAATGCAATTGATGAGATCACAGGAGTTAAAGCATGACTGTGAAGGATCAGCCCCCACAAAAAAACCGGTCGTTCTCGCTCATTTTTTTACTCTATATGGTTCTGCTCGTCCTGTGCATTGTCGGATTTATGTGCATCAATGGTTACCTGTATTCAAAGAACAATTTTGAAAGGGAATCACAACTTCTCCAGGTACAGACTGAACAAAATATCATTGAGGCAGTGCGGTTCAATAATATTGCCTGGAATTTTTTTGACGAATCCATCAATGACCCGATGAAAAAGGGATTAATTTTGGTACTGCAGGAGTATAACCGGGCCCGTGAAGATCCCTCCCGTATGGACCTCGCCGAATTGAAAATAATCCTCGGTGAAAATTACGAAATCTATGTTATCAATGAGTCCGGTGTCATTATCAAAACGACCTACGAACCTGAACTCGGTCTGGATTTTAAGCAAGTCCCGTACTTTTACGAGTACCTGACAAAAATCCGAATGTCAGAAGGATTTTTCGCTGATCGTATCGTTCGCGATCAAATGGGTAAAGGCGATTTCACGAAATTTGCCTATATGCCTACACCCGATCACCTGTATATTATGGAAATCGGTTTCAAAGACAGTATATTTGATGATTTAAACAGACAACTTGATGATCAGAGTAATATCGAAAAGATCGTTTCAGTCAATCCCTATGTGGAAGAGTTCACGATTTTTAATTCCATGGGGCGGCGGCTGGACAACAACAGCCCTCCTGAAAAATATGAAGAGGAATACATAAATGAAGTCATTAAAAACCGTAAAAACCTTGAAGTAACGGATCCTGCACACGCACTGGCAACACGGTATATCTTCGTTGATTTGAAGGATGATAAATACGGATCAGATGCAAGCAGGATCATTGCAATCACCTATAATACTCAATTAATCCAGGATTCGCTGAATCAGCTTATCATTTTCCATCTCATTATCGGAATTTTTGCAATCAGCATCGGCTGCGCAATTGCATTTGTACTTTCGCGACGTATGATCCGCCCAATTAAAAGGATTGTTGAAGATGTGAATATCATTGCCCATGGTGATCTTGAACACCGGATCGGTGTTACGCATAGTACTGAGTTTGCCATTTTAGAAAATAGCATCAACATGATGGTTGATTCGCTTAAGAATGCCGTTCAAGACGTGAAGAACGGTGAAATTCTTCACCGTGAAATGATTGATCAACTTCCCGTTGCAGTCTTCATGAAAAGCGTGAAGGATGGTAAATATGTATTGTGGAACAAGGCAAGTGAACAGATTTTTGACCGGCCTGCAACTGAGGTGATCGGCAGGACAGACAAGGAGCTGTTTTCACAAAAGGATGTCACGTTTATTGATCGGGGGGATAAGGAAGCATGTCTCAACCATATTTCAATAAGCAATAAAAAAATTTCAAACAAATATAGTGGCCAGCGTACCATCCATCTGATCATTGTCCCGATTTTTGATTCGGGAAATAGCCTTCAGTATATTCTTGGCATTGGTGAGGATATAACTGATGAGACCATCAAAATGAAAATCGATCTCCTGTTCAGCATCACACGGCGTGATATTCTTGACCAGTTATCAGTTATCGTGAATTACCTTGAGCGGGCACAGTTGAAGGCATCCCGCGTGGCGATACAGACGTTTTTTGAAAAAACCCTCGAATCGGTCGAGTCTATCCGGAACCAGATGGCTTTTGTCAGATCGCTTGAGGATCTTGGGATGACCTCTTCCAGATTGCAGCCGGTAAAAAAGTCGTTTGGGGATGCGGTCAAGTTGATATCAGCAAGCAATATCGATATCCGCGTGGAAATGGATGACATCGAACTGTATGCAGATCCTTTACTTCCCCGCGTTTTTTATAACCTTCTGGCAAATTCGATAAAACACGGGAATCACCATCTGACAAAAATCCGGCTTTATACCTTTATGTCAGGTGAATCCCTTACCCTGGTCTATGAGGATAATGGCAGGGGAATTCCCGTTACTGAAAAAGAGAAAATATTCGAATTCGGCTATGGCAAGGGAACCGGTTTTGGTCTGTTCCTTATCCGTGAAATCCTCGGATTTACAGGAATTACCATAACTGAAACAGGTGAGCCGGGAAAGGGTGCGAAGTTTGAGATTGTTGTTCCGAAGGGTAAATTCAGGAAGGTAACATCAGAATAGAGAATTCCTGTTCCCTGCCCGACGACAGCTCTCGTGCGAAGTTGGTGTTATCTCCGATAAGGAGGGAAATACAGGTCATGTATAGTTAAATACAACAATTCTTTAAAAAAATTTAAATTGCCTATTTTTGCACTGCCCCGAGGTTTGCCTGCTCAACGGTTTTTGCATACCGTGCGAGCACACCGGATAAGGATTTTTTTATGGGTTTCCATGTTTTCTTACGCTGTTTCATCGTCTTTGCATCAACCAGGATATCAATTTTTTTCTCAAACAAATCGATCTCAATCCGGTCGTTTTCCAAAACGAGTGCTATCGGGCCGCCAATCGCTGCTTCCGGGCTGACGTGTCCTATGCAGGGACCACGTGTACCGCCGGAGAATCTGCCATCGGTAATCAGAACTACACTGGTATACCCAAATCCCATGAGTGCCGATGTCGGTGAGAGCATTTCAGGCATACCCGGTGCACCCCGGGGGCCTTCATACCGTATGATTATCACATCCCCCTCGTTGATCTCACGGGCAAGAATTGCTTTCATTGCACTCTGTTCGCTATCAAAGACCCGTGCCGGTCCTGTATGTTTCCACATTTTCTTTGGAACTGCAGCGCATTTCACTACGCCCCCATCCGGAGCCAGAGATCCAAAAAGAATTTTCAGCCCTCCTGCAGAACTGATTGGATCCCGTGTGGATCTGATAACATCCTTATTTTTCACCGAGGCATTCTTTGCAATCTGCAGGATTTTTTTACCTGATACGGTAGGGCAATCATCAAGATAGGTTTCCAGCATTTTCAGGACAGCAGGAATGCCCCCGGCGCGATAGAGTGTCTGCATGGAATGCGGACCCGAAGGTTGCATATGGCAGATATGCGGAACTGCTTCTGCCAGTGCATTGAAATCTTCAAGGGAGAGCGGGACTTCTGCCTCAACGGCAATCGCCATGAGGTGCAGCACCGTATTTGTAGATCCTCCCAGTGCCATATCCACCCGGATTGCATTCCGGAGGCTCTTTTTAGAAATAATATCCCGTGGTTTGACCTGTTTTTTAACAAGGGGTATGATGGCCTCTCCGGTTTCCCGTGCAATTCTAAGTTTTCCCGCATCAACTGCCGGAATTGCAGCACAACCGGGGAGTGACATTCCCATCGCTTCAGTCATGCATGCCATCGTATTTGCCGTGTAGAGTCCCTGGCAGCTCCCGCATCCCGGCATCGCGCAACATTCCAGTTCACATAATTCACGCTCACTCATCACACCTGCGGCGACTTTACCCACTCCCTCAAAGATATCAATAAGCGATAGATCTTTGCCATCCTGATATCCCGAGAGCATCGGTCCCCCCGTAAGGACGATTGTTGGAATATTCATCCGTGCGGCTGCCATAAGCATTCCCGGAACGATCTTATCACACGTGCCAATGCAGACCAATCCATCGAACCGGTGGGCCTGAATCATGAGCTCAATCGAATCAGCAATATTCTCTCGTGATGGCAGGGAATACCGCATTCCCTCATGACCCATTGCGATTCCGTCACAAATACCAATCACGCCGAATTCGAAAGGAACACCTCCCCCGGCAGCGATACCCTCATGCACCTTCTCTGCCAGCTGGCGAAGGTGAACATGCCCGGGAACAATGTTATTATATGCATTGGCAATTCCAATAAACGGGAGATTCATTTCCTTATCGGTCACGCCAAGAGAACGCAAAAGGGCCCGGTTTGGAGCCCGATGATATCCGGATTTAATTTCATCACTACGCATAGTACCATCCTTGAATCCTGATATGGATATGTTCGCAGTTCAATAATTTTATCTCATGTGTGATAAAAGAAGGGATTTTATCCGCACCCTGTCGATCAGAGAACGATTATCGATAGGAAAACTTCGCTGCCGCATCAACCATCGCGTGGGCAAAGGAAATGGTAAAATATGCATGCATATAGCAACCGAGTACATTCTGGCAGGTCATCCCGTCATTTCCTGCATCAATACCTTTCCCGCGTGACAACCGTATTGCGTAACGGGCATCGCGTGCAGGCTCCAGTCGGGAATAATGAAATTCGTGGCCGGTAATCTGCTGGCCGGATGGAAGAAGAGAGTGACTTCCGATGCTTTCCCCTTTAACATAACCAAGTGCCTGGATTTGCCTGGTCATCTCTGCAGTGGCCGGGAGGATGCTGCACATCCGGTAGGTTTTATCAGCAGTAATCTCTTCAGCAAGATACAACATCCCACCACATTCAGCGTATACCGGCATGCCGGAATCCACCGCCCGTTTCAGATCCTGCCTGCACCGTGAAGTGGTAAGTGCAGGGAGATGGAGTTCCGGGTAGCCCCCGCCAAGGTAGACAGCATCAACATCCGGAAGCGGATCGGAAAGGGGACTGAAAAAAACCAGTTCTGCGCCGGCCCGACGCAGCAGGTCAAGATTATCCTGGTAGTAAAAACAGAACGCATCATCGAGAGCCACGCCAACAGTTGTCCGGACGTGTTGTCCGGTTTCATGCGATCTTGTTTCGCTTTTTAAGGGAGGAGCAAGAGTTGCTGAAGCTATGAGTGCATCCAGATCTGCGTTCTCTTCAATAACCTTTCCAAAGTCAGCCATTGCTCCTGACTCATGTGCCATCATCAGGCCAAGGTGCCGGCTTTCCACGATGAGATTCTCCTTTCTTGGAATCCACCCGAACGTGGAAGTGGTTAAGGAAGATTCAATCATGGAGCGGTGCCGGGGACTCCCTATACGATTGAATATCACACCGGAAAAAGGAAGGGATGGATCATAATGGCGATACCCGTCAATCAGTGCATGAGCACTGCGTGACATGCCTTTGGCATCCACTACAAGTAATACAGGTGCCTGCAGGATTCGCGCAACATGAGCGGTGCTCGCAAAATCGGAACCATCCACGCCGTCATACATCCCCATCACGCCTTCGATCACCGCGATATCTGCACCATCCGTTGCCCGCAGAAATGTTTCCACGCACCCCTGTTCCCCCATCATAAAGGGATCAAGGTTCCTGGAAGAGCGCCCGCAGATCCGGGTATGATGCGAAGGATCGATAAAGTCCGGCCCTACTTTGAATGGCTGGACTTTCATTCCCCGTGCGGTGAGTGCAGCCATGATGCCGCTTGCGATGGTGGTTTTACCGCACCCGCTGTGGGTGCCGGCAATGATGATGCGTGGGATGCAGGTCATGGTAAATCCCCTCTCTCTGTGGTGACGGGTTCAGGTGCAGTAATGAGCTGGTTTACGGTAATACGGATACCGCTTTCCTGGCAATAGGCATCAACACGCTGGTTTACCCGTTGAACCATGCTGTCCGTTGTCATGATAAGTGTATCTTCACCTAACAGAGCTTTAAGAATACATTTGTCAATAACGCCATACGTAAAATCCAGCCGGATACGAGAATTTTCCGCATGCTGCTTTGCCCGGGTCCCCATTGCGCCAACGGATATCCCTGGCTGGAGGGATAACCAGTCCGATAAATTTTCCCGGCTATCCTGGTCAACGTTGCAGATTGTAATCGTCCCGGGCTGGATATGGTCGCGGGTTTTTTCAAATATAGTCTCGATGCAATGCATCATGTCAAGTACTGTACGGGGTTTTTTTCCCTGCAGATGGAAGCCTCTTTTCTGCAGTTCTCTGTGTAATTCAAGAAGTGTTGGGAGGGACAGGTGTGCCCGGCGTACATACTCGGGATTCCCAAATGCCACTTCAGGAATATCTTCCTCAAGGATCTTTCCCTCAAGCATCAGCATGGCACGATCAGCCCATGGGTATGCCAGTTCAACATTATGCGTGGAGATAATGATTGTCTTACCTTCCTGATTCAATTCATCGAGAAGTTCCATAATATCTTCTGATCCGGATGGATCGAGACCACTTGTTGGTTCATCAAGGACGAGCATATCCGGATCCATTGCCAGGACCCCGGCGATAGCAACCCGTTTTTTTTCGCCACCGGAAAGCTGGTGGGGTGGGCGGCGTTCAAAACCTTCCAGCCCCACATGCCGGAGCGCCTTTGTAACCGCCGCTTTTACTTCAGTCTCACTATACCCGAGATTGGTTGGCCCGAATGCCACATCCTGGTATACAGTCGGTGCAATAATCTGGCGGTCCGGGTTCTGGAGGACAAACCCCACACGTTTGCGCAGCATCCGCAGTGATACGGTATCATACCCGATTGGCTGGTTGGCAAAGAGCATGAGCCCGGAGTCTGGACGTATCATACCGTTGAACATTTTCAGGAGCGTGGATTTTCCGGCGCCGTTAGGTCCCACAAGAGCAATTTTTTCATTCTTCCGTATATGGAAACTGATACCACAGATTGCTTCCATTCCCCGTGGATAGTGATAGCGGACATCCCGTGCTTCAAGTATGATGCTGCTCATGGTTCGCGACCTAGATTATCGTACTGTTTCCTGATACAATCACCACTGCGGCTGAGAGAACAAGGAACATCCCTACTGCAAGACTTGGTATTCGTTCAATCGGACGGGTCTCCCCCAGGAGCGCAAATTTCCCATCATAACAGCGTGCATCCATCGCCCGTATCAAATCTTCTCCGGATTCCCAGCTCGCTATAAATGCCGCACCACACAGGGACGCAAAGGAGTGCAGGGATTCGCGTAATGTGGAATATCCAAGGCGCATCACTTGTGCATGGTGTATCTGGATAACCTGGTCCATCAGGATGAAGATAGTACGGTAGATGATCATCATTAAGTCAATCACCGTTTCCGGAACCTTACACTGCCGAAAAACCGCAAAAATATCTGTCATGGGTGTTGTCAGGGATATAAAGCACATCGCAGACATCCCTCCAAGAACCCGGCAGAAGACAAATATACCCCGGTTTATGCTTTCCCGGGTGATGGACAGAGAGAACGATGGCAGGATATCCCATCTCCAGAAGGGATCCTGTCCACCAGAGATGAGGATGATGCCGGCAACACTCATGATGGCAAACCACAGGGGTACAATAAAAAGTTCTCCATAGGTTTTTGCATCGACCTTAGCGAGGAACAGGATTGCACCGGTAAGAACCAGGGCGATAAAAAGGGGAGGTAAATAACTCGATGAAAGGAGACAGAGGAGAATAGCTCCAAGACCCGCTGCGAGTTTAAGATGCGTGTTAACCTCACGGAGTCCGTTCTTCTGGGCAATATCTTCCAGAAGTTCCTCAAACATACGAGTACACTTCTCTCTTTATCCAAAATTATGCTTTCTTCTGCGAACCTATCCAGAATCCGAATACGCCCCCAACCATGATGCCTCCGACTGCTGCCTGGAGTGCAAAAAGGCAGGCCTCAATCTCCCCGCTTGGCGGCTCCCACTGGGGGATAAGTGGCTGGAAATTATCCAAAGGTGTACCTGATAGTTCTGCGATAAGTCCTGAACCGACATTGTCAGAACCGGCGAATTCCGCACCGCTCATGGTCGAACCCGTATAGAGGAACATGACAGAGAATGCCACAATAGCAATGACGGTCAGGGCTTCAAGGGTATATTTGAAAGTCACGGAGCATCATTCCTTGCTGCATTGATCTTTTCTTCGGAAAATATTTTCAGCCGGATCAGGATATCAGGCTTGAGCGCAACGATGTATTTGAACACGAGGGCAAGGACAATGCCTTCTACAATAGCCAGGGGGAGCTGCGTAACAGCAAATATCCCCAGGAACAGGATGAATGAACTGACAAATCCCCCGGTCTCTGCCGGGTATGCGAGGGCCAGTTCAAGCGAGGTTGTCACATAGGTAAACATATCGGCAAGAGCAGTTACCAGGAACACGGTTATGTAGATATTCACGGAAGTGTCCCGGAGCAACCGGTATACTGCATACCCCACGACTGGTCCGACGATACCCATGGAGACGATATTGGCTCCAAGCACAGAAAGCCCCCCGTGGGCAAGGAACAGGCTCTGGAACAGGAGCACGATTGCGCAAACAACTGACGTAATCCATGGCCCGAATGAAATGGTCGAGAGCCCGGTTCCGGTAGGATGGGAACAACTGCCGGTGACTGAAGGGAGTTTTAAGGATGAAAGGATAAAAATGAATCCACCCGTTATCCCAAGGAGGGGGAGAGCTTCACGGTCAGCGGACAGTACTTTTTTCAGCTGATACATACCCAATATGATGCAGGGCAGGGCAACTATCCACCAGACTATACACCACTGTAAGGGGAGAAATCCTTCCATAATGTGCATACTATCACTTGTTTAAATCCCATTGTATGAATCAAATAAATTATACTTGATTTAACTCAATTTTATTTGTATACTAATGTTACGCAACCCGGTATTTAAAAATTTCTTGGCTTTCTTGAAACCATCGGAATAAACCTCCATAACCCTGTCTCTAACCTCAATAAAGGCAACATAAGCGAGTATCGTGAAGGGTTTCGACAGAGCTAATTTTTGTTTTTTGGAATTAATCCGGGTTAAAAACGAGGCTTATTCGATTATCAAAAATATTATTTTTTCCGGTAGTGATAGACCAGGTAAACAATACCGATGATTGCTGCAGCAATAATCGAGAGGTTAACAGGGTTTGAGAGAACAGCAGTCAATCCGGCAGGCGAAATCACGTTAATTTTCACTTTCATGGTGTCAGATATGTAGGTATTATCAAGTGCATCCCGGTACCTGATCTCAGAGTCGAGTCCATATTCTTTAATTGTAGCCGAACGATCGACACTCACTTCATATGATGCAACGGCCGATTCGCCTGGTTTGAGATCTCCGAGAAATGCTATATCATCATTACTCGTGAATGGATCCACGGCACTTATTCTGCTCTGTGCGCTGTAGATGGTAGTTTCACCGGTGTTTTTGTATTCGACGCTGATGATGTTTTTATTGCCGGGATTCATTTCTGCAGGAGGTGAAATGACCATAAAATCCACTTTTCCCCCCACAGGTATCCCGACGGTATCGCTGCGTGACGTGATAAAGTCCCCCTCATTATTCTTATAAACCACCACGACATCTACCGGATACGTCTGGCGCTCTGCGTCACTGGATATTGAAACCTTATATCTGCATTCAGCGATGCTGCCCGAAGGGAAATCTCCGATATAAACACTGCTGTCAGTCGGCACTATCGGACTGTTGCCATTGCGGAGAATTTTCACAATAGCTTTTGCACCATCCTCCGAACCCGTATTTTTTATTTTCATAGTGAGAAACCCCTCGGTTCCAACATTCAGGTGTTCAGGGACTGCCGACAGGACATCGATAGAAACGTCAGATTTGATGTTTATGGGAATTTCAATACTTTCATCGATTTGTTTATAAGAATACTGGATGGTATCAACGCCATATTGTTCTGCATAGTATAAGTACGTGTAATTAAGCGCAAGCGGGAGCATATAGCTGCCAGCTGCAGCATTGGAATTAATTTTGATTGTAAATACTGCATTCGCACTGCTGCCACCTTTAATCTCTCCCAGTATCTGGGGATCAGATTTGATTACGAGGGGTGCAATACCGGAATTGAGAGCCACGATGACGAACTTTGCCGTGTTAGGGAGATCATCCCGATCTACAATCCCGGACTGGATAAATTTGAATTCATTGAGCCCGGTATTTTCAATGACAATGGTGAGCTGCACATCTTCTCCCGGGCTGAATTCATTAGTTCCGGAAATGTACGCTGAAAGTTGCGGGCTCCCGGCCATGTATTTGGTTCCTGCTGTTACAGGAGCAATCAGACACAGACAAAAAATCAGTAGTATACATGAAAATTTTCCAATAGTTCTCATCAGGTAACTCCCTCACATGGTACGCAGGTATAATTGTTGTACATTTGCTGTTGATAATTTATTCTTTCAAATTTGATTTTTGGTTTTAGGAGAAATGGTCATAGTATATTTTAAAAACCCAGGGGAATTTCATCCCGTCTCTGTGGTTTTCTTAAAAAAGAGATAATTCCAGAACGGGTACTCTTTCCCCCACTTCCATGAGCGCGGGGGCGGCACAGGAGACAGGTACCGTCTGCATCGTAACTATGTGGATATTTTTTCGCGCATAAAATAAGGAATTCTAAACAACCGGTTTTTCCCGGTATTATAATTACAGGGCGTATTGATAATTAATAAAGAATTTAGTGGTTGTGTAGGTTTTGCCTTAAATCCAAAGTGCCAGAAACAGAAGATTTCAGCCTCTTGTCAGCATCATTACCTATTTGAAACATCTGTACTAACGTTGATACAATGTATATCGAGCATATCTGCTTCAATCTTGCTCTTGCAATTATTGTCACCCTGCTCATTGACCAGAAACACGCAGGGTGGTGCACTGCAGTGATCGTGGTGAGCGGCTGTATGCCCGATATTGATGGCATTTTTTCCCTGATCCAGAGTCCGCCGGTCTTTGCAGGCGGGATTATTCCAAGTATGGCATTTCATCTCCGGTATTTCCACAGCATCGGGATTCTCCTCCTGTATTCGGTTGTTGTGGCAGGATTGCTCTCCTATTACCACCGCCTGGATTTCCGGCTCATGGCACTCTTTGCCGGTATCGGTTTTGGTGCCCACCTTCTTGAAGATGTCATTGTTTACAATCCATCTTCAGCGGTTTTCTGGCCATTATCTTCCCAGAAAGCAGGAATAGGATTCTTTTCCTCGTACTCGAGGGACTTTTTCAGTATCGCAAATGGTGAGGTGTTCGGTATTGGTCTCCTTCTCCTCCTGCTTGCCGTGGGTGCAGGTATCTGTCTGAAAAGGACAGGATGGACTGCTATTCCCCTCAATATAAACCCGTTTCCCCGGGCTCCCTTTTCCGCCATTGTAAAAATTGTTGTAGTAGTACGTTCCTTTGTCACCAGCCGCTGATCCGGACAGGTTTCAGGTTTTCCAGCGGATGAACCTGTGGTACAGGCACTCGATGGATTCGCGCTTCAGGTATTCATTTATGCTCCCCACAATGTAGCAGGTACCAATAAGGTTGAACAGCATATCAAAAAGAGAATCATTGATATCCACAAAATAGGTGGATCCTGCGACAACGTCGACATTCAGTTCTGCGTATTCCCATGCCACTGCAAGGACCATAACCGATACAAATATGCCGATAACTACGACAGGGCGGCTGAGGCGTATACCGGTGACACCCACGAGAATCAACAGCGTGACAAATAAAACAAGCGCGATCGCAATCGATGCAACCAGGTGACCGATCTTGTCATAGAGTGGATATAAGGTGAAATAGAATCTGAATATGCCGCCTGCGAGATGGAGAATGAGTGCTAAGGTAATAAAAAACTTCATTGGCCAGGGAAAAATCACGGGTGTCAGATATTCAGCAAGAGCGGGAAGCATCGCGATAGCGAGTGCAACAAACCCCCACTGGGCCCGAAGGACATCGCCCCGGATAATCAGCCCATCCATGGTTATAAAAAAGAGCAATACCATTGCTGCATAATACACAGCATTCCCGTATTTCCATTCCAGCAGATTGTCGATGAGATACCGGGAATGGTCCCCACCCATTGCTTTATCCTGCATAAGAATTCTCTGTAACAATAACCGGTTTCCAAAAGCGGGTGGAGGATCTGTTGTATGTCACGGTGTATTCCATAAATGATTCCCTATACTGATATATTTCTCTGGGATTTTCTCATGCAGTCTCAATCTTTTCTGCCGCTTCAAGTCCGAGTATCCTGATAGACTCTTCCCGCATTTTGAATTTCTGTATCTTACCTGTGACACCCATCGGGAAATCCTTGACAAAAATCACATATCGCGGGGTCTTGAAGTGGGCAATTTTATCCTTACAGAAATCCTTGACCTCCTGTTCGGACAGTATATGTCCTTCCTTTACTTTCACCCATGCACAGAGTTCCTCCCCATATTTTTTATCAGGTACTCCGACGACATAAACATCTGAAATCTTCTCGTGGTGGTGCAGGAACTCCTCGATCTCACGCGGGTAGATGTTCTCGCCACCCCGGATCAGCATGTCCTTGAGGCGACCGACGATCCTGAAGTAACCCTCCTCATCCATTATCCCAAGATCCCCTGTGTGATTCCAGTGATTTGAGTCAAGCGTTGCGTGGGTTGCAGACGGGTTATTGTAATAACATTTCATTACACAGTAACCCCGGGCGCAGATCTCACCGATCTCTCCTTTGGGTACGATCTTGCCGGTCTTGGAATCGATGATCTTGAGCTCGGTATGCGGGAACGCACGGCCGACTGTCGAGACACGTCGCTCAACCGGGTCTTTGGTTGTTGTCATCGTAATACCCGGCGAAGTTTCGGTCTGACCATACACGATTACAATCTCGTTCATGTGCATCTTTGTGTTGACCTGTTTCATCACTTCAATCGGACATGGTGACCCCGCCATGATGCCGGTACGCAGGGACTTCAGATTGTATTTTTCAAAATTCGGGTGTGTTAGTTCGGCGATGAACATGGTTGGGACGCCATGGAGAGCCGTGCAGCGCTCTTTTTCAACGGTTTTTAATACCTCTTCGGCATCGAATGCAGGAGCGGGCAGCACCATCGTTGAGCCGTGTGTCACGCATGCGAGGTTGGAAAGTACCATGCCGAAGCAGTGGTAGAAAGGCACGGGAATACAGAGCCGGTCTTTTTCTGTAAAACCCATCCCTTCACCGATGATATAGCCATTGTTGAGGACGCCATGGTGGGTAAGCACGACGCCTTTAGGGTACCCGGTTGTTCCGCTTGTGTACTGGATGTTTATCGCATCATCAAACGTGAGCACATCGCCTCGCCCGACGAGCTCGTCATTTGTAATCTCGTCTGCTTTTTTTTGCAGTTCTTCCCACGTGAACATGCCATTGTAGGGAATGTCACCCATGAAGATGGTATTTTTCAGAAAAGGGAACTTTTCTGAGGAGATCCTGCCGGGCTTCGCTTCATAGGCTTCGGGGCATGCTTCGTAGAACATCCCGACATAATCAGAAGTCTTGAACCTTCCCTGGATGATAAGTGTCTGGATCTCTGACTGTTTGAGTGCGTACTCCAGCTCATACGTGCGATAGGCGGGGTTGATGTTTACCATTATTGCGCCGATCTTTGCGGTTGCGAACTGAACGACAACCCATTCTGCATGGTTCATCGCCCAGATACCGACCCGGTCACCTTTCTCCACGCCAAGCCCCATCAGCCCGCGGGCGACCTGATTTACTCTCTCTAAAAATTCGCGGTATGTCCAGCGAATATTCTGGTGGACCGAAACGAGTGCCTCGTTGTCCGGATATTTCGCTGCAATATTGTTTACCATCTTCCCAATTGACATTCCCAGCAGGGGAAATGTGGATGTCCCGCTCGCATAGCTTCCCTCAACCATCCCTGAAATATGGAGTGAGAACAGAATATATGATTAATGATGTGATGTTTTACCGGTAATTTTTGATACGGTTCCGGGAAAAATTAAAAAAAAACCTGTGCCGGTAATTTGGGTTACCTGTTCTTTCAGAAGATCCAGGCATCGCATCGGGCGGATTTTTGTACATTATCGGCCATAAATCGCAGGGATTTTTCATCCATGTCTGCAAAAAGGAAAACTATTAAATTAATTTAGCGCGATTTTGTACAGTCAGCGCTTGAACAAAGGTATGTTCTGTGCGTGACCGGGGGGTTGTGGCCTAGCCCGGAATGGCGACGGGCTCCAGCGGTCTTTGCGTTCTTTGTGCTCGCAGATGATGAACAATGGGTCTGCTGAATTAATCTTTCTGGCCGTAAGGTCAGGGAGAGCATCGATATACTCATCCGAGATTCGATGTTTGATGATGATCCGTTGGAGCACTGATGCATGTCGGAGAGACCCGTCGATCGTGAGTTCAAATCTCACCAACCCCACATTTTCTTTCTATTCTGATTCCTGTGGCAGGACCGTTTTTTCCGCAAGGGTTCATTTATTATTCGGGACAGTTGGTTTTTAAAAAAGTCCTCGTTTGTGTTCACGGATTTATCCAGTCACGGATTTTACGCTTCAGACCCCGCCGTCCCTGCTCTTCTTCAGACCGTCGCACATGCTCGTATATTCTCCACCATGTTTTGGCGGTTGGCGAAACCTTCGTTTGATAAATTTATCATATCTGACAGACACATAATAACAACGAACGGAGAATTCCATGTATCTTATCGGAGAAGCACTTATCGGCGATGGTGCAGAAGTTGCACACATTGACCTTTTAATGGGGGACAAGGAAGGTCCCATCGGAACCGCATTTGCACATGCGGTATCGCAACTATCTGCCGGGCACACCCCCCTCCTCGCGGTTATCCGCCCGAACCTGCTCACAAAACCTGTGACCCTCGTTATCCCGAAGGTTACGCTCAAGACTATGACGCAGGTGAACGAAATGTTCGGCCCGGTTCAGGCTGCCGTTGCAAAGGCGGTAGCGGACTGCGTGGAAGAAGGCGTTTTCACTGCCGTGGATATTGAAAATGTCGTGATTCTTGCATCAGCGTTTGTTCATCCGGATGCAGCGGATTATAATAAGATCTACCGGTACAACTATGGCGCCACCAAGCTTGCGATCCACCGTGCGCTGGATAAGTTCCCGGACGCAAAGACCCTTGTCTACGAAAAAGACCGTGCTGCCCACGCAATCATGGGATTCAAAGTAACCCGGCTCTGGGATCCGCCCTACCTGCAGGTAGCTCTTGACCTTGTCGACATGGGCAAGGTCGCAAAGGTGTTAAAGGAACTCCCTGAAAACGACCACCTCATCATTGAGGCCGGAACACCTCTGATTAAAAAGTTCGGGCTCGGCGTCATTTCCGAGCTACGGAAGCTCCGTCCCAATGCCTTCATTATCGCGGATATGAAAATTCTGGACACGGGTAACCTTGAAGCGCGAATGGCGGCGGATGCATCATCGGATGCTGTTGTTATATCCGGGCTTGCACCGGCATCAACCCTTGAGAAGGCAATTGCTGAGGCACGGAAAGTCGGCATATACTCAGTTGTTGATATGTTAAATGTCCAGAACCCTGCAAAAGTCATAGAAAAACTGAAAGTCAAGCCGGATATTGTAGAACTCCACCGTGCTATTGACACGGAAGATACCGCCCATGCATGGGGCGATATAGCCGCGATCAAGAAAGCGGCCGGAGGGAAACTTCTCGTTGCAACCGCGGGTGGCATACGAGTCAATGTTGTGAAAGACGCTCTTAAAGCCGGTGCCGATATTCTTGTTGTCGGGCGTGCGATTACTGCAAGTAAAGACATAAAGCACGCAGCTGATGAGTTCCTTGATAAACTCGATAAAGAAGAGATCGACCAGTTCCGTGTGATGACTGACTTTTAATCAGTCATTATGTAAATTTTTAGAACTATTAATTGTACAGTACACTTTATCTTCACGTTCAAGTGCTGCATTTTGTGCATTCAAGATTATCGCTTTTTTACCAAAAGAATTAATAAAGTCAGACCCATTTTGTTT
>DATKZP010000132.1:0-42010 GCA_035527915.1 Methanoregula sp. | reverse complement strand
AATGACCGTGAGTTCAGGGACAAGCGCGTATTCCTGGAAGATGTAGCCCATTTTATTGAGCCTGTAGTCAGTGCGTTCGTCATCGTCAAGGTCTAACATATCAACCCCATCTATGTGGATAGTCCCTGATGTCGGATCGTCTATGAGCCCCATGAGGTGGAGCAATGTAGACTTTCCGCTCCCGCTCGGGCCCATGAGCCCTAAGAAGTCGCCCTGTTTCACTTCAAAGGTTATTCCCCGCAGAGCCGGCACTTCGACGACACCGAGGTAATAGGTCTTTTTCAGATTCTCAACCCTGATCATATCATCCCTTCATTGCGGTCATGATGTCCTCTCGTGCGATACGCCATGCCGGCAAAAAACCCGCTATCGTTGACGCAATAAAGAGCAGTACCGCGTTTGCGGCAAGGTCGGTAATGGTAAATGCAGGGCGGATGTCGCCATCGGGAAACACTATTGGATATACCGAGAAATACAGGTTCATAGCAAACAGGATAAGGAGCCCGAATAGTATGCCTATGAGAGAGAGGATGGTCACCTGAAAAACATAACTGAACGTTATGATTGTGCGGTGGATCCCTATTGCCTTGAGGATGCCGATCTGGCGGCGGTTGTTGATTGTCTTGATCATGATAACGATAAAAATTACCACAATTGCGATAACGAGACTGACAAGCGTGGATATATTGTTGATAATAGCATAACTCTGGACAACCTGTGCAAATGCTTTACCAAGCAGGTCCTGCCAGGTCTTGATCTGTTCCTGTATTCCCATGCCGATCAGGGAAAACTTTACCTCACGTTCGTCCTCTCCCGGTATGGTCCTGATCAGGACAGCAGTTGCCTGGTCGACAGATTGCCCTTTGATGCTTTCCAGCTCGTCCCAGGTTATGTAGACGGTTGGATCTACCATGTAAGATTTGGTCTCAAAGATCCCTTTCACCCGGAAGGTGTGGGTTATGCCGTTTGTGAATTCCACATCAATCGTGTCACCGGTTGTGACCCCCCCGAGAGAGGGCATAAGGTCTTCGGACTGATCCTCGTGTCCTGCAACCAGCTTACCGATAACAATTACGCCGGTATCCCCGTCTCCCAGGTACTGCCCCTCTGCCATTTTTTTGGAAACGCCGGTCACCATCGTTTCATCACGGGGGCGGATCGCTATGATGCTGGCAGGGAGCCGGTTACCCTTGAATCTCATAACTCCGCCGATATCATAGTGGGGGGCGGCCCGCAGGACACCCGGCACACGGTTGACCCGTGCGAGGAGGGTCTCCAGATCATCGATATACTCTGCATCCTTTTTGGGCTCGATGATGATGTTGCCGGATTGGTACTCGATAGTCTGCTGTTCAAAGAGCTTGATCGCACCGGTTATAACCGAGGGCAAAAAGATCATGTTGGTAAATACCATCCCGATTATGACAACCGTCATCACCAGGCTTCCAATATTTCCTCTCTGGAGCGAGCGCAGGCCGAGAAAAAATGAGAGGCGAAGCTTGACCAGATTATCAGCCATTGTTCCTGCCCGGTTTTTTCTTAAAGAACAGATACCAGGCTCCACCGGCCAGTACGGCAAGTATGATGATGCCAATAACAAGACCGCTGTAATCTGCCGGAGTGACTGATATCGCCAGGGGGCGTGTGACTGTATGGTCTCCCCAGTCATCCGAAAAGTCGATTGTCACATTATAGGTATGCTCACCGGAAGGTGCAGTGCCCAGCCTGAAGAGTGCGGGAGCATCATTGCCGGGCTTGATCGTTCCAAGGAACGCTTCCCGTGTACCCGCAAGCGGGAGGTCGACTTTCGCGCTCACCGATTTGGCATCTCCCGTACCTGCATTCTCAACCCGGATGATCAGGTTGAAAGGTACTCCCGCCGCCAACCGCTCAGGACTGGTCTCTATGGATGCAATGCTTATTTCAGCCTGCCCCTGTATCAGCAGGCTGATGGCAGCGTTCTCCGTATGCTGGGTCCCGTCAACCGTATAATACTGGACAGAAACCGGAAGATTTGCGATGCCGGTTGTAGTTTTGCGATCGGTAACAAGCACGATATCAATTGACTCTGTTTTCCCCGGAGCAATACTGGGTATATGGTAGAGCTGGACATTCTTTGGTATCACCGAAGTGCTGGCATTCCCTATCCTGACAATGACACGGTCCGCAACGCTCTCTCCTGTATTTATTAGCTGCAGGCTGACCAGCGCTTCATCGCCCGGCTTTGTGGCCTGGGGTGTTGTTATCACCGTACCCACGACTGCCAGTCTCGGGACTGATATCTGGGTATTTACATTGACCGGAATCGGGTAGCGTGTGCTCCTCCCTCCTGCCGTATCAATCCACACTTCAGGGAAATAGACCCCGGGATTTGCCGGGGCCCTGATCAGGAATGTTATAGGAATTGTCTGGCCAGGCCCGATATCCCCTATCCGCTGGAAATTGCTCCCGACAACCACAATCCCATTCCCTTCTAATCCCGCCTTTTCAATAAAAACATTGATGTCTGTACTTGTCGTTGTGGTAAATCTACCGTCATAGATGCCGCTTGATTCCTGTAGGGTTGCAGTGGTTGCTGTATTCTTTATTGTTATTTTGAGTGTGCCTAGATCCCCGGGCATGAGCACCGGAGGCGTAACCTGGTAACTGTCAATAGTTACCGTTGGTTCAGCACAGACTGGCAGTACGGCAACCAGCAAGGTAACAACAACTGAAATAATCAGTAACTTGGAAAGAGAGATCATAAACTTCTAATCTTTTGCTTATGTTTAAAAATTTATCAACCTTTTTACACAGCCACGGTTTTTACACCACCACTGAAACCGCGGGCATTTTTTTGACATGACTGCCAGTCTTGTGGTGCCGGAGATGAAAAGGTAGTGCAGCATGCAACAAACTGGAGCATATTTTTTTAAAAACCGGCGCTGCTTTACAATGGCACCATAAAAGATGTATGGCGCAAGATAAGAAAATCCGCATAAATCTGCGCGTGAAAATAATGACGGGAAACCTACTTCCACGGGTATATAAAGCGGGAATCAGAACGGCTTTCTGACCAGGCGCATACACTGACCGGGCTTATGCATGATGATACCCGGTACCCGGCGGGTTCACGCGTACTTGAAGCCGGTTGCGGTATCGGGTCACAGACCGTCATCATTGCAAAAAACAGCACGGGGGCATGTATGACTGTTGATATATCCCCTGAATCTATTAGGATTACAGCGGACCGTGTGCGGGTAGAAGGGATCCCCCGTGCACTTTCACACCACCCATCCCCTTTTGTTTTTACCTTCATTTTCCCCGTTTGAAATGGAGAACTATGGTGAACGATTCATTTCGTCCCCCGGTAGTGAGCCTGATAATGCAGATCCTGAACCGGAAGCTTATGGTTTTTCCTGCGGATACGCAATTATCAGGAATACCGGGTACCGCGAAACAAACTGGAGTGCCAGCACGTGCGGAATACGTGCATGGCATACTGACCGGAACAAAGTCCTGCAGTTTTAATTATTACAGGATTAATAATACTGGAGAAATTATATGGATACTGTCGTTCTTGCCGGTTACCTTGCCGGAAGCCTTACCACAATCTCGTTCGTCCCCCAGGTGATCCGTACCTGGAAGCTCAAAGAGACCAAGGATTTCTCGCTTGCAATGCTCCTGCTCTTTGCAGCGGGAGTGCTCCTCTGGACTGTCTACGGGATCTGGATCAACTCATTTCCCATCATCGCTGCAAACACGATAACCTTCGGGCTTATCCTGTTCTTAGTCTGGATGAAGATAAAATACCGGTAAAACCCCTTTTTTGCCAAGCGCTCCTGTAACGAATTGGAGTGAACCGGGAAAATATGAAAAAGGATGAATTATTCCTCGAGGAGTACAAGGCAACTGGCAATCTTGTCGTGAAGCCCCTGGCGGTTCTGCGTGAGCCCGATCATGAGGAACCCCATGAAGATAATCAGGGCCGAGATAAATTTTGCAAAGTGGCGGAGTGTAACGCGTGCAAAAGTGGGTTTGTTACCCTCAAGGTCAGTCACTACGACACGCATCAACAATTTGCCGGGAGTGGCCTGGCTCCGTGAAGATTCAAACCCGGCAAAGTAGAGCCACGGAATGATAATGATGAGCATGCCCAGCGAAGCAATAATCGGTGATAGTGCCGCGTCAACGGTTCCCGCTTCCGTCAGAGAAGCTATGGGGGCTCTCTGAAATGAAAGGTAATATGCATACCGTATCCCGTTTGTCAGGGAAAAAAATGTAATCACGACTATCCCCATGAGGAGGATAAGAATTGCATCAACAACGAACGCTATTAACCGCCTGCCAAGGCCGGCATATATGCCGACATCGGATATTTCCTCATCTTCAGGAGTGGCGATGGGTGTTGCCGGGATTGAAACAATATCTACCCCACACCACTGACAAAATTTTCCTAAAGCATCAGTCTCTTTTCCACATTTTGGACAGATCATTCCCTTTTACTCCAGATATGTAAAGTTAATCCGGGTGTCCTTTTTAATTTAACTGTTCTTTCCTGCCATTTTATGCATTTATCCTGCCCGGAACCGTGAACTACCGGAAAAACCATCTGCCTGCGGGCAAAAATCGATCAGCACCATTGCAGAGCGCAAATCAGAAATATTAATGAAATTAAAGCATTCTTCATGAAATCCTCCCTGATTCTGTTAGCCACACTTTGCCTCGTTCTCTGTGCGCTCGCTGCCGGGTGCACAAGCCCGACGCAGGCCGAGATCAAACCCCAGGAAACAACGGTCCCCACACCTCCCCCGACAACGTCGACCTCTGTTGTTACCGTCGTATCGACACCGATTGCAGTGGAAACCCTTCCTGCCGAACAATATGTGAACATCAATGTTGAGAAACAGCGTCCTGACGCCACTATCCACCTGGTCTATAATGGCGGCAAAGGGGAAATCTTTGTCCAGAATATTATGATGAATGTTACCCGGTCCGATGGAACCTCTGAAGAAAAATACTTAAACGACGGCACTAGAAAACCACGCCGTGGCGACGAGCTGGTTATGGATGGTTCCCGGGGTCGTGACCAGGTTGTGGTTTTCCTCACCAGCGCAGGAAAGACGTACAAGATCTTTGATGAACCGCTTGCATTGCCTTACTACTAAAATATCCAAGTTTTTTTTTAAAATTTTCAGCTGGTTTTGTGATTTTTTGCAATTTTTTCTGCGTACACTTCTGTCAGGTAGCCGAGAGCAAAGATGACAACAATCGTCCCGCCGAGCAGGAGCCACTGTTCCATACCGGCCGTTCCAACGGCAAGACGGGTAATAAGGTTGAGGGGGTTAACTGGCAGGGAAAGCGAGAACAGGATCACAATTACGAGGGCTGTTGAGAAGATGAACTGTGCCGCCGTCCGCTCACGGTAGTGAAGGGCAGTGAGTGTGCCCAGGAGTATCAGGATAAGTGAGGAGACCACAACCTGGAGCAGGATGAGCATGGCATTTTCGATCCTGATACCATTGAGCATAAGCAGCAGCAGCCACGCACCAGCCTGGATAGGCACGAGCAGCTCGCATGCAAGCACCTTGCCCCAGACCATCTCCGCAAAGGTAATCGGGGTTGACATGAGGGTCTCGAGCGTCTCATGCTGGTACTCCTCGGTGATCAGATCAATAACCAAAGCCGACGCGATGATAGCCGGCATGAATACCAGGAGCGGGATCAACAGACCATATACAAACTCGTAGAAGTCCCCGCCCCCGCTCGTTTTTTGGATTTGAAGATGGACGAGCTCTTCTTTTAAACGGTCTGCCCGGATACCCCTCAGGTCCTGTTCATATTTCAGGAAAATATCCTTGAGCTTAACATCGACGATGGCAGTCTGGAGATCATTTTGCAGTGTATAGAGCGTAATCTTAACGGGATCCTGTGCATCCGGTCGCGTATCGGGCACATAAATAACTGCTGCCAGTTTGCGCTGGCCGAGAGCTGCAACAGCTGTGGAAAGATCCATTTGATAGACGCGGAAATCCTGGCTTGTCTCGAGATAGGTGAGTATCTGCGATTCATTCCCCGCATATGCGATGCTGTACCTGGAATGGGAATATTTCGAGAGCGAGGACGGGTCATACATCGAGGTGAGCCCTACCATCAGGAACGATGAGAACAAGGCGATGAAGAGCTGCAACAGGATTGCAAGAAGGATCGTCTTTTCATTAAAAAGCCCTCGGAACTCCTTTTTTGCAATGATAGACAGGTGTTTTATCTTCATAAAAGCCACCCCAGAATGAAATAGAGATTATACAGGCAGTGTACAACCATGGCGATGACAAGCCCGGGAACAAAACCTTTTTTGCCCCAGATTTTCAGGCAGCATGCAACAATAATCACACAGGCAAAGTGAAGGAGGAACGGCAGCCAGAGAGAACCTAATGATAAAAAGAGGATGCTGCCAAAGACCGAATCTGAAATCTGTGCGAGCGTAACAAAGAGGAGGAGTTTTTCACCTACCAGAAATCCGATTGCGGTTGCTGCGCAGGCCAGGATAAGATTTTTCCAGGTAAGGAATGCAGGATCACGGGCATAGATCGTGTAAATCCCAATGCCTTTTGCGATCTCTTCGATCAATGCCGCGAACAGGAGCAGGAACACCAGCGAGTACGGCATGGGGATATTAAAAAAGAGTACGAGGCACATCATCTGCACCATGAAGATGAACGGGATAGAGAATCCACTCAACAAAAAGAGCGAAATGAACGGATGTTTTTGCGACAGGATCTCTGACAGGAAATCTCTCACTCGGGATAAAAGTTTCTTCTCGGAAAAGAGCCGTTCTTCCTTGAAATTTCTGGCGGCGATATAGAACAGTACAGCGCCCGTCAGCCAGAAAAGTGATGTAGAGTAGAGATAGTCGGTCATCGTCCAGGCAGAACCCTGGATGGTGAGGACAATAAGAGTGATGGGGGAGATGAGGCTGATGACATGGACATTGGCAAAGATGCTCGGGAAGAAAAGGTATGAGGTCGCAACAGTCGAGAAGAAGATCGAGATAAACGAGAGTTCCTTGAAACTGCGCGAAAGCATGCCGATGAGCAAGGCGTTGGCAAGGAAGAAGAAGATGACCGGGATGAGCGGGAGAATGATAACCGGTGATGCCTTGATGTAAACGGTAAGCCCGGTGCAGATGGCTACCATGCCGATAAAATACGGGAGTGCCTTGCCGATGATAATTGATGAAGTCCTGAGCGGTGTGGACAGGAGGATCTCACCTTTGCGTTCGATGCGCTCGTTCATGATGCTCATCATAAAAAACTGGGAAGTGAAGTAGAGCGGGAATATGAAGACGAAGATGAGGATGATGGAATCAAACGGCAGCGGGGGGGAGAGCTGCGACGGTGTTTTGAAGTCGCCCATCGAACTGCTGGAGGTGGAGAGTGCCTCAGTATAGCGTGAGAACTGGGTATTCTTTGTATTCGACTGGACCAGTCCCTCCCGGAGCTCATCCTGTGAGATCGCGAGTGTTGATGACGGAGTAGGTACAGTTTTTACTTCGCCCTCCGGCACAGGAGCGATCCTCCGCGGGCTAACACTGACATACTGGCCGCTCTGGGTTGCCAAAAAGTTGAGTTCGCTTTTTACACTCTGGGTATCGATCCAGAGCGGGTATGCAGCAAAGAGATCATTTTCGGTGTTATAGATGCTATTGACATATTTCGAATAATCGCGTTCGAGAGTTTTTTGTGCGGCATTGGCCTTCTCGGTTGCGCTGCTGTACACTATCCCCTGGATTACGATCAGGTCAAATGCGTTCCGGTTTTCGAAAAGAACTGATGAGTCCATGACATACACAGAAAACCGGGCATCGCTGGCAAGAAGCCCGGCAATCTGCGGGTCGTCAACACCGACAATATACATCCCATCCTGCAGGTGCATGCCGGTCTGGGCGGCAAAACCGGTCACCAGCACAAGCAGTACAAAGAGGATAATTGCAAACGGCAGGACATCCCGGCCCAGCATCGTGAAGGATTTCTTCACTTCCCATCGCGCTATGGTGGCAATATCGGTAAGCGTACCCATGAGTAGTAGTCCTTTCTTCGGTCGGATTCACCATCATCTGTTCAGGTTAATCCTCTGAACCTGTCCGGAGGGATGGTTAAGTACAGAGTAGTATCATGTATCGGTCAAATAATCATCGGTGCTGACACTGCCCTGCGACCAATTGTCATTTTCAACCCATGTATGAAGCCTTTGTTCTTATCTGATCCAGGGTTCAACCATCTGGTATGCCTCACCTCGCTGTCACCGTACTTGTGGACAATGCAACGTTCATCGACCGGTACTTCACGGCAGAACCAGGCCTGTCGTTCTCCATTGAAACCGGCGGAAAGAAAATTCTCTTTGATCTTGGGTACTCTGGTATTTTTCTTGCGAATGCAGAAAAGCTGGGGATCGACCTGCTCGATCTTGATTACGTTGTGCTCTCGCACGGGCATATCGATCACACGGGCGGGCTTGTACCACTCATGCGCCGGTACATGGAGGCGATCATTGAACATCATTCCCATAACCTCCCGACGGTGATTGCGCACCCGCACTGCTTCTATCCCCGCCCGATGCCCCCGCTCGCTGATATCGGTGCCCCGGTTGATGACGCGCAGCTGCGCAGGTATTTCCCGGTGACATTGAGCACGTCACCGGTGTGGCTCACAGACGATCTTGTATTCCTTGGCGAGATCCCGCGTGACGGAAGACGATTGGTCTCTAAAAAAAGGATTATCTTAACCCCGGCGGGGAATTTCCCCGATCTCCTGTTGGATGATACCGCGCTCGCGTTCAAATCCGACGAGGGACTTGTCATTATTACCGGTTGTTCGCACACTGGTATCGGTGCTATCATCCGGTATGCCCGGCAGGTCTGCGGCGAGCAGCGAATTCGTGATGTGATTGGCGGGTATCATCTGATGGATGATGACAGTGCCGGTATCAGCCTGTCCGTTAGCGAGCTTTCTGCACTGGAACCCGCCAACCTTCACCCCTGCCACTGCACCTCGCTTGCAGCAAAGATCGCACTTGCACAGGTAGCACCGCTCCATGAGGTGGGTGTAGGGTTGAAACTTGAATATTGAACCCGGTCTGATACCCCCCAATCGTAGTGCACCACCAGATCCAGAAATCCGGAGCCGTGGTGCAGACCGTTTATGCCAGCATATCATGGTTTATGATGCAGGTGTAGTTGAGTTTCTAAGTCACCAGTGCAATACAACAATTCATCAGGGACCAGATAATTTGATTTTTTTTTTAGAAACCAGATGCCTGCATCCCAAGGTATATGTTGCACACCGGATAAGTCTGATCGATAAGGTTACCCCCTCATGATCACTGCCCGCAACCTGACGAAAAAATTCGATAATTTTACAGCATTGGATGACGTGAGTTTTGAGTTTGACGATGGCGAGATCTTTGGGATCATCGGGCATAACGGGGCAGGTAAAACCACGCTCCTCAAGATCATATCGGGCCTGATCACGCCAACCTCCGGCGAACTGTATATCAACGATATGGATGTGGTGAAAAATCCGATCGCGCTAAAAGAAACTCTCGGTTATCTGCCCGAGGAGTCCCGGCTCTATGAAACGATGACAGCCGAGAACTACCTCGCGTTCTTTGGAGAGATCTACGGGCTCTCGGCGCAGGAGATCCGGGTCCGCTCAAATCAGCTGTTCGCCGCGCTTTCGCTTGAGCCTGACGGGAAAAAGATCGGGGAGTTCAGCAAGGGTATGAAGCGGAAAACGGCAATTGCCCGCTCACTTATTCACGATCCGGGTTTTCTCGTTTATGATGAAGCCACCAGCGGACTTGACCCTATGACGTCGCGGTTCATCGCCGACTACCTGCGCACGCTCAAAAAGGATGGTAAAACGATCGTGCTCTCGGCACATAACTTGTACCAGGTCGAGGCAATCTGTGACAGGGTGATGATCCTCAAACGCGGCAAAATGGTTGCCTTTGGGACCATGTCTCAGCTCCGCGACCAGTTTGGTACACTGACCTATACGATATTCTTCCTGATTGACGACCCGGGTAAACTGATCGGGCATTCAAAATCCTACCGGCAGGAGGAAGGGTTCTTCATCTGCGAGGCGTCGGACATGAGTGAGCTCAACGAATGTACCGGGCTTATTGCAGAAGCGGGCGGAAAAGTGGAAAAGATCGAGTCAAGATACCCATCACTTGAAGAGATGCTCGTCAAGATCGGAAAATAAGGTTTTGATAATTGCCCGGGGGTCAATGGTATGCTTACCCTGACCAACATAAAAAACATAAAACCGGTTACGAGGTGAGGTATCAGTACTCATTTTCGGATCTCTCAATGAAAAAAGCAGGAGGTGACACACAGGGTGGGCGAAACAATCGTTCGGGAGGTCCATGACAGCGATTGCGACGCGATTATTGAGATCATCAATTACTATGCCGCAACCAGTTATGCAGCATATCCTGAAGTGCCCGCCAATGAGCGGGTCTTTGCGTTTTTACGTGAACGGGTGCTTGCATTCTATGTTGTTGAGCGTGAAGCACACGTCGTCGGTTTCGGGTTAATGAAGCCGTTCATGCCGTTTCCTGCTTTTATGACAACAGGGCTGCTCACCTGCTTTATCCAGCCGGAGTTCACCCGCATGGGTCTCGGGAAAAAATTTCTTGACCGGCTCACGGATGACGCGACAAAGATGGATATGACCTCGCTTGTTGTAAACATGGAATCAAAAAATATCCCGAGTATCCTTTTTCATACGCGTTATGGGTTTTCTGAAGTGGGCAGGTTGCAGGACGCTGGAATTAAATTCGGCGAACAGTTTGATATAATCCTGATGCAGAAGATGCTGTAAAATTTTCTGCGGAATTTCATGCGGATTTTTGCATCCCTGCCTTTAAAAAAATTAAGCAATCCTGACTGATGCCCCTTTGTTCCGGGCAGAAGTGATCAGCGTTGATCCTCCGCCATGATCGTCCATGAATGATTGGGCCGCCTGTTCAATCCCCCGCATGTCTGTATCATCAATCGCGTAGACCGTGGGACCAAATGAGCTCATACCCGCACATGCAGCTCCTGATGACCGCATTAATTCAATAAGCGCAGGGATCTCCTTTGGCTGCAGGTTTAGTTCGACTTTCTTGAACCCGAGGCCCTGGATCACATTGACAGAAGAACCGAACAGTTCAAGATCTTTTTCGATAATCCCGGGAAGCATCCGCATCAGAATCTCGTGGCAGAGCGCCCGCACCTCATCAAGCGGGACCGGGCAGTGAGTTTTGAAAATATCGGTCTCTCTCATTCCGCTCGCACCAGCAGGCAGGTTCGGCATCGCAAGCAGGATTCGCCAGTCTTTGGGAAAATCGTGATGTACAATGACGGGAGGGGGTCTGACTCCCCGTGAAGCTGCGGACGGTCGGAATTCGGATTTCTCACCGCTCCGCCCGAATGTATGCCCCCCGTCAATAATAAACCCCCCGTGTTCGAACGCAGCAGTACCAATTCCTGACGTCCCCCCGCGGCCGACCAGAAGGGCAAGTTCTTTTATCGGAAGCGATCTGCCATAAATCTCGGCAATCCCCCGGGCGATCGCAAGCATAATCTGTGATCCACTGCCGAGACCGATATGGGAAGGGTAGTATTCCCGCACGGTAATGGATACATTCCCGCCGACATGCAAACCTTTCAGGACCTGACGGGCGGAATCCATGATACGTTCCCGCGTCACGCTGTCACAACCCTGCACTTCGAGTACCGGACTCTGGCGCACCTCAAGAAGGATGCCCGGTTCGTTCAGAGTAATCCCGACACTTCCGTCGACCCGCCCGGATCCTCCGTGCATATCGATGAGCGTGAGATGGAGGCGTGACGGTGCCTGGACGATTATCCGGCGTTCTTCGAGGAACCTGTTGTAAGGAAACTGCTCTTCGATAAAGATCAGCGGTTCGCCGCCATGGATGATCCGGTACTGCCGGCTGAGCAGCGGTTCACGGCTGCAGATGGAAAATATCCTGCCAGCTTCCTCAGATGCGGGAAAAACTTGGGCATTCAGGATCTCGCGCCGCGCCTCAATCCGGTGATTCTGGATAATCCTCCCGATAGGAATGTCTGCTCTCATCAGGTCGTTTTTGAATTCCGGGGAGAGCCGGGCGATAGGTGTATGCGAGATCGCATAGATCAACACCTCACCGCTTGCTGCTGTCTTGATTTCGACTATCCGGTAATTGACCGGATCCCCCTGGCTGATCCCGAGGCGTTCAGCGGTTGTGGGATCTGCTGTAATGATTTTTTGCACCCTTGTTTCGATAATGACCTGTTTACCCGTAATTGCTTCAAGAATCTGCGTGACCGACCCATCCGTGCCAAGAAGGAATTTCTGCATCGGGGAGAGTCTTCCAACCTGTTTTTCAATCTCGTTCAGGCTATGTGCAATGTCCATCCTGACAACCTCACCGTACTGGATAATAAGAATACGAATATAAGTTGATACGATTATCGCTGGGATCGTGAGTGTTTTGTTCCTTTTACCCGATAATCTTCGGGTATCAGTGATTGGGGTACCTGAATCACGATAGACGCGATCGACTCCTCGGTGAGCCGTCCCCGTTTTCCCACGACTTCACCACTCCGGATTATACGAACCCGCGAAGTCAGAACATAGCTTTCACCAAAAAGATCGAGGCCGCCCTCTGAAAAATCGTCAAGGGAAATCGGGATACAGGGTGCATCTGATGCCGGCTTACTGCTGACCGGGCAAAGGTAGATTTCATTGTTCCTTCCCGTTGCAATTACCACGGCGGGGCGGGTCTTGACCGCGCTTCGCTCTTCAAAAGCAACAGGAGCGATCACCACATCGCCCCGGATATAATGCCCCATGTATAGTAAATCCGCTACCAGGGAGCATAAGGGGTTTGATTCTGCAGAACGCAGGATTTTATGTCATGAAAGGCAACGATGCGATATGACCCGCTGTGATCATTGCGGAAACGAAGTGGTGCTCCCGTTTACCTGCCAGCACTGCGGCGGGAAATTTTGTGATGTATGCAGGCTGCCTCCCAACCATAATTGTGTGAATATCGGGACATGGAAGAAAAAACCCCTCCCTGCTGTAGGGATCTCGTACAGCAGGGGTGGTGGAGTGACTGCGACCGGTAGTGGATATGGTGCAGGCTCACGACGCGAAAGAAAAAGGAAAGCACCCAAAGGGATTCCCTGGCTGAAAATTATGATCGCAATTATTGTCCTGATCCTTATCGGGATTGCATATCTGGTGTTCAGCGGGTCTTATACGGGATGAGGGTTTGGAACATGCGCCCGCTTCACCTTCTTGTCATTGCCAGCATCTTTGGTGTCCTGGTAGTACTGGCTGTCGCCATGATTCTCGCGAGCCCGGCACTCATACCCGCCCCCGGCAGCCCGGCTGAAGGTGATGTGAAGTACGCCCTTGATGCCCCCCTGCCCGGACCACACTACTATACAGGCATCGATTTCGATACGCTGAAATCAGATGATAACCTCACCGTCATACACCTTAAAAGTTTCCGGCAACAGGTGACCAGCTACAGCTGTGGCCCGGTCGCTGCGATGACCGTGCTTTCCTACTACGGGCAGCCGGCAAATAACACTGATACTGACGAGTTCCGCATCGCCAGCGAGATGAACACTTCCGATACGATCGGTACGAACCCGGAACAGCTGGCCGCATGGTTTTTCCGCCAGGGATGGAACGCCACATGGGGTAATGGCGGCACCCGGGAGATGCTGCGGAATAACCTGAAAAATGGCATTCCCCCCATGGTGGAATGGATGGACTGGGGCGGGCACTGGGTGGTGGTTGTCGGCTATGATACCCGGGGCACGGAGATCGTCTGGGACGATGTCATTATCTTTGCTGATTCCATGGACTGCCACGATGACCGGGTTGACGGCGTCACGTACTTCAACTACGGGGAGTTCGAAGCGATGTGGTTCGATTCCCATTATTTCCAGGAGGATATGAAAAACAGGGCATGGGTGGTTGCGGTACCGGATTGAAAGAAAGCAGTCCTGAAAAGCGAATGAGAGATAATATTCCTGTTGATGTATTCCGCGTTGTTGATACGTCAGAGATCCTTTTGGGAAACTCATGAAGATTACCCGACTCTGTACCGGCCGGTACAACTACTCGCATTTTGTGGATATTGAGATACCTTTCGAGCCCAAAGGGCTGTTGGGGGAGTTCTCCAGACCAACCAGCGCAAATGCTGGCAGAGAATGTCACGGGAAAAGGATACCAGATCCGGGCCATTGGCAGGAAACCCTGGCGACAGATCTTTATAACGCTGGCATGATTAGGACGGGGCACTGCGGGATTTCGGTTTTTAAAACCGGCTGAACATGAACAATTACAGAAAAGTAATGAGGTGTTTATCTCTTACAGATAAGCACGGAGAAAAGATCAGCCGACTGCTGCTTTCTGGAGCATGAGACGACCACTCGAAGTGAGCCGGAGCACAATTTCAGTGCTGGATTTCCCCCCGTCGAGATATCGCTTGGAAAGTAAGATACGAACGCTGGATCTGATACTGCTCTCCCCATAAATTGAGATGAGCTGCTGGACTACATGGCTTATGTGGCAACCCTGGTTATCGCCAACTGCCTGAAGAATGTGAATATGGATAGGATCAGGCACAAAGACTTGCGGGACTTCAAATGATATAGATTCCATAATTCAACCTCGTGATAGGATTAACAGATTACAAAATACCAAGGCATGCAAAGGATTGATCAGGACACCGAAGCATCCTTGTATGTTTGTGGGTGCAGCATATGTTCATCGTATACATAAAGTGCAGTAAACCGAACTTTTTGTGCATAACCCTTTGTTGATATTTTGTGAACGAGTTACTACCTATCTATTGGATGTATGACATGAAGTAACCATTCATTAAAAAAAACACGGGAAAATATTTTTTAAAAAAATTCTGCGTATCAATCATTCTTGAGCGGATTTTTAAAACCTGGTCCGATACCTCATTCCATGACTTTATCACCAAAGCGGATCGAGATTGGAAGCATGACAAAGAAAGAGCACGTGATGAAGCTGGTTGATGAAAAGACAGGACTGATGGAATGCCTTGTCTGCGGGGCAAAGCACAACGCGGTGATGAAACCTGGTGCTGATGGAAAATACCTGCCTGTGAACTGGGAGTGCGTCAACAAATGCAAATTAATCCATCATGACGAAAAAACATCCAAAGAGAAATAATTACACCTCTTTTTCCGGCCTTCCTACCCTGTTTTCCTGCTCATCCCCATGTTTTCATCAAGCCAGTCGAACTTGCCGGCAAACGACTGCGCAAATGTCCCGAGCTGGCAGTGGGAACCGGCGCCGAATTCATCTGAGTAGACCATCAGTTCCTTATCGCAGGTAAGGTGGTCATAGAGTAGCTTTGCCTGCACCGCACCCGGGTCGAAGTGGTCGGCCGCACCGGCAGTGACCAGCGTGGGGTTGCGGATCTTCTCTGCGGATCCTTCCATCGTCATGTCCATCCATTTTGCCCAGAAAAGTGCGGGAGAGCTCGCGTTAAAGACAAACATACCGTGCTCGTACAGCCAGCGGGTACCGGTGTCTTTGACCATTGCCTGCGTCATCGCATCGTTGAACTCCTTCGGATCGGATCGCAGCCATTCCTGCAACTCTTTTTCTGTCATGTTCGCAGCCGGCCCGCCAGACTTCTGCATGTGTCCTATGAGGTTCAGCCCGATGTCGTAAGTGCCTGCGTCCGCGATCAGGGCCTTGATCCGCGGTTCGTATGCAGCACCCCGCGGCGCAAGGTAACCGCCCAGCGAGATTCCCCAGAGTGCGATCCGGTTCCTGTCAACATCGGGCCGGCTCACCGCATAATCCACGACCGGTGCCACTACGCTCTCCCAGTCGGCCCGGAACGGGAGGTGCTGTACCCGGATTACTTCGCCCTGTCCCGGGCCCTCGAAGGTCAGGACATTATATCCCCGCCGGATCCCTTCGATTGCATACGGGTGGAGTTCTTCCTGGCAGCCATCAAACCCGGTCTGGATGATCAGGAGCGGGCGGGGTTTGCCGGAAGTGCCGGCCTTGTAGAAATAGCCGGGCAGCGTGGTATTCTCATACGGGATAGCGACAATTTCGTACGGGACTGTGTCAAGCGCAAGTGCGTCGCGGAATGCGTCCCGGCTCTTACTCCATGTTTCCAGAATCCGAAGATCGGATGGGTTACCGTGCAGGAAGAACTCGGCAGTGCGGTAGTACGTCGCGGCACGGTAGTATGCTTCGCGTGCCGTTACGTTATGGCCTTGTGCAAGACTTTTATCACCGGTAGCCCGGAAGTGGTCGGCAGTTTTCTTCCACTCAGTATACCAGCTTTCAAAGTCACCCTCTCTAATCCGGGATGCGGTGGCAAGGCACTCCCCGATATCGGCCTCTCCCGCGTACGCAGCAGCAAGCGTCCGCTTCAGCTCGAATGCGAACTCCGGATCATTAAACACGAGTGCCGGGCAGTTGGAGCCTGACGAGGGGGCAGGCGTGACGGCAAGGGAAGGTGGCTGCTGTGGTATGGACTCGGTACAGCCGGCAGAGATCGCAAGAATGGTTGCGATACAGACAATGATTACGGGTAAAATTGCCTTACCGGGCTGCATTGGGATCATCGGAAGATACCACTACAGGATTGATAATGGTTGTGAAAACTCCCCACAGGAACAAAAATACCAGAAGAAAAACGGGTGGCAGGATTTAAACCACTGGCCTGCGGATTAAGAGTCCGCTAATAAACCGATGCATAAAAAATATCAATAGCCCGTTTTCCAGAGTACGAGCAGCACAATCATGGCAAGGGGAATCAGGAGGTCAAAATATACAACCGAGCCGGCATTGTACGGTGAGATGTTCCTGTTTTTCCTTATGTCAAGCACATGGCCTATGCCCATGAAAAAGAGCATGACGGATCCACCGATTACCGTAGCGACAAGGAAATTGTCCCGGATGAAGAATGAAAGAACACCCAGCACGCCGAATGCAGCATCAGCAGCGGCAACCTCTTTCTGGAACGGGCTTTTGGGTTTCCACCCGATCTTCTCTGCAGTTTTATCTGCCGTTGGACCGTACCAGTGCATGAAACCGGCAAGGATGCCCTGCAACCCGATATTGACCAGCAGAATATATGCAAGAACCGCCTCGGGGAGGGCGGTCCTGAACAGGATACTATCAACTACCGCACAAAGCAGGGCGATAACAAGAAAAAATACTGCAAAATGATTCCGTATCGTATCACTTATATCCGTCATAGTTTCATTCCAATAGATATATGCAGTATACTATTATGAGTTCCCTTTCCGATAATGTTCCTGGAAAATATCAGCCGCGGCAGGATTGAACCGTGGGAGAATAGTACAAAACAAAAGAAAAACGGGCCTGAAGGGATTTGAACCCTTGACCTGCGGATTAAGAGTCCGCCGCTATGCCGAACTAAGCTACAGACCCAAGCCTGTTAGACCTAATAATGTGGTTGATGCTGCTGAATAAATGTTTTGGAGATATTCGAATTGGAATCCCTTAATACGCTGGAATGATACATCTTTTGTAACATGCCACAGGAAGCCCCTATTGAGCAGCCGGGACCGTCAAAATACTGCATTTTCGGGTGCGGGACTAACGGTTACAACATCATTTTAGAACTCGCAAAAGAGAATGAGCGCGTGGTCGTAGTCGACAATGATGATACCCGGGTGCAAAACCTGCGTGACCAGAAATATGACGCATATCTGCGGGATATCACCTCACCGGATATGCTTACCGGGCTCCCGGTTTTTGAGATAGCATTCGTAATGACGGGAAATGGCGATGCCAACCTTGCGGCAGTTCTTACGATCAGAAAGCGTTACCCGACTGTTCTGGTTGTTGCACGTTCGGTTGATCCGGTAAACGGGCAGAAACTCACTACCGCAGGAGCAGATTTCGTGCTCTACCCCCAGGAAGTGGTTGCACGGTCCGCAATCTTCCAGATCAGGAAACAACACTCGAGCAGGATCTCCCAGCGGCTCTTTACCCTGCTCGCCGGATGGGATGGTACGCTTGGTATCATCACCCACAAGAACCCGGATCCTGATGCAATCTCTTCTGCTATGGCCCTTGCCGAGATCGCAAAATATGCCAACCCAAAGAGGCTCACCACCCGGATCTTCTACGAGGGCAACATCGGGCATCAGGAAAACAGGACGTTTGTCAACCTGCTCGATATCAAGATGGAGCACCTGACCGCAGAAGCGCTCCAGAAATGCACCTATCTTGCGCTCATCGACTGCCCGTCGCATGGTGTGAATAATGATGTACCCCCTCAGGTCCGGATCAACATCATCATCGATCATCACCAGGATGGCAGGCACGTATCAGCGCAGAATACGTTTGTTGACATACGGCCGGGTGTGGGTGCAACCGCAAGCATTCTCACCCAGTACCTGCAGGAGCTCGATGTCCCGGTCGACAAGCGGGTTGCGACAGCACTCCTTTACGGTATACGAACAGATACCAAAGAGTTCAAGCGTAACGTGACTCCGCAGGATCTCAACTACGCTGGCTTCCTCCTGCCGCTGACGGATGCTGACCTGCTCGACAAGATCATGTCGCCCTCTATGTCGCAGGAGACTCTGGATGTTATCGGCACGGCAATCAATAAACGAAAAATCCAGAGCGGGTATCTCTTCGCCAGTGTTGGTTACGTCATGAACCGCGATGCACTCCCCCAGGCTGCAGATATTCTCATCACGCTTGAAGGGGTAAACACGGCTCTTATCTATGGTATCACGGATAACGCGATTGTGATCTCGGCACGCAACCGCGATGTCAGATTACATATCGGCAATGCACTCTCAGAAGCGTTCGGGGATATGGGTGATGCCGGCGGTCACCCGAATATGGCGGCGGCCACACTCCCCCTCCATTACTTTGGTAAAGTCGAGAACAAAGACAAGCTGCTCGAGTTCGTCATCGAACCAATCCTGCAGAAGTTCAAGAGCCTTGTCGGGCTGGAGAACGAAGGCAAGAAGAATGGAGTTTAAGGATTGGGAACCTCACTATTGCGAGATCCTTGCGTACTTCGGGTTCGATCGGGCCGGAGATGAGGAAGCAGCCCGGCTGCTCGCCTCGCTCATGCCCCGCGATAACCTGCTCTCCCTTGCAGCGCTGACGTGTGACAACCCGGTCACGGTCTGCGGCAATGCACCCTGCTTAAAAGATGAGCTGGGCAAAATCCACGGGGTGGTCTTCGCAGCCGATGCAGCGGCCGATGTACTCGATGTACATGGCATCCGTCCGGATGCGGTCTTCACCGATCTCGACGGTGTGAGTGACCGTCTCCTTACGCTGAACGAAGAGGGCACGATCGTGGTCGTGCATGCGCATGGCGATAACATTGCATTGCTGAAGTACTGGGTGCCCCGGTTCAAAGGCCAGCTGGTCGCAACCACGCAGAGCAGCCCGCTTCCCCATGTCCATAACTTTGGGGGATTTTCTGACGGTGACCGTGCAGTTTTTGCCGCTGACGAACTCGGTGCTGAACAGATTACACTTATTGGTTTTGATCTCGATGATACGGATGTCGACCCGGTAAAACGCGGAAAACTCTTCTGGGCGCGAAAACTGCTCGCTCTGCTCGGTCATCACGTATGAGTCCTGATGCAGTCATTCTTGACGGTTACGTGGATGAACCTGCATGTCTTGGCGTGCCACCGTACGTCTCGCCGTACATCCGTACAGTGACCGGGGCACTGATCGCCCATGGCTATACGGTGCAGTATCTCACCATCGACCAGCTCCGCAGTGCTCCACTGCGGACGGCTGAGCTGAACCGTGCGAACCTGCTTGTTATGATCGCCGGTGTCACGGTGCCGGGAAAGTATCTTGGCGGTACGCCCGCAACCCTTACCGAGATCCAGCAGATCGGCCACATGGTAAGGGGGCCAAAGAAATTAGTTGGCGGACCGATCGGGTTTGGCTACGCTGCTGAGGGAGGGCAGAAAGCGATCCGGCAGGTGATTAGCGGGTTCGATGCGTTGCTCACGGGAGAGCCGGCAGTTGCACTCGACAACTATCTCACCGGCAACGAGCCGGCCGGCACGCTTGATTACCACCGTACCGATCCGTGGAGTGTTACCGGCAGCGGGATCATAACGCAGCACCCTGACTACCCGTACGTGATGTGCGAGCTGGAGACGGCCCGTGGCTGCTCCCATGGTGCATCGGGGGGTTGCTCGTTCTGCACCGAGCCGTTCTACGGCCAGCCGAAGTACCGCAGCATTACCGGAATCGCAGATGAAGTTGCTGCTCTGCATGCAGACGGAGCAAGGCATTTCAGGGTCGGACGGCAACCGGATATCCTTGCGTATGGTGCGGGTGCAGGTGAGTACCCGGCACCCCGCCCGGATCTTTTAGAGGACCTCTTTACCTCCATCCGCACTGCAGCGCCCGGATTAAAAACCCTGCATATCGACAACACGAACCCGGCAACAATCGCGAGGCATGAAAACGAAAGTCGTGAGGCATTACAAGCGATCATACGACATCATACTTCCGGGGATGTTGCCGCGTTTGGTATGGAGACTGCCGATCCCGAAGTTGTGGTGGCAAATAATCTCAAGGCTCAGGCTGAGGAGGTCTTCAGGGCGATCCAGATTGTGAATGAAGAGGGCGGCATACGGAGGGACAACGTGCCCGAACTGCTCCCGGGGCTCAATTTTGTCTGCGGCCTGGCAGGGGAGACTGAAAAGACTTATAATCTCAATGAACAGTTCCTCCTGCGGGTTAGGGATGCCGGTCTGTCCGTCAGGCGTGTGAATATACGGCAGGTGATGCCATTTGAGGGCACCCCCGCTTATATGAACAACACGCTCGGTAAGCACGAGAAGCGGTTCAGGGCTTTTAAGGAATTTGTGCGGACAAAGATCGATCTCCCGATGCTCCAGCGGGTCTATCCCATCGGTACTGTCCTTCATGATGTTCGCATTGAAGTCTCCGGCGATCTCTCATTCGGGCGGCAGATGGGCTCGTATCCCATCCTTGTCGGCATTCCGGTCCGGTTTCCCGGGCGGAGTATTATTGATGCGGTTGTGGTTGACTGGGGTATGCGATCGGTGACTGCCTTACCGGTTCCGATTGAGATCAATACGCTTTCTGCAACTGCAATCAAGTGGCTGCCCGGTATCGGGAAGAAAAGAGTGGCGGCACTCCTTACAAAGCGGCCGTTCAAAACCATGGAAGCGTACCGGAATGTTGCGGGAAGTTCAAAAATCGACCCGCTGCTGAAGTTCTAGATCTGCTTCAGTTCCGTCACTTTGATGATATCCGTCCGGGTCACAATCCCGAGGATCTTCCCTTCATGAACAACCGGGATCCTGCCAAATTTATGTGCTGACATGATCTTCAGTGCATCGATCACGGGTGCCGTAGGTGGGAGGGTTATCGGGTCACGGGTCATGATGTCCCGGACCTGCATTGCCTCACGATCTATCGAATCCGTACGGTTTACATCTGCCAGTGTCACCATGCCGATTAACGTATCCCGCTCGACTACCGGAAATCCGAGATGCTTGCTGGAGTACATCATGGTGATCACCTGACTTACGGGAAGTGTCGGTGACACCGTTGTTACCGGGCTGCTCATCATGTCCCCCACAGTCACGTCCTGCAACAGGTAACTGTACTTCACCGCGGTCGACTCCATGCTCGCACCGATATAGATAAAGAGCGCGATCAGGATCAGGAACGGGGAGAAGAAGAAGAGTCCGATAAGTCCAAAGATGATTGCAAAGCCTTTGCCAATATCAGCTGCAATCTTTGTCGCACGATGAAGGGGCATCCTTTTTGCCAGCCATGCCCGGAGCACTCTTCCCCCGTCCATGGGGAATGCGGGCAGGAGGTTGAATGCAAAGAGGATGATATTGAGCACGCCCAGATACCCAAAAATAAAGATCAATACGCCGGCGACTGCAGGGTTCGTGGTGACAGCGGGGACTGTATATACAATCCCACTGCAGACCAGACCGACGATCAGGCTGGCGATCGGTCCGGCCAGCGCCATGGGCAGTTCGGCTTTCGGGTCCGGTACCCCTTCCTCCATGGTTGCGATGCCGCCAAAGATCATGAGCGTGATGCTGTTCATCCGGATCCCTTTTTTGCGGGCGACCAGCGAATGGGCAAGTTCGTGAACAAGAACTCCTGCAAAAAGGCCGAAAGCAACAACGGTGCCAAGCAGATAGGGAATGTAGCCGGTGGTGATGAGGGTCGTGTCAACAGGGACCTGGAAGATCTCATTGAGCATGTCGGTGGTGAGGGTGATCTGGCTTCCGATGATCCAGGCAAAGAGGGGAATGACAAGAATAAATGAATAATGGATCAGGATCGGTATCCCAAACAAGCGCCCAATTCGAAAAGATCCATCCATAACAAAGGATTATCTTTTTAACTCTTAAGTATATACTTTCATCTGATAACGATGGAAACCCAGATTACGGATTTGTTCGGCCTTCACATCTATACAGACAAGGGCATGTTTATTGGCGAAGTCGAAGATGTTCTCATCGACGTGGATCAGAAGAAGATAGATTCAATTGTAGTTGGGAAGGTCAACGAAGAGCTCTTTGAGCTGAAAAATTACAAAGGACTTAAGATCCCGTACCGTATCATCAGCGCGATTGACGACATCGTCCTGATTCGCCACCTTCCAGGAGCCTTTGCGGGCGGCAGTGTGGAACAGTAAGGAAGGCATCGGGTTTTAAGGCGGGAGAATCCCCATATTTTCTTTGCTCCCGTATGGTTGTCGTATGGAAAACCGGGAAATATTTTCAACTATTACCGCTATTCCCCCTGTTTTTGTCAGGCTTGACGGGCGAGCCTTTCATCGCCTTGCAGAAAATCTTGCCTTAAAAAAACCGTTTGATGACCGGTTCAGCGATGCGATGGTACAGGTCTGCGTAGCGCTCATTGCCGACAGCGGGCTCTGTCCTGAGCTTGCGTTCACGTTCTCAGATGAGATCAGTCTCTATTTTACCAAACTCCCTTTCAGTGGCCGGGTGGAGAAGATTGATTCAGTAGCGGCATCCTTTGCAGCAAGCGCTCTCACAAACGCTCTTGGCGGCACAATTCTGCTGTCGTTTGATGCACGGGTCATACCGGCGACGCCGGAATATGCCATGGAATATTTAGCCAACCGGCAGAACGAGGCATGGCGCAACCACATCAACGGCTACTGCCAGCAGGCTTTAATTGAAGAAGGTATAAGTGCAAAAAAAGCTGCAGCCCGGCTTAAGGGCATCCCGGCAAGAGAGCTGCACGAGATGATGCACGTGCGGGGGGTCAACCTTGCCATGACCCTTGCATGGCAGCGCCGGGGAATACTTGTCTATAAAAAGATCACGGAGAAAGAAGGGTTCAACCCGATAACTCAGGAGCACGTGCTGGCTGAGAGGAGTGCGGTTACGGTTGAGCGTGACCTTCCCCTGTTTACGAGCCCGGAAGGGCAGTCATTCTTAAAAAAATTACTGTGTGGCACGTGAGATCCCAATTGTCATACCGACGGTCTCAGTTGCCCCCTCAATTTCCCAGTCCTTTATTGAGTCATGAGGTCTCAGGGTATCGCCCGGTTTCAGGAAGGTAAACAGAACTCCTTTGTCAGGTGTTGTGGCCAATACCTCCCCTGCAATAGTGTGTCCGCTGTTATTTCTGAGAATGTCGAAGACTCTCGTGTTATTTACCAGCACTTCTACCGAGATGAACTCGCTAACGACAAGATCAAGTTGTTTGCGCATTTCCTGTATCCGGCGGATGACCTCACGCTCATACCCCTCCCTCTCGAGATCTTCATCGAGGCTGACATCCACATATACTGTTGCATCCGGCATTGTTGCCGAGTAGATGTCGGCTGGCAGCTTTTCGCTGAAGGTCACATGTTCGGCCCCGATTTCGAAAATCTCGCCACCAGTACCGAGTTTTACCGTCCTTCCGGACCCGGTCTCCACTTTAAGGTGGTTGCCGTCAGCAGCTTCGATGAGTCCCTTGACCTTGAAAGAATTCTTACCAAATCCTTTCCCGAGTGCCTTCATCACTGGCTCCGCCTGCCAGCCGATCCGCTCCCACCGTCCTGCAACTACGGAGACCTTCCGGGCGTTGGCCCGGTCCATGCAGACTGCATTCAGCCGTTCGATTGCATCTTTCACCGGTTCCGAGTTCGTAACCACGACCACTTCAGATACCGGCCAGCGGAGTTTCCGCCTGCCTGCCTGGCGGGCATTGGCAGATGCGTCGTCAAACGATCGGACAATCCCAACTGCGTGTTCAAGAGATGCATCAACAAGTGACGGGTCCCCGGCATTCCAGTCCAGCAGGTGGATGCTTGCGGGATCGTTTCCGCACCTGAGGTTCTGGTAGATCTCCTCAGTGAGATGGGGGCAGAAAGGTGCAAGCAGCGATATGAGCCGGCGCATGACGTAGTAGATCGTTTCGTAGGCATGGTGCTTGTCAACCGAATCACCCTCAGACCACATGCGGGGGCGGACGAGCTGAATATACCAGCGCGAGAGATCTTCTAAGATAAAGTTTACCAGTTCACGGGTTGCCCGGTGGATCTGGCATTCCTTCACCGCGATATCGACTGTCGCAGCAACAGAGTTCACGCGGGATATGATGAAACGGTCCTCGTCCGGCATATGACTGAGGTGCGCCCTGATGTATGCACCATCCCAGATGCCATTTCTGTTCGACGGCTCGAATTTGTCAAGGATCATGTAGGGCAGAGGGAACCGGTACACGTTCCAGAGGATGTTGGCCGCACGGTTGACCGTGCCGACACCCTCCCAGTTGAACTTCAGATCGTCCCACGGAGCGGAGGAGGAAAGGATGTAGAGCCTGAGTACATCGACACCCACTTTGGCGATGACTTCTTCTGGAGTCACCACGTTGCCGAAGCTTTTTGACATCTTCTTGCCTTCTGCGTCGAGCGCAAAACCGTGCATGCAGACGCTCTTGTAGGGTGCCCTGCCAAACGCAATGATGCTTGCGCCCAGCTGTGAATAGAACCAGCCCCGGGTCTGGTCCTGTCCCTCGGTGATGAAATCGGCGGGCCAGAGGTTTTCGAAGTCCTGTGTTTTGCCCGGGAACCCGAGCGTTGCCCATGATGCAACCGCCGAGTCGAACCAGACATCAAAGATATCTTCGACCCGCTTCATCGTGCCACCGCAGCTGCACGGGATGGTCACTTCATCGACAAACGGGCGGTGCGGGTCTTTGAGCGGCTTGCCGCTTGCCTCTTCCAGTTCCCCAATCGTGCCGATGACCCGGTACTGGTCACACTTCGGACATACCCAGACCGGGATCGGGATACCCCAGTAGCGCTGGCGGGAGATGCACCAGTCGCGTGCCTCTTTGATCCAGTCGTAGAAGCGTGCACTCCCTGCCCAGTCAGGATACCAGGTTACCTTTGCTACTTCAGCAAGCATCAGGTCCCGCATCTCGGAGATCTTTAAGAACCACTGTGAGGTGGCCCGGAAGATGATTGGCGTCTTGCAGCGCCAGCAGTGGCCGTAGCGGTGGGTAACGGTCTCCTTTGCGAACAGGTGATCGCCGAGCGCCACCAGCACGTTCTCGTTGGAATCCCGCACGAACTGGCCGGCAAATATCCCGGCCTCTTTCTTGAATTTCCCGGCACCATCCACGGGGCAGACAATGGCAAGTCCTTCCTTTGTGCCGAGCACGAAGTCGTCCCAGCCATGGCCGGGCGCGATGTGCACCATACCGGTGTTTTCGAGTGCTACAAAATCTGCTGCGAGGACTTTGTGCACGATCTCGCGCTGGAGTGGCACGCATGAGGCGAGCGGGGATTCATACTCCAATCCTACGAGATCGGCACCCTTCTTTGTCTCAAGGATGGCATAGTCCTTGCAGCGTCCCTTCTTGAGTACCGCTTTCACGAGCGGTTCGGCAATCCACAGGATCGTCTCCTTGTCGTCTTTTTTTGCGAGCACTTTTGCATACTCGAAATCCTTTGCAACCGCAACTGCAACGTTGGCCGGCAGCGTCCATGGCGTTGTCGTCCAGATCACAAGGAATTCGTTGGTCCTGCCTTTGAGGGGGAACTTGACAAAGACGGAGGGGTCGTTCTCATCTGCGTATTCCACTTCAGCATCTGCTATCGCCGTTTCACACCGTGGACACCAGTTCACGACACGATGCCCGCGTTCGAGCATGCCCTTATCTTCCGCCCGGGCAAGCGTCCACCATGCAGCTTCGATGTAATCGGGCATGACGGTTTTGTATGCACCGGGGAAATCGAGCCAGACTCCGAGGCTGGTGAACTGGTCATCCATCAGGAGCTTGTTCCTGATCGCAAACTCCCGGCACTGCTCGATGAACTTCTGGATACCGTACTTCTCGATATCTTTTTTGGATTCAAAACCGAGCTCCTGTTCCACCTTGACTTCGATTGGCAACCCGTGCATGTCGTAACCTGCACGGTCAATAACATTCCTGCCGTTCATCCTGAGGTATCGCAGGATGCTGTCTTTTAATATCTTGTTCCACGCGGTTCCAAGGTGAATGGTGCCCGTGGTATAGGGTGGCCCGTCAACAAAAAAGAACGGTTTTCCTGCACTGCGGTGCTGTTTTACGGTCTTATAAGTGTCGTGGATGCACCAGTGTTCCTGCACCTCACGCTCGATCGATTGTGCATTAAAATTTGCAGCGACTTCCTTCACAAAACCCCTCTCGTATTGTTATCGGACGCAAATTGCGTGCGTGAAGGAATGTTGGCTTCGCTGCACAAAGTAGTTTTTCACCCACAACCGTATGCCGGATCCCACCCGGCATGCCATAACCTGAAAAAAGTGAATATTTTAGGATCGTAAGCCATATAAGCGTCAATTTTGCATTGAACATCATGAGATCCCATGCATTATTAGGTATTTTTACCGTACTGGTGATCGTGCTCATCTGTACCGCCGGTTGCACCGCGCCACAAACCTCTCCACAAAAAACCGGCACCGGTACCCAGGCACCTGCTAATGCCGTCGTGACCGGCACGTCGCAGACTCTTGCCTCTGCGCAAGCTGCCAGAACTGCAGGAATCGATACCACCATAAACATCCATTTCAATGACTTTGACTGTCTTGACGTCCAGAAGGAACTTGGTGTAGATTACCTCTACCCTGATCAGAAGTATATTGTCTGGGCGACATCTCCGGGGAGCGGTTCGGTAAATGTGAATGTGCTGTTTATCGATGTATCAGACAAAGAAAAGATCCAGACCGTCAAACCGGTATGGGATGCGGTAGCGAAGATCTGGGTCTACGAGGGTCTTGTTCCTATAGTCCAGTTTAATGACATCACCACACCCCAGGAGAAGACCATCACGATAAAGAAGCAGGGAAAATATTACTTATGCGCTGATGACCGTAAGGAAAGCGGCGTTAATGATGCCATACTCCAGGTGCCGGTAAAACTGACACGGTTATGATACAGGTAACCTCAGAAACTCTGCTTTTTTTACCGGGTTGTACCTTCTTAATCAGGGTGAACCTATCTCCTCATTAAGCAGCTCTGGTGGATCTGGCAGTTCCTGACAGATAACTGCGGACACAAAAAAATTCAGTGCAAAACCCCCTACATGCCGGGGTGCAGGGGGATATTCAATGTTTATAAGAAAAGTACATAAGAACAAACCGGAGTGATCGATGATGGAAACATACCCCGTTATTCTTGGTGGTGTTAAGAAACAGACCGAAGAGATCGTGAACGTACGGTTTCCCTACACCGGTGAAGTGTATGCGAAGGTCTGCCAGGCAAGCCCAAACGATCTGGAAGAGGCGGTTGCTGCTGCAGTGCAGGGATTTGAAAAAACCCGCAGGTTGTCATCCGGTGCCCGCTCACGCATCCTTGCCTGTCTTGCCGATGAGATCCACACACGATCGGACGAACTGGTCGATGTCATGGTTATGGAGGGTGGCAAGACAAAAAAGTTCGCGGCAAACGAAGTCTCACGCGCCGAGGTAACCGTCCGCACTTCTGCTGATGAGGCAAAACGGATCTACGGGGAGATCATACCGCTGGACTGGACCGATGACACTCAAGGGAGGGTTGGATTTCTCCAGCGGTTCCCGCTTGGGCCTGTTGCAGGGATCGTCCCGTTTAATTTCCCGCTGAATCTCGCCTGCCACAAACTCGCGCCAGCCATTGCTGCGGGAAACTCCATCATTCTCAAGCCCGCATCTGCAACACCTGTGTGCAGTTTACTTCTTGGCGAGATGGCACTCGCTGCAGGTCTGCCTCCTGAAGCGATCAGTGTAGTGCCCTGCGCAAATGTCCGTGCGGAGCAGCTGGCACGGGATCCACGGATCGCGTACCTGTCGTTCACCGGCAGTTGTACAGTTGGCTGGCACCTGCGGGAGATAGCGGGACGAAAAAAAGTAGGACTGGAACTGGGGGGGAATGCAGCGGTGATCGTGCATGAGGATGCAAACCTCGATTTTGCTGCAAACCGGATCGCAACCGGAGGTTTCATCAACGCCGGTCAGGTCTGCATCTCGGTCCAGAGGGTTTTGGTGCACCGCGCTGTCTATGATCGTACTCTTGAAAAGATTCTATCAGCGGTAAAAATGCTGAAGTTTGGGGACCCCCGTGACCCTTCAACAGATGTAGGTCCGATGATTGACCGGCTGAAAGCAGAAGAGGCGTACCGGAAAGTGCTGGAAGCCGTGAAACAGGGTGCACGGATCCTTACTGGTGGTACCCTCGATGGAACACTGTTTGCACCTACGGTTATAGTTGATTCAAAACCGGACATGAGAGTGAACAAAGAAGAAGTATTTGCCCCGGTCATCTCTGTCACTCCCTATGATGATTTTTCAGATGCCCTGCGGATGGCAAACGCAGGTGAGTATGGTCTTCAGGTAGGGATCTTCACCCAGAACATCAACCGGATTATGCATGCTTTTGGAGAAATGGAAGTCGGTGGCGTTATAGTAAACGACATTCCCACCTTCCGCGTTGACCAGATGCCGTATGGCGGGGTGAAAGGTTCGGGTATCGGGCGCGAAGGACCGCGGTACGCAATCGAAGAGATGACCGAGCAACGGCTGATGGTGATCAACCGGAACGGTGGGGTGGAGTAAGACCGGACGTGCCGGATCATCACCTTCCAACACTTCCGTCGTGAATTCCCCGTTAGGCATCTACACAAATTTTATCCCCCTGTGTTTCTAAGGCAGACATTGCGTGAAGACTATTCGCAACCAGTATACCCACATCCCATTCAGGATATCAGGACTTCTCGATCTTGCCTATAATCTCTGGTGGAGCTGGCACCCGGAGGTACGGATCCTTTTTAAGCAGTTAAACCAGGAAGCATGGAAAGCGAGCATCCACAACCCGGTGAAGATGCTGCGGGACATACCGGCCGAGTTCATGGAGGCCGCGGAGAACAATGCTGAATACCTCCGCAGGTATGATATCATCATGAACCGCTTCCGGCGGTACCTGAATAACAAGAACAGCTGGTTTGGGGAACAGTATCCCGGGCAGCAGGCCCTGACCATCGCCTATTTTTCCGCGGAGTACGGGTTGCACCACTCCCTCCCCTTTTATGCCGGCGGTCTTGGTTTCCTCGCCGGTGACCACCTCAAGGAGTGCAGTGACCTCGGGGTGCCGCTCGTTGCGGTGGGATTTATGTACTCGGAGGGATACCTCCACCAGCACATCCAGTCGGACGGCTGGCAGGTCGGGGTGAAGGAGTTCCTTGAACGCGATGCGGCGCCGGTCAAGAGGGTGCTGAACCGGGACGGGGAACATCTGGTCATCCGGGTGCCGTATGTTGAACCTGCGATCTATGTTGCCGTCTGGAAGGTGGATGTTGGCAGGATCCCGCTCTACCTTCTTGACACCGATATTCCCTTAAATGATGAAGCGAGCCGGCGGATATCCTCAAGCCTGTACATGAGCGACCCCGAGGCACGGCTCAGGCAGGAGATTGTCTTAGGTATCGGAGGCCGCAAGGTGTTGCAGACGCTGGGGATAGAGTACTCGGGCGTACACCTCAATGAAGGACACCCGGCGTTTGCCCTGCTGGAACGTATCCGTGAACGCGTGGAGCACGGGATCACGTTCGATGAGGCAGTACGTCAGGTGCAGGGAACGACCGTCTTTACCACCCATACACCGGTAGCAGCAGGCCATGATGTCTTTTCACATGAATCGATGGATAAGTACTTCGGCTCGTATTACGGGGAACTTGGCATTGACCGTGAGCAGTTTCTCGCGCTGGGGAAGCACCCGGATCACCCTGACAACGGGTTCAACATGACGGTACTTGCACTACGACTTTCCGGGTATCATAATGCTGTCTCGGAAAAACATGGAGAGGTAACCCGGCAGATGTGGCGGGGTCTCTGGCGAGATCTCCCCGAAGATCGGATTCCCATAGATGTGATCACCAACGGTGTCCACCTGGCAACATGGATGAACTCGCGGATCGAGGATCTCCTTGACTCACATTTCTATTACGTTGCCCCCAACTGGCAGCAGGAGTATGATGATGAAACCATCTGGAACCTTGTGGACGAGATCCCGGACAAGGACCTCTGGGTACTGCATCTTCAGCTCAAGAACAAGCTTTTCAACCGGATCCGCGAGCGCAAGCGGGTGAAGTGGACGAAGGTTCGGGACGAAACCGCAAACTTTGTCACCGGAGGGCCCTTCATGAATTCGTCAGTCCTCACTATCGGTTTTGCACGGCGCTTTGCTACCTACAAGCGTGCAGACCTTATCTTCTATGACATCGACCGGCTTAAAAAGATCATCTCTAACCCGTGGTGGCCTGTCCAGCTCATCTTTGCGGGCAAGGCCCACGAGTCGGATTTTGAGGGAAAACGCATACTCCAGAAAATATACCAGATCGCCCGGCAGCCGGAATTTGAAGGAAGGATCGCTATTGTGGAAGACTACAGTGAGCAGACCGCCCAGTACCTGGTGCACGGGGTCGATGTCTGGCTCAATAACCCCCTCCCCCCTATGGAAGCGTGTGGGACGAGCGGCATGAAGGCGGGGATAAACGGCGTCCTGAACATGAGCATCCTTGACGGGTGGTGGCTGGAAGGATACAATGGCAGGAACGGATGGGCATTCGGTGCAGAATCCTGCGAGGGGGACCGGGATGCTGAGGATGCGGCCGCCCTGTACGATATCCTTGAGCAGAAGGTAGTGCCGCTCTATTATAGGAGTTCCCTCGATGGCATTCCCCATGGATGGGTGGAGATGATGAAGGAGTCGATCAAAAGCATCGCGCCCCAGTTCAGTGCACGGCGTATGGTCAAGGAGTATGTGACCAGATATTACCCGCAGATGGTATCTTCAGCGAATGCCAAACGTGAGTGTATCTAAAAAAAACCCGTATCCTGCATGGTAAGGAAAGATGAAACCCTGTGCCGTTCATGAGGCCCCATGGAGGAAAGGCATTTCTAACCACAGCCTATTTTCACAGACCGCATATACACAAAGCATGGGACAGATTGCGGTGATCGGTGCTGCTGATGCAACCCCGGAAGAATATGCTGTGGCGCAGGAAGTTGGTCGCCTTGTTGCCAAAAACCATGAAACGCTGGTCTGCGGCGGACTCTATGGGGTTATGGAAGCGGCGTGTAAGGGCGTAAAGGAAAATGACGGGCTGACCATCGGTATCGTGCCGGATACCGGTAATGGGAACCAGTACCTTGATATCGTCATTCGCACGGGACTTGGACATGCACGAAACGTACTTGTTGCCCAGTCAGCCGATGCGGTCATCGCGATCGGAGGGGGTTACGGGACACTCTCGGAGATTGCAATCGCATTAAAAATGAAAAAACCGGTTTTTGGCCTGAAATCATGGGATATCAGGGAAGTGGTACCGTGCGCGACTCCTGAAGAAGCAGTATTCATGGCAGTACGCGCCGCACGCCTGTCTCCTGGGTATCGTATCCCCCGAGCCGGTCGAGGATCTCCTTAAAAGCAGGAGATATAATGGTATCACAGAGTGAGGAGACCCTTGGATCATCAAGATGCCCGCTACGCAGGGCAATCTCGTAACGCTCGGATGCCACCGGTATGAACCGGAGCCCGAGTGCCTTTGCTGCACTATAGACGCACAACCCTGCATCCGCCTCACCGGATTTCACCGCAAGTGCCACGGCCAGGTGGGTGGTCACTTCACGCTCATAGCCCCGTATCGTTGCAGGACTGATTCCCCGCAGTCTGAGTTCATGGTCAAGCAGCATCCGTGTCCCCGAACCCCGCTGCCTGTTTATGAACTGGTGAGCAGGAATTTCGTCAAACCCAATGCCGGTCTTCGACACGATACCCTGCTGGCGTTCTGCAACGCAGAGTAAAACGAGGTCTTCGCCGGGCAGGTATTTTTTCAGGTATGGGATATTGTAATCCCCGGTTTCTGCAAGCAGGTGCACTGGCGCCGCATGGCACTCGTCCTTCTTCAGCGCAAGGATCCCTCCCATGCTTCCGACGTGGGTGGAGTGAAGTTCGATCTCCTCTTGCTGGAGAAGGTCAGCGAGATAATCCACAAGAGGATCGTGGCTCCCGGTAATGAGGAGGGCCCGCTCAGCTTCAGTGCGGGAAACGGTCAGTGTTGCAGTCACGCTTTTACCCGCCTCGCAGCCTTCGACGCCTGCCGGAATTTTCAGGTATGCGTTTGAGCGCACCGCACTCATCTGCACCCCGGCACCTCGTGAGAGGGGAGAGAGCACCCAGCGGTCCCCTACGTGGCCCAGTGAACACAGAATGAACTCGTCACTGCCGATATCCTTGGAGACCGAAACGGTAAACCGGGCGTCAACCGTTCCAAATGTGGGAATGGGAAGGCCGAACCTGTGGAGTAGCGGCGTCACGATCTCCCGCAGTACCGTCAATGCTGAGAGGGGGTACCCCGGCATGCCGATGATCGGTTTACCAGCGATCCGCCCGATGATTGCCGGTTTACCGGGTTTGATCGCAACCCCATGGATCAGGACCTCGCCCAGTTCTGCGATCACCTCTGCAGTGTAATCTTTAGTCCCGGCTGACGATCCTGCAGAGATGATTACGAGATCATTTTCGGCAACAGCACGCTGCACTGTTTTCCTGATCTGTGCCGGGTCGTCTTTTACCATGGGGTAGCGTGTGCAGCGAGCACCGAGCGTAGCCAGCATTGATTCGGCCATCACGGTATTGCTCTCCACTACCTGCCCCGGGGCCGGGTGGTCCCCGTGAGGGACAAGCTCACTGCCAGTCGGGATCAATCCAATCCGTACGGTAAGTACCGTTACCTCAGTGATGCCATATGCGGCGAGAGCCCCGGGATCAGATGGGCGGATCAGGTGGCGGGACGGCAGCGCCATCTCAGACTCACCGATGTCCTCTCCCGCCGGGCGGACGTGCTGCCAGGGGGGTGCTGCTTTCCGGATGGTAAACCGCTCGTTATCGATATGCACATCCTCGATCATGATCACGGCATCGTACCGGGGTGGTACGACATTACCGGTGTTCACCCTCACTGCCTTTTCCAGCGTGACCGGGTGCTGCTCACTTGCTCCCCGGGTCTCTTTACTGACAACCGCGATGCCGTCCATTGCCGCCAGATGGACTTCGGGTACCGAGTAGTGGGCAAAGATAGGTTCTGCGGTAACCCGTCCGACTGATTTGAGTAATGGTACCCGCTCGCGTGACGGGGTGCAGGTGAACCCGGTGTAAAGGAGAGAGAGGGTTTCATTAAGGGACGTCACGGTGAGATAACGTTTTACCACACGATCACCTCAACCTGCGTTCCTGTCTCCAGCCCCTCGCTTTCAGCAGGCACCCGTATTACACCCGTGCTTCTCACCAGCGTATTCAGCAGACCGGATTTTCCAAACAGGGGAGTTGCGATCCCGTCCCGTACTGCAACGCGCACATAATCCTCCCTGCCCTTTGACGATGAAATATTCTGCCCGAGCGTGGCCTGAAGTGTTCGTATACTGCTGCCTGTCTCACCGGTCATTGCGGTGAGAAGGTGACGGACAATTGCGATGAGCACGATGAATGCAGAAGCAGGGTGACCGGGAAGCCCGATCACCGGAACAGTCCCGCATCTCCCGATAATGGTGGGTTTGCCCGGGGAAATTGCGATCCCGTGGATCAGGACCTCGCCCAGCTCAAGTATGATCGCGGCAACCATGTCGCGGTCGTCTTTGGAACTGCCCCCGGAGATCATGACGGCATCGCATTCTGCGGTTGCATGGCTTATTGCCAAACGAAGTGCCTCCCGGTCATCCCGGACGATCCCATAAAGTACCGGTCTGCATCCCTGCTCACGTACAAACGAGGCGATCACGTACGAGTTGACATCCCGCACCTGCCCGGGCATCGGCTTTTTGCTCACCTCGACCAGTTCATTGCCGGTGGAGATGATGCCAACTCTTGGTATCTTAACGACCGGCACATCTGTGCATCCTGCAGCGGCAAGCACGCCGATATCCTGTGATGAAAGTCTTCGCCCCTGGTTACAAACAACTTCACCGGACGAGAAATCCTCGTTAAAAAAGAGTACGTTTTCCCCATGTGCTACAGGTTTTTTCACTAAAACTTCCTCGCCGAGCTGTTCGGCATGTTCTATCATCACCACGGCATCAGCACCTTCCGGGAGGATCCCTCCGGTAGGAACGTAGATGCAGTCGCCCGATTTTATACGATGATTTGAAGACGCCCCCATCGCAACCCTGCCCTGAAGGTTGAGCATCGAAGGGATGGCATCGCCCGAACCCGTGGTGTCGGCAGCACGCACTGCATACCCATCTACGACAGAGCGGGTGAAGCCGGGGATATCGACATCGGCATGTACATCCCGTGCGAGAATGCGGTGGAGCGCTTCACTGAGCGGCTCCGATTCATCCCCGCATTTTACCGCAAGCTTCCTGATTCCCGCGACAGCCTCTGATACAGAAACGAGCGTTAAAAACAGACTCATTTGAAGCAGCCCAACTGACAGCCGCGGATCTTGATGCCGTGTGTATTACAGTACTCGCTGATCTCCTTTTTGGGAATGCCGAACTTTGCAGCGATGGAAAATGCCTCCGGGCAGGTAATGGTTTTCTCGATTTCTGCACTCTTGAATGCCTGTGCAATCTTATCTGTGTCCATGGTAACACTATGCTGTGTACTTCTTCATAGTGTTTATCTTTCATTCAGCACGAGACTCTTAATTGCTGTGAACCACTAATCTATCCTTTATGAAGGTCGCGTTTATTAACTCCCGGCAGGACAAGGCAGGAGTGAATATCCGGCACCATATCGAACAGCTTCTCACTCATGATCCTTCATTCGGGTATGGGGGACCGGATCGCACGTACGAGTTTATTGAGATTGAGGAGCGGCTGATCCATGCAGAACATATCGATGCACAGATCGATGCAGATCTGCTTATATTCCTCTCCCGGCATTACAGTGTCAATCCCGTCCCGGTCCTGACCGTGCATGTAACCGGCAATTTCGGAACCGCGGACGTGGGAGGAACGCCCCGCACACTTGCCCCTGCAGCCCCCGTGATGATGCAGGCAACGCTCCGTGCGCTCAGAAAGCACTGTCCGGAAGGGTATCGTGTCTCCTGTGAAGTCACCCACCACGGACCGACCGGACTTTCCCTGCCTTCATTCTTTGTTGAAATCGGGAGTACCGAGAAGGAATGGACCGATCAGGATGCTGCAAGAGCTGTTGCCGAGAGCGTATTGTCGGCATCTCCGGTAAATTCCGTCCCCCTCATAGGATTTGGCGGTACCCATTACGCCACCCGGGAAACGGAGATTGCCTTAACCTCCCGCGGGGCATTCGGGCATATTGCCCATTCACGGGAGATTGCAGTGCTGGACGAAGAGATGATCCGGGAAATGATGGCAAAGAGCGGGGCTGTTGCCGCATATATCGACCGGAAAGCGCTGGATTACACAAATCTCAGCAGGCTTTCAGAAATGCTCAACCGGCTCTCGATTATCAGGCTGTCGGAAAGCGAGATTATGGCAATGGGAAACCTGTCGTGGGATACATACCGGGCTGTGCGGGAGATGGCAGAGCAGGTTTCTTCTGGTGCCCGGTGCTACCCGCATGATCTGCAGGGAGAGGGAAGCCTTTGCAGGGTCCGAATAAATCCGGATTTGATGAATGAAACAGTAAAATCAGACGAGCCGGGCCTGATAAAATCTCTTGATAACCTGCCGGTTGTTCACCTTTCCACGTGTGATAATCGCCTGCTTCCTGAATTTATCACGTTTGAGAATCATTCGTCACAAATAATAAATGATTTAAATACATTGTGCGTAAAAATCATACGTAATAAAGAGATCACTGCAACGAAGAAAGAAACCCTGATCATACATAAGGTAAGGTTCGACCCCCACAAAGCGCGCGAACTAGGGGTACCTCCCGGACCTTCCTACAAGCACTTGGTTACGGGTCAGGAAGTCGTGATAAATGGCAGGGTAATCACTCCCGACATGGTATCTTCCTGCAGTGAAATTAAGATCCACATCCCGGGGTTGGAGAAGTTTGCATGAGGTCAATTGTTGAAGAGGCACTTACAAAGGCAAGAGACGAAACAGTGTCAGTCTCGCAGAATAATGAAGACCTTGACCAGATCCTGGCCGAGCTCAGGACCGAGATCACGGTGATTGGTTGTGGTGGCGGGGGATCGAATACAATCTCCCGTATGATGGAAGAAGGTATCCACGGGGCAAAACTTATCGCCATCAATACGGATGCCCAGCACCTGATCCGTACCCAGGCAGATCAGCGGATCCTTGTCGGGAGGCAGCGAACCCGGGGTCTCGGTGCCGGGTCCATCCCCCAGATCGGTGAAGAGGCGGCGCTTGAAAACGAGCAGGAGATCCGTGCAGTTGTTTCTGGTTCCGATATGGTTTTTATCACCGTCGGTCTTGGAGGAGGTACCGGTACGGGTGTCGCCCCGGTTGTTGCAAAGGCTGCAAGGGAGGAAGGGGCGCTTACCATTGCGATTGTCACGCTGCCGTTTGCTGCGGAAGGTGCCATCCGCATGGAGAACGCAGAGGCAGGGCTTGAGCGCCTGCGGGATGTGGCAGACACGGTTATTGTTGTGCCCAATGAACGGCTGCTCGAAGTCGTACCCAAGCTCCCGCTCTACGCCGCGTTCAAGGTTGCCGATGAAGTTCTTATGCGTGCAGTCAAGGGCATTACCGAACTGATCACCATGCCCGGGCTGGTTAACCTGGACTTTGCCGATGTGCGCACGGTCATGGAGCGGGGCGGAGTCGCCATGATTGGGATGGGCGAGAGTGACAGCGAGGATAAAGCAGCAGACTCGGTCAAAAAGGCGATCCGTTCCCCGCTTCTCGATGTGGATATCAGCGGTGCAACCGCCGCACTCGTCAATGTGGTTGGCGGTCCGGACATGACCATGGAAGAAGCCGAAGGCGTGGTGCAGGAAGTCTACAACCGGGTAGACCCGAACGCCCGGATCATCTGGGGTGCGCAGATCGACTCCGCCATGCAGAACAAGATGCGGACCCTGCTTGTGATCACGGGCGTACGGTCGCCACAAATATATGGTCGTAATGAGAAGCTTACCCCCAAAGTACAGAAACAGTTTGAGATCGATTTTCTCAAGTGAGCAGCTATGGAAATTTCAAAACCTGATTTCAAAGTTGAAATACTCCACGAGGAGTTATTCCGCAAATACATGCGGGTGTTAAAACTCGCACGCACCCCTACCCGGGAAGAGTTTACGAAGATCGCAATCGTCGCTGCCGCAGGTGTCTTAGTTGTCGGTCTGATTGGATTTGTCATCTACGAGTTCTTCATATTATTGCCGCACTGATGGGTATGACACAACCAATATCCCCCCCACCTGCAGCACCGCAGATTCCTGCCGCCCCCGAGGTCTTTATCAATCGGATCTTTGCGATTAAAACGACCTCCAAGCAGGAGCGGACAGTTGCCGACAACATCCTCAAGGCGATCGATACCAAGGCGACTGACGTTAAAGTGACCGCGATTATCGTACCTAACGAATTGCAGGGCTACGTGCTCGTTGAAACCCCGGAGAAGCTGAACAGGATTGAGCAGCTCGTGGAGCTGATTGCCCACGCGCGCGCGGTTATCAAAGGTGAAACGAACCTTGCCGAAGTCGGGCACTTTCTCATTCCAAAACCTGTTGTTGCTGGTATTGAAGAAGGTACGATTGTCGAGGTAATTGCCGGACCGTTCAAAGGCGAGAAAGCAGTGGTCAAACGCGTTGACTCCGCAAAAGAAGAGATCACGGTTGAGCTCTACGAGAGCGTGGTACCGATCCCGATTACCCTCCGTGGTGACAACGTCCGCGTGGTAGAGAAGTTCTCGGACCGGTAACTATTCCTAATCCTTTTTCTTATTCAGATTCCTGCCAGAGTAGTAGCGTTAACCAATTGCATCTTCTCTAAAAGGGGCTTGGCTTTTTGGAAATCGGAGCTTGAGCCTGATGATTCCTCCTGTTTTCCCGAAAATTTATACGGTCACTATTCTAATGTCGATACATGCTTCTGCCAATCGATCATCCGCAGCTATAGTTCCCCTCATCAGCATTGTCGATAAAGAGCAAAAATTCGTGAGGAATATATGACGCAAAAAACATCAATACAAGGAAGGAGCCCCCTTATCATCATAATCCTGGTGGTTACCATCATTGCCGTTGCGATTGTCTTGTTCAGTGGCAGCCAGCCGGCAGAAACAGGGGATGGAAACGGGACGCTGACCGGCAAAGTCTCCATCGGCCCGCTCTGCCCGGTTGAGCCGTGCACGGTACCTCATGACCGGCTTGTTGCTGCGTACGCGGCACGCCCGATTACCATCTCAACCCCAACAGGAACCGTTATCACAACGGTGACCGCCGATCCGGAGACCGGTTATATGGTTTCCCTGAAGCCGGGGACGTATGTGGTCGATATCCAGCACCAGGGAATCGGTGGGAGCCCCGAGCTGCCAAAGACCGTGACAATCCGGAACGGCGAAACGGTCCTGCTCGATATCTCCATCGATACCGGGATCCGGTAGCGGACACACTCATTGACGGGATCGAGGGGTCATGACCCGTCCACGGGCAACCGTATTACCCCAGTGACTCATGACTCCTGCGACTCCCGGTGACTATCAGCTGACATATGTCTGACAGGGAATCCCCAACGGCATCCTCCGACGTGAAATCGGGTATCCGAAAATCCCCTTCGTTCCCGCCTGACCGTCCAGCCCATCGCGGGCTATCGGGATCGCCCCTCCAAACACCGTTATGTGCGGATTTTTGCTGGGTGAATTTCTGCGGTAAGCCATACAGGATAGTCAGGCCGTTTTCCGGATTATCCTCCATCCAATAGGTGCTATTAGCGGTCATTTTCAGTCGCGATTTGGCTTTAAATAGCCAAACAGGGGTCAAATCAGGCTAATCGCAAAACAATAGTGCTGGTTTTTGACGAATTAGTGTTTTTTGGGTGGTTCGGAAGGGTAATCGGAGGCTGAAACGGGGCCGGAAGGAGGGGGTGGATATCAGACCTTCATGAGCATAGTGAGTTTGCCCACCCCCCGATAGGGGACGATTGGCCTCCTCGTCGGGAACCTGCCTGGGCGAGTGATGTTGAATGGGAAAAAACAATTGAATCCATCTGCGTTATCATACGATTCATTCCCCATTTATGAGATCACCTTTATGACCTTTCCCATCAATATTTACAGACCCAAGCTTAGTGCTCTTTATCAAAGGGACGGCATGGTGCAAAGACTATGGCAGAAGTGGTCGAGGTTTTAGTACCCGGCGGAAAGGCTACAGCAGGTCCACCTCTTGGACCGTCGCTCGGACCACTCGGTATCAACGTGAAGGCAGTTGTCGATGAGATCAACCAAAAGACCGCCTCATTCAACGGAATGCAGGTCCCGGTCAAGATTGAAGTCGATGCAAAGAAGAACTTCACCGTCACCGTGGGTATACCACCTACTACGGCGCTCATTAAAAAAGAGGCTAATATCGAGAAAGGTTCAGCAGAGCCTAACGTCAAAGTGGTAGGTAATCTACCATTTGAGGCCGCTGTCAGAATTGCCAACATGAAACTCGAGGGCATGCTCTCCTACGAGCTGAAGACCGCAGTAAAAGAGGTCATCGGGACGTGTGTGAGCATGGGAGTTACCATTGACGGTCAGAAGGCAAAAGATGTCTTCGCCCTCATCAATGAAGGCAAATATGACAGTGTTCTCGTGAAATAACATGAGAAAACCATAGGAGATCGAAAGGTCGCAAACTATGGAGGTATCTGATGGTTGATAGGGCCAAAATTTTGGAAGCCGTAAAAACGGCGATTGAAAAAGCGCCAGAGCGTAAGTTCTCTGAGAGCATCGATATTACCATCAATCTCAAGAATATCGATATGGCGCAGCCGAAAAATCGTATTGACGAGACGATTCTTCTTCCCCACGGACTCGGCGAAAAAATCATGATCTGTGTAATCGGGAAGGGAGATATCGTTACCCAGGCAAAGGATGCCAAGGTTGATCTGATTATCGGCCCTGAAGAAGTTGAGCGGCTTGGCGGTGCACCCCGCGAAGCACGGAAAGTTGCCAGTACACACCGGTTCTTCCTTGCAGAGATGGCTGTGATGCCACAGGTCGGACGGTTCTTAGGTCCCCGGCTCGGTCCGCGGGGCAGGATGCCGATGCCGATTGCTGGAGGGCAGGATATCCGCCCGATAGTCGAGCGTCTGCGCAACTCGGTGAAGATCAGGACAAAAGACAAGAGGGTCTTCTCTACAAAGGTCGGTTCAACTGCTATGAAGCCTGAACAGATCGCAGAGAATATCGAAGCGATCATCAAGAGGATTGAGTCTGTTCTCGATCAGGGTCCGCTGAACATCCGTTCTGTCTTTGTCAAGACGACCATGGGTCCTGCAGTGAGGTTGGAATAATGGCGTTGTATACACACCACCTTCCCTCATGGAAAAAGGACGAGGTCGCTGATATCAGCAAGAACGCAAAAAAGTTCACGTTGATTGGACTTGTCGATACATATGGTATCCCGGCACAGCAGCTGCAGCAGATCCGCAGGAACCTCCGCGGTAAGGCTGTTATCAAGGTGACCAGGAACACGCTCATCAAGCACGCGTTCGAAGAGATTGGTGGCGATGTGAAAGGCCTCACAAAATATGTGTCCGGCCACTCGGCTCTTATCTTCACCAACGACAACCCGTTCAGGCTCTTCAAGCAGCTGCAAAAGACCAAGACAAAGATGGCGGCAAAGCCCGGCGAAAAAGCGCCGGAGGATATTGTCATCGCAAAGGGTCCGACCAGTTTCAAGCCGGGTCCGATTGTCGGGGAGCTCCAGCAGGCTGGTATACCCGCAGCGATTGAAGGCGGGAAGGTCAGGATCAAAGAGACCAAGACGGTCGTGAAGAAAGGCGGCGTCATCTCGGCAAAGCTTGCGAACATCCTGGCAAAGCTCGATATTAAGCCTATGGATGTCGGACTTGCACTGCAGGTTGCATACCATGACGGAGATATCTTTGAGCCATCCGTGCTTGCCGTTGACGAGACCGTTATTCTCGGACAGATCCAGCTTGCGGGACTTCAGGCATTCAACCTGTCGGTCAACGCAGCAATCCCGACGAAGGACACGATGGGCGCGATCCTGACAAAAGCAGTCAGGGATGCACGAGGACTTGCAGTCGAAGCAGCGATCTACGAGAAAGACGTTGTTGATGCGATTATTGGTAAAGCGTACCGGGAAAGCCAGGTAGTCAAAAGCCTGGTAAAATAAGTTTTCAGATATTGAGGTGAACAAGATGGAGTATATCTATGCAGCACTTCTCCTGCACAAGGCAGGCAAGAAGGTCGATGAGAATGGCGTCAAGGCAGTCCTGAGCGCCGCAGGTGTAACAGCAGACGAATCACGCGTAAAGGCACTCATTGCA
>DATKZP010000131.1:0-5869 GCA_035527915.1 Methanoregula sp. | reverse complement strand
CCCCAGAGGTTGCCATTGACAAAGTAGGGATCGTCGGGGAAGGTCTCCACAGCATTGACGATGTAATTAGGTTCGGCATATTCCACGTCACCTCTCGCGGACAATTCACTGATCAGTGCGGCGACATTCTTGCTTTTTGAGTGGAGACGCATTGCCCCGGTACTTCCCACGGATTCTGCCTCATCCACGTCCTCCTTTATCTTTATAGTGTGGATCTCCTCTGGCGTTACTGCCTTGAACTTCACGAGAACTTCATTGGCGGCGGCTTCCCTGCCATTGTAGGACTCCTTTCCTGCCGGTCGCGCTGATGCAAAACCCACGAGCATGAACGCAACGATCATTATTACTAAGGTTATTTTGAGGGCATGCCCCCGGTACACGTTTTTCTGCATCTTTCTTGTCATCTGGTCATTCCTCCCGTCAGATTATATGCCAGACGCGATGGTGCCGGCATTTTCCTGCTATAAATCCTCTTCAAAGAGTATCCTGGTATAAGCGTAAAAATACTGTGTTTTCTTTTCAGCTGCTCACGGGCGGAGTTCGTGAGCGTATAGGGTACCCCGGGATAATCGTGGATCTCCTTTTTTCACTATTTATACGTATTGTTTTCCGACTGGTTTTCCTCAGGTGGTATCCGTTCCCCATAATAAAGGCTCCAATAATTAAAAGAAGTGAAATGCGGACCGTGTCGCTACGGGGGAGGAGATGCTCATGGAAAAACCCCGTATATTTCCTCACGATTCTTTTAAAAAAACGGGGGAAGTCATCCGCGCCGGACTTTCTCTGATTGACGTTGATGAGGAAATCCCGTTTGATATTCTCACCTGTCTGCCGGCCCTGTCTTCCCGACCGTGGCAAGATAGATCAGGAACTGGTCCACGCCATCGATGCCAAGAATATCGTGCATGACATCATCATCGTACGCGGCCAGTGCACAGACCCCGCAGCCGACTGCCGGTCCCGAAAGGTACAGGTTCTGGCAGACATGCCCGGCATCCTTGTGCAGTTCCCGGTAGCCCCGCTCGCTGTACCGCCAGGTCATCCGGTAGGGGACGGCGACCCAGAGGAAGACCACACCGCACCGCATGATAAACTGCTGGTCGAGACATGCTTTTGCGATCCGGATGTGCAGCGTCGGGTCAAGGTCGAGCTGCTGGAGACGGTGGGTGAGGGCGAGATACCGGTACAGTCCCGGTTCGAGCCCTGTGACGTCATTGATAAGCAGGTAGGTTTCGAGTGCGTGGCGGGCCCCGGCTGACGGGACGGTGCGGAAGGTTGCATAGGTGCCGGCAACTTTTTTTATCCCTTGAGTACACCAGAGCAGGAACGCCAGCTCTGAAATGGTGAGGGGTTCTTTTGCATACGCACGGACACTGTGCCGTTCTTCGATTGCGGTCCTGAGATCACGGGGAGGGACTATGATCGTTGCCGGTTCCGGGAGGTCGATGATCGGTTTTTCCGGGTCGGGTGGGACTTCAAGGGGCGGCTGGGGCAGCCGCTTCTCCTGGTCCGAGGGGGTAAGGTACCGGTACTTTGTCATCTCCATGAAAATCCGGCCGGTACCGGGATCGGGTGGCATACATCTTCGTTTTGTCCGGATGGGCTTTTAACGTGTCGGGTGAAAGGCTGGGGGGTGGGAAAACAGATAACGCGGGAAGTGTGCCAGGGACCAGCGAACACAAATGACATGAACAGGTCTGGCAGTCCTCACCGTTGAGAAGAGTATCGGGATGGTCACCAGGAACATTAAAAAACAGGAAACACCTGAATTGAGCCCTAGTCCACATCCCGGACTTTATTCCTTTATCGGGAATGAGGGTTTTAAAAAAAAAGAGGATCGTAGGGTCCTATGCCTTTCCAATACTCCGGGCGAGGAACCAGACCCCGACCAGGATCAGGAATCCCGCACCGATGTATGGCCAGAAATTCGCCGGTGCCCAGATTGCGCTGATACCAAAGATGATAAAAAAGATCCCGATAAGCCCTGGCATCCAGCGGAACCCCTGATCCAGACCACCAGTGACAGCATCACCGGCAGGTTGTCCTGTGGATTTCAGGTACGCTGACGCAAGGAACCCCGACCCAAGACCGATCAGCAGCCCCGGCCAGGAATGACCAACGAGTATGCCGATCCCAAAGCCGATGAGCAACCCGGCCGGGATCAAAAGGCCCCGCTGGTGGCGTTGGGAGTGGTACTGTTTTTCTTCATCTGGTGTCATACGTCGGAGGTTGTCCTGCGGGGGCAATAAAGGTATGGGATTTTTTAAAAGGCACGACAGGCTTTGAAAACACAATTTCCGGGATCTCTTACGATACATCAATCCAGGAAAAACGAACATGTACAACTGGCCTTATTCTTACTTTTTAGATGCCCAGTCGTCTTTTTTTATGGGAGAAAAAGGGGAAGTCATATGATCGATTTACACTAAAAAAATTCAGACTGCATCAGACAAACCGGTAAAAATCATCAACATCGACTTTTGCCAGTTTGAGAACTCCTTTGAGTGTACCGGGTTTCAACTCGTCATGAACGGGAATAACCGTGCCAACTTTTCCTTCGCCGGTTATTTTTGAGAGTCGCACATGGCTTCCCGTACGTCCGGAAATCGTAAAACCAAATTTTTTGCACAATATTTTGATAGTGAGATCCCCGGAAACAGGTTTATGATGTGGCAACCGATGACACCTCAAAGGTTGTCAGGATTGCCCGTTTCTTTTTCGTTTTAGGGAATTCTTCGAGGTAAAGTTCGGTTGCTTCCTTAAGGTTACTGACCGCTTCTTCAACGGTACTTCCCTGGCTGACCGTACCCACTTCGGGGCATTCCGCCACGTACATTTCATCCTCCTTGTGGAGCACGGCGGTAAATGTTGACATGAAATTCTCCTGAATCTTATTGGTTTGTTCTATCCTAAAATCTTTGTCAGGGATTAAAAAACAGTATTTCTTTGGCTATCTCATATTTTGACTCTCTTCCATGATCTGGTCTGCCAGTCCCACAACCTTCCGGTTCTCAAATGTTACCTTCCCCTCATAGGTGATGAGCAGGATCCGGTGATACGGTACGGGTTTTTCGCCATCGGTTGAGCGGATGCTCATGTAGTATGGCTCCAGGCTGATGTCAGGGCCGCTCACGCTGGACCGGTCGCCGGGAGCGCCCCGGTCAGTATACCAGACCCGGACGTTCCCGGTGTCATAGCGGTCATCGTGCCAGTACTGCTGCAGGAGTTTATGGCTGGTCAGCATGATCCGTCACACCAGGAAAGGTATAGTGCCAATCATGTCAGTATTCTCTCTTTCTCCTTTCTTCCTTTCTTTTTATTGTGCGAAAGATATATTTGATCGGACAATAATTCTTGTCAATACCCTGAAACATGGTACGTGTATTTATGTTCCCCCGGATAATCGTTCACGCAGGTTCAGGGCAAACGGGGTAGTCAGATGAGTGAGGTGATAAGACATGCTGTTTATTCTTTGGTTCGAATTCAGCCCGGAAACTACGCAAAAGGTGATCGAGCTCTGGAAGCACTTCAAGTATCCGCCAAATGTAAAGCTTGTCAACCGGTACCTTCTTATCGGGAGGCATATATCCGTGGCAATATTTGATGCACCAAATGAAGAGGCATTGATCAAAATTGTCGGGCCGTTCAGTAGCCTGGGCGTTGCCCATGTCGATCCGGCAATAACAATTGAAGATGCCATGAAGGTTGCCTGGTAACGGTTCTTTTTTTAATAGTCCACTCCTTTTTTGTGGTACGAAGAAGATGACACGAATTTTTTCCCGGCACTATAGGCACGCAGAGAGCATTTTTTAAGATCTCTTACAAGAATTCTGTACAGGAAAAGATCCCGGAAATCAGGGAAATAATGCCTGTAGTGCCTTGGGGTATGGCAGGATGAAATTCTCCGGAACCTGTTTCCTGGCGGTTATCCAACGCGTATCACCACTTCCCGGCAACCTTTTTCCCCCTTCCACCCTTTGTACCCATGAGTACTATCCTCATGACCATTTCGATAAACTGCCCAAAACCCGGAGCAGCACGATCCTGCGACGGCTCATTACGGCAAAAGAGATGGGCATCGATCCCGGTGACATCTCAGGGATGGAGAGATATACCCTTCCATTTTTTTTATTCCGGGAGGCAGCGTTATGCAGGATAGCCCGGGCAGGCACGGAACTTCACTTTTCGGGATGCCGCTTGAGAAGGGGAGGTGGGGCCTTGTCGCATCAGGTCTGATTATCAACCTGTGCATGGGTTCGATTTATGCGTGGAGTGTCTTTGTCGAGCCACTTACTGAGTATTATTCCCGTGAGTACGGCCAGGCAGTAACGGCAAATGATATCCTGTTGCCCTTCTCGGTGTTTCTTGCAGTCTTTGCAATTACCATGCCGTTTACCGGGAAGATCATCGAAAGGTACGGGCCCCGGAACACGACGATAACCGGGGGTGTGCTGACGGGCCTTGGCTGGCTTCTGGCTTCCTTTTCGTCATCTGTCCCGATGCTTTCTGTAATGTATGGAGTGATCGGGGGTATCGGTGTGGGTATTTCCTATAGTGTGCTGGTTGCTGTTTCAGCACGCTGGTTTCCTGACCGGCGGGGCCTGGCAGTCGGGCTCACGGTGCTGGGGGTCGGATTCTCCGCGTTCTTTACCGCGAATATCGCAGGCTGGTTCATCGGGGCCTGGGGTGTGATGAACACGTTTAAGATCTTTGGTATCATGATTATTGTTCTCACGACACTGCTTGCGCTCCCCTTGAAATTCCCGACTGCCGGCTGGGTTCCGTCGGGGTGGACACCCCCTGCATTGAAACCTGGTGAGGAAAAACCCTGCGAATACAACCGGTCCCTCATGCTCAGATCCTCATCATTCTACGGGCTCTGGGCCTGTTACTTCATCGGCTGTCTTGCCGGCCTCATGGCTATCTCGATAGCAAAACCGGTAGGCACCGATGTGGGAATTGAGGCAGGGGTTGCCATATTACTCGTTGGGTTCTTTGCGATCTTTAACGGGGTCGGGCGTCCTGTCTTTGGTGCACTCACCGACAGGTTAACACCCCGGAATACTGCCATGGTATCGTTCATCCTGATCGCACTGGCCTCACTTCTCATGTGGCAGATCCCGATCGTACCGGTGTACATCCTTGCCTTTGCCGTACTGTGGGGATGTCTTGGGGGCTGGCTGGCCATCGCACCGACGACCACCGGCGGGTATTTTGGCACCTGCGACTACCCGAGGTGTTACGGGGTCGTCTTCCTCGCGTATGGTGCCGGCGCGATTGCCGGGCCGCAGCTGGCAGGGTTCATCAAGACGTCGACAGGATCCTATATCGGAGTATTCCCGTATGTGCTCGCGCTTGCAGTAGTCGGATTTATCATTGCGTTCACCCTGATGAAACCACCAAAACCGGGCGTTGTTAAAGCGTGAGAAATCATAAAATCAGCACGTACCATATCCCGCATGTGTGTTGTGTTTTTAAAAATATTTTTTATACCATCCCAAAGATCAGGCTATCCCTCTATTTCGTTCATGAAGATACGAATTCGGTCGAGATCTTCAGGATTTCCTGGTCCATCCGGTAGTCTTCTGGATGTTCATGGTTAATCTGGATCCATTCTTTCATCGGTTTTCTCCCTTTCGGCTGGAAACGGATACTTCCTTTCCGGCCAACCAGCGAACCTGCAACCTTCTCCGCAACCTTAATGCCCACGCCCTCTTCGTAGAGTCACGCGAACAGTTTCTTATTGATGTAGTAGGCCGGGTACCCAAACATCGTTCCGGCAACCACCCCGGGAACCTGCAGCAGGACAGAGTCGGGGACCTCCTTGTGCTTAGGGTTAAAAGCTGGCGGGCTCATGATACTCATTCCT
>DATKZP010000130.1:0-14011 GCA_035527915.1 Methanoregula sp. | reverse complement strand
GTTGTGAGCGCAGCGATCACATCAGTATCAAGCACACCATTCTCTGACACGAGAGCAAGAAACCCGAGCACCCGCAGCTCATAGGGATCGGTGGTAGCACCCGAAAGAACCCGTATCTCGATTCCTTTACCTTCTCCCTTTTCGAGGATTGAAATGATCTTTCTCCGGTGGAGATCGAGCAGCGTGGCGTAATATCCATCTTCATCGAAATCCAGGGCATCCCCTTTAAAGAGCAAATTCACCTGCCATGGCTTGAGCGCTGGATTTGGGATGGTGCTCAGGTATTCGGGAACCGTGAATGATTTCTCCCTGCCATACCGGTTGTAGATTATAAGGAACAGGAGAGGTACCAGAATGACTGCTGCCTTAGCGAGGTAATTCAGCAGGTACGAAAGCGTGTAGATCGCATTATACCAGAAACTGCCCGAACTGGTCTTTCCCGCGAGATCTGCAACTTCAGTCCTGTATCCAGGGACCTGATCAAACCCGGAAGGCCCCGCCAGGATCTCGACGGCAACGTTTTCATTTTCTGCTGCACTTCCCGTGATGAGATAAGTATCTCCAGATTTCACTGCACTCATCGAAGGGGGATAGACAAATACCTGTTGAACGCTGCCTGCGGGTACGGTGATTTTGATGGTCCGGTACGGGATGTGATTCGCTCCGGCAAATTTCAGGTTGAGGTGGGTCGTAGTGGAATCGTACTCAATCGGCGGATGAAGGAGGTATGTGTATCCTGCCGTGTACTGACCTGCATTAAAATAATCGGGTTTGAAAATCCCTGCTTCGTTAGTAAGGGCCAATTGGCTGATAGTTGATTTAGATCCAGTCGACGGGAAATCACCGTAAACAATTACGATCCCTGTATCATCTTTGGCATACGCAACCGTTCCTGTCGGAGGTGTAGCGGAATTGATCTCAACGGATGGTTGAGTGGGGGGGGTAAAGGTTAGCGGTGCCTCCCACAACCGGTACAGCATGCGGTACTGGCCGGATATTTTAACATCGTAGGTATATTTCTCGGTAAGGGTCCCGTTTTCGTACAGGACTGCCTCATATGAGTCCACCACAAGATTGCCCTCCAGCAGTGGCGGAACTGTAGTGACAAGTACAAGACCGACTATGCCAATAACCAGACTCGCGATAACAAGTACCGCCAGTTGTTGTGTTTCACTCACGGCTATAACCTACTAGAACTCAATCTTCGGTGGTGTTTTGATCGCTTCTTCAAATTGCAGGTACTCAAGCTTGATAAACCCAATCAATCGTCCGATAATGTTGGAAGGGATTGTATCCATCATCGTGTTGAACTCCTGCGAGATGTTGTTGTACGTGTAGCGCTGCCTGCCAATTTCATCCTCCAGTCCTTTGACGGAGTCCATCATGCTCATTACGGTAGTGGATGTTTTCAGGTCAGGATAATTTTCTGCTACTGCAAGCAGACGGCCGAATATCGAACGGGATTCGGCTTCGACTTTGTTTAAGTCGCCGGGCCCGGCGGTGGCGACACTTGCCCGCATGGCAGTGACTTTTTCCAGTGTCTCTTTTTCGAACTTCGCATAGCTCTTCACTGAGCCGAGGAGTTGTTCGATCATGTCCAGCCGTTTCTTCATGGCCACGCGGATCTGTCCAAGCGTTGCCTCGGACGAATTTTTCAGGCTGAAGAACCGGTTATAGATGCCGACAGCCCAGAGGACCAGTCCTACAATGACAAGGGCTATGACGCCTATCACAATCCATCCAATAATATCCATAATTATCACTGTACTGATAATCTTACGACTACATAAGCTATTAGGAAAAGTGGAAAAACACTGAAAAGGATTTGGAGAAAAATAGAAAATCAATGAATGTGTGTGCAATACAAAAATAATTACAAGATTACAAGACTCCCAACAACACGAAGTTTGCCGCCTTCGAGATAATGAAGCACTACCCGTGCACCGGGCGGATATACCAGCGCTTTTTCCATCGTCAGGGTAATAGTTGGCATCCTCCAGTCGCCTTCTACAGTGATTTTTTCCAGACGTGTAGGGATGAACTGCATCCAGTGGCCTGCGTACAGCACCATACCTTCCCTGAGCGGGGCAGGCCAGTACTTCACGAGCTGGGCTTTTCCTGAAATGGTGGTTGCGTGTTTTATCGATGGATCATTTGTCAGGACAAATCCACGGTCCAGATCTTCTGACTCAATATTTTTCAGGGCAAGTCCAACCCGATCACCGGTTATTGCGTTCTCTGCATCATCATCATGTTTCTGGATGGAGCGGATCTGGGCAGTTTTTTCTGTCGGGAGAACTTTGAGAGTTTCATGTTTTTTGATACTTCCCTGTGCAACACTGCCAAGCACAACAACGCCGACTCCTTTCACATTGAAATGTGCATCAACCGGAACAGCCCCTTTTCCTCCGGTATCGTGTGCTTTCTGGTGAGCTGTCTGTTTCACGGATATACCGAGCAATTTCTCGCGAAGGTCAACAATGTCCTCCTCAATTACTTCGTAATGTTCCAGAACCGTGCCCTTGATAAGCGGTGCAATCTGATCCGGTGAGAGATAGTTCTTGAGGATGAGATATCCTTTGGATTTCCCGGCGCACTGGAGCATCAGCACACATTCACCGAATGTAGCGTTGATTTCATCGACCACCAGGACAACACGATCCGCAAGGGATACTGCATAAAAAAGGGAGGATAGTTTCTCCGGATACCGCGTCGGTTCGATGAAGGTGACCGTTGCGTCACCCTTTTTTAGGTTATAAAAGGTGATATCGCTTACTGTGCCCTTCTTTCCCAGATCCTTAGCGTAATCGGGGGGGGCGAGAATTGCGACGGTGAGGTTGGACATGATGACAACAACTTGGTTGTAGGAGGATATGAGGATTTATACACTTTGAAAAAAACTGGGAGTCAATTTAATTTGTTGCCTTTTCATGGGGGGTGACCTAAAAAAAATTTCGGAAATCTGGGTTAATTTTAAGTTTTTTTACATGCTATTTCGTTATTTTTCAGGTTTCTTTCCTTTATGTGGTTTTTTACTGGTCACAGATTTGTTAATTCCTTTGAGATATATCTCACATTCCTGCCGTTTTATGATAAGCACAAGAAGTGCGATAATTCCAATCCCGGTTAATATCGCCCCAATCTTTACATCAAGTGGATCAAATTTGTATGTAATGGAGGAAGTATCCGAATAAAGCCTGGTCCCGACCATATTTCCCACATTAGACGAATCACGACTGTTGATTTTCCACCCCGGATAAAAAGCAGTTTTAAGTACGGCAACATCCCCTTTAAGGAATGGGCCGGATAGAATTACTTCATCGGGGGTGAATTTTTCAATCTTGGCAGGAATCAGTTGCTCATTCCTGACAACAAATGCATTGGGTAAGACATGATCCGGTTTATATACTGAAATATTATCTACTTTAAAGGTAACTTCAGGAAGGTTCTGATTGCCGTTTTCGAGGTATGCGGTATCAATAATGTAATCTGCAGTATAATATTGAGTGCCACTGATTTCATAAACCAGAGGAGGCATATTTTTTGGATAATACGAAAAATATGCACGTATCGGATGGATATTATTTTTTATAAACCAATACGTGAAATCCATATGGTGGATGGGCCACCCGGTCTCGTAAACCCAATTCTGGGAATTTGTCACCGGAAACTCCTGCATCTTTTCGATTACCTTCAACGCCGGACTTTGGTCAAGCGGGGGGACAGAGGGGCTAAGAACACTGATGTTTCCAATTATTGATACCATGATCCCGACAATCAGCAAAACGACAAAAAAGTGTTCTTTTATCCGGTTTTTATCCAGTTCGCACCTGTTGAAAACCAATAACGCTGCAGCAAGAATCACCGCAATGATAAGCCCTTTGAAAAGCACCTCTTCATTCAAGACTGTGAAATTCTTTACAAGTATCAGAATGTCGATAAGGAGAGCAATAGTGAAGTAGCACTGGAGGTTGAAAACAGCCGCCTTGTCCAGATATATTAGGAGGATAAACCCGAATACCAGTACAACCGCCAGTACAGCTTCAAGGGACGGGATCGCAACCCAGGGCAACTCGAGCACCTTGACTGCAGCTAGGACTCCAACGCCGTAAAGAATGAACTTCTTTTGATCTTCTGAAACCAAAAAAAGATCCCCTTTGCGGAGTCGATCCTGGACGATATATACCCCATACACTGACAGGAGGAGGACAATCGGCATGATTGCCCCGAAGATCCTTCCGGCATTACGGAAACTGCTGACCAGAGGCAGGAGGTGAATCCCGGATAAGAGTATCCTGCCTCCATCGGCCCAGATGAGGGTGAATACGATCGCATAAAATGAGGGCACGGTGATGTCCCGCTCTCCCCAGATGAGGGCGATGATAGCAAATAATACTGGTATTATTCCGATAAGGGCCATGGTCTCATAGGAGCCGAAAACAGTATCGATAGGTGTTCCAAAAATAAATGATGCAAAATTATTTTCAAGGGTGCCACCATCCCCAAGGGGGTTGATAATATCACCCCTTTGGATATATTGTACCACAGATATGTTTGGAATCAGTTTAATCGAACTTAAGAGGAAAAACAGTGCAAAAGAGACCGTTAGTGCGATTATATTCGATTGCGTGATCTTGTTCCTAATTATATAATACAGGAAAAAAATGAAAATTATCGCGTTGCAGAAAAAAAAGTAATATGTTCCTCCGGCGATAAATATTAATGTTTCACTGAGAGCAAAAGCAATAATATTGAAAGTCGATTTTTCGGATTTGAAAGTAATTTTCAAGAAGAAATAATACAATAGCGGAATCCATGCCATTGCATACACAAAAAGGATGTGACCGATAAAAACCCGAGAAATAAGAACCCCAGAAAACATATATCCCATGGAAAAGAGCATGAGCAAATCGGGATTTTTGACCAGTAAACTACCGAACTTGTAGAATGCAAGATATGCGATATACAAATGCAACAATAGAATAAAATTGATGATGAAAATGTTTTGAGAAACTAATAAAAATGGAAAAGAAAATGGGTAAAAACGATCGCTATTCAAACTCGAGATCTCAGAATATCCCGTAATCCATTGATTGTTCCATAATGCAAGAGGATTTTGCATTAAGAATACCTCTGGTATCATCACGTTCAATGTGTCATGATATTCTGAGATGAAAGCCTGATTTGGCTGTAAATACGTGGGAAATATAATTAATAGAAAAAGGATTGGAAGCAAAAGATATACAATCGTCTTTGTTGGATTAGGCCCAAAATTTATTTTTTCAAACAAAAACATTGTATCTCGACTATTTGTCTAATCACATATAATTTTAATATTGCTATAATTGGATTTTAGGAAGACTCATTGGGGTTGTTAAAGTGATTACTGAATATGAGTCCCTTGTCAAATTAATTGGTTGACACGCTCAAATATAAGAAAAGCGGAAGGGAATTTTTATGATTCCGCTTAGATGCTGTGTATTAAAATTTTCTCGAAAATTTTCTGGTCATCCACATGGGACTGAGACTGATATGTTATCATATCCTTGTCCACGTCACCCTCCTGTTCATTATGAAATTCCACCCGAACCCCACCAGTATCCCAATGATGTTCGAGAGAAGATAATACACCCCACCAACGCTTGTCAGCAAGTACAGGATTCCCAAATTGATAACAAGCCCCCCAGCCGATACAGCATGAAAGGAGATGAGCCGGTGCCATCGGCTGGAAAGTTTGTGCGATACCCCGGACTTAAACGTCCATAGATCATTCCAGATGAAATTATTGAGAATGGACAATTCAATGGCAAAAAGGCTGGAGACAAGATAATAAAAGCCAACGAACTCCGTTAGGTACCAGAGAAAACCCATATTCACGAGTATCCCGGAAATCCCAACCAGGCCAAATTTAAAAACTCGTTTCCATTCCCTCCATGCCGCACTCTCGTGATGCAAAAATGAAAAGAGTGTAATATTGATAACCTGCTCTGCATAGTCGACAATCGTTTTCAGTTTCAGCTTGCTCGAACCAATTTCCCGATCCACGAATTCAAAGGGAATCTCTTTATCTTTTTCCCAGGTTCCCTTGCCAAGCACTTCAAGCAGGATTTTATAGCCACGGGGTTTTAACGGGGCTTTTACTACAACACTTTTTCTGACCGCAAAAAAACCACTTACCGGATCCGAGACATCGGGAAAGAGCAGGCGCCCTAAAAACGTAGCTCCAAGCGAGATTATCCGGCGTTTGATGGGCCATTTTCGTATCCCGCCCCCTTCCATATACCGGCTTCCAATAACAATGTCGTTACCATTCATAATCTCGGTATACATGACAGGAATAAGAGATGGGGGATGGGAAAGATCGGCATCAATTACTACAAGAATGTCTGAGGATGCGTGAACAAATCCTTCAGCCACGGATTGTGAAAGTCCGTGATCCGCCAGGCGAACGATAATATTTACATTCTCTTTTGTCTTTTTAATTTCATTAACAATCAAAATAGTCCCATCAGGAGAGTTGTCATCGACGACAAGGATCTCCCCATTGAGATTATTCCACTTGAAAACAGCATCCACTTCGGTAATAATATTCCTGATATTCGCCTCTTCTTTGAAGGTAGGGATTATCACCGTAAGATCGTACATGGGGGTTCACAGTACTGGGGGCTATACTGAAACAAAGAGATAGATCCCGGTGTTCTGCCCGAAAGGTTTTGTATACTCATTTAACCATGCAATCGCATCGCCGTTAGGATTTACCGCACTGATATCTCCGGTAACAATGTAATATACAGTGTTGTTTCCTTTTCCAGCATTGATCACTTCAAGTTCTTTTCCGGAGTTTGCACCAATCTCGAATGTCTGATCAGATACATTTGAATAATAATAATTGAGCGGCATGGAAACATAGCCCGGTACTACTACAATTAGATCTCCGGGCTTGGTCATCTGCTGAAGCTGGCCGGAAAAACCTCTCCAGTCATCTTTTGAGTACCCTGAATAATAATTCACAAGCACGGGGGCGCTAATGATAACGAGGAATGCTATAAAGCCATAGACAACCCCCCGGTTGTTGATAATACTATAGAATATCTTATATGAGATTGCAACACCGATGAAAAAAACAGTGTTGAAAAAGATCAGGTAGCGGGGAACCATCGGCATTTTGTAGGAGAGAATGAAGCTGATGACAAACGTAAGAGTGGTGAGTGTCACTAAAAAGATGCCTTTGTTTTTATCTATGAAAAATGCCTGGATGATGCCGATTAAAAAGAGGAGGATAAACAGGATCATTGAGATGTCAGAATAGCCGGAAAGCTGCCTGAATGTTTCGCTGATGATTCCCAGCCCCTGGATACCGAAAGCTGGTGTCGAGGAGGTCCGGGTTATGAAGAGTTGGATCGCCAGCAGAATAAGGGGGAAACAGAGAATGACAAACAAAATAATTGATAATGCAATCATTTTGAGATTCTGGATGTTTTTTTGGATGTTTGTGATCTGCATCATAAGTGCATAAAAGATAAGGGCTGCGATAATGACAAACGCATAGAAGTGCGACCAGAATGCAAGTGCGGAGAGTATGCCAAACAGGGCCCAGTTTTTCAGGTCATTTGTTTTTAGGGCTTTGAAATAGAAGACCATTGCAAATGCTACGAAAAAGAGCATCATAGAGTATACCCGGGCTTCCTGTGAATAGAAAATCAGGAATGGTGAAAATGCAAACGCTGCTGCGGCAATAATTCCGACATTGCGATCCATGAATTCCTTTCCAGCAAAATAAATCAGCGGAATGGTCAGGACCCCGAGGAGTGCAGGAACAAACCTGAGTGCTACTTCATTGTTCCCCAACATGAGCATGAGATGCTCGATCCAGTAGAACAGAGGGGGATTGAACTCCCCGCTCGCTGTTGCTTTCCAGATGTCGGGGATTGACATTACAGCAAACGTGTTCGTAGCAGCTTCATCGAGCCAGAGCGAGTTGAACCCGAGGTTGTAAAACCGGAGGAAAAAACCAAAAACGGTCAAAATGATAAGGGATTGTGCATAACGGCTGTAGGTTACGAGAGATGTGATATTTTCAACATTTATATCCCGAAACGACTGGATCGGGGAGATGTAATTCCCATCAAGATTACATTCGGTATCTCCTCCTGATTTTTTCCCTTTTCCCCGGTCCTCGCGTTTTTTCGCCATTGCTATCATCTACTATTTCGTAAATATTCGGATATAGTTTGTTGCATTCCTGTTCTATTCAGATATCTTTCCATCCCTGACAGGTTTGGGATATATGCAACAATATGCTCCAGTGTTCGGAAAATTCAGACGTCCCGTTTACCTATAAGCGGGGATTTGACTGATTCCAGTAACTCTATTATACTGGAAACTACCTTTGACGATTCTTCAAGCATCAGGTTTACCTGCTCGTGATTGCCGGCCCTGCGGAAATCTGTGCGAATCGCAATCACCGGTTTTTTGTGTGCATACGCATATCCCATCTCCCATGCAGTGCCGGAATCCGCATCTGCGCCATCGATAACTGCAACAACTATATCAGCACGATCGAGATCCCCTTTGTTTTTTGAGAAGATCCGTGCCTGTTCTGTTTTTGTCCTTGTATCTGTATCATCACCCGATTCCTGGGGCAAAAAGACTTCAAACAGGTGTTGCGTTAACAGATCCGCTAACGTTGCATTATAAGTTCGCTCTGCTTCAGAAAAAAGTGGTGCGGCTAGATATATCCGGTACCTTGCAAATGTTGCAACATCTATTGCGCAGATATCGGGAAACCGTGCAAGAAACACCCCCCGTCCCATCCGTTTTGGCGGTTGTTGATCCTCACCCCCATAATAGGTGCTGGTTACTCCGCAGGTAGGGGATGAGTTGACACCAAGGATGCAGAGGGGTGGACCCCGTTCATCTATGATATCCTGCACTTGTAATTCAAGCTTGTCCATCAGGCTGGCAAATGCCGGGGTGTTCAGCCGTTCGAGAAATGTCCCGGGTTTTCTTTCAGAACCAAGGTACAACGTCTCCGGGCACGGCAACGGCACCATTTCAATGTTATATTTTTTACACCGTTCTTTTGCGCGTTCAAACAGCACGAGATCTGATGGTTTCGTTATCCCGTTCGCCCGCAGTTCAGGATTAAGTATGCAGGGGCTGCAAAGTACGTACATTGATACAGTGTGTGCACGCACAGATGATCAATGATTCCGGTGTATGCATATCGGGATAACAGCTGTGACCCCCGGAAGTGCACGGTAAAAAAACTTGAAAAAGCTGGTTTTTTGAAAATTTTTAACAAAATTTCACAAATTCCAAGAAATACCCTGCTTCTTGATCCTACTGCGGAGCAGGCACTCTCACCTGCAGACAAACATGCCAGATCCATCACGGTACTGGATTGCTCATGGGTAGTACTGGACACCGGGAAAGTACATTCGTGGAGAATCCGCCGGGCACTTCCTTTTTTAGTGGCAGCAAATCCGGTAAATTTCGGCAAACCCTGTGTGCTTTCATCTGTTGAGGCACTTGCTGCAGCACTGTATATTATTGGTGAAAAGGAGCGGGCGGCAGAACTCCTCTCGAAAATCAGCTGGGGTATCCGCTTTTTAGAGGTGAACCGTGAACCGCTTGACCTTTACACAAACGCAAAGGATAGTACAGAGATAATAAAAATTCAGGATCTCTTTCTGTGAGGTATCTTCTTTTTATAAGGCCCGTTAATCTTCTGAATTCCATAAATAACGGGAATTCCGGCCGATTTTTCACAGGAATATTGAGGGAATCATCCCTTCATTAGTTCCTCAATGTTTTTGAGGGGGGCAGGAATTTTTGACCATGGTGAATACAGGTACATTTTTTCCACATAGATATTTTTTTTATATACGACCACCATGTAAGATTGTATGATCAAGGTTGCCATCAATGGTTACGGCACAATTGGTAAGCGCGTTGCTGATGCGGTTGCTGCCCAGAAAGACATGAAAGTGATCGGGGTATCAAAGACCCGCCCGAATGCCGAAGCATTTGTAGCAAAACAACGAGGCTACCCGCTCTACATTGCGGATCTGTCAAAAAAGACAGCATTCGAAAAAGCCGGGCTTAACGTTGCCGGATCCGTTGAGGATATGTGCAAAGCAGCCGATGTTGTTGTCGATGCAACACCAGGGCACGTGGGGGCAACGAATAAGCCGCTCTATGAAAAGCTCGGGATAAAGGCACTCTGGCAAGGTGGCGAAGAGCACGAGTTAGCAGGTTTCTCTTTCAACTCTTCATGTAACTACAAGGATGCGATTGGCAGGCAGTTTGTGAGAGTGGTTTCATGCAACACAACGGGTCTTTGCCGGATTATTCACGAAATTGATAAGGAATATGGTGTTGCGCATGTCCTTGCAATCATGGTTCGGCGTGGATCTGATCCGGGGGAGATAAAAAAAGGACCGATCGATGCGGTTGTTCTCGATCCTGTAAGTGTCCCCAGTCACCATGGCCCGGATGTCCAGACAGTATTACCTAACATTTCTATCACTACGATGGCGATGATTGTGCCAACAACCATGATGCACATGCATGCAATCCAGATTACTACTAAAAAACCGGTGAGCCGTGACAGGGTTATCGACCTCATAAAAAACCACCCCCGCCTTGGACTTATCAAAAAAACGCTTGGGATAAAAAGTACTGCCGAACTCAAGGAGTTTGCCATGGATCTCGGCAGGCAACGCTCTGATCTTTGGGAGAACTGCATCTTTGAAGAATCAATCTACGCCAACAATAACGAGCTCTGCTTTTTCCAGGCAATTCACCAGGAGGCTGATGTGGTCGTCGAGAATATTGATGCAATCCGAGCAATGATGGGTCTTGAGAAGGATGCGCTAAAATCCATAATGACCACCAATGAAGGTCTCGGTTTTTCCCCTATCCAGAATAACCATTAACACCAATTATAACCCATATTTTTTAATGGACGCGTACGAGCAGGCAACCCGTAATACTGTGGAAGTCGTCACAGAAGACGATCTCCGCGCACTTCTCACCCAACCACATAAAAAGGTCTATGCAGGGTATGAACCCAGTGGTGAGATTCATCTCGGCCATCTCGTCACGATAAATAAGCTTGTAGATCTTCAGACCGCTGGTTTCGAAGTCATCGTCCTGCTTGCCGATCTCCACGCCTTCCTCAATCGAAAAGGAACAATGGAAAAAATCCGGGAACTTGCTGATTACAACCGGCAATGTTTTGAGGGACTTGGCTTGAAGAATGTGAAATATGTGCTGGGATCCGATCTTCAGCTTAACCGGGAATATGAACTGCTTGTGCTCCAGCTCTCGCAGCAGATTACCCTAAACCGGGCAACACGGAGCATGGATGAAGTAGGGAGGCAAATGGATCATCCAACAGTTTCACAGATGGTATACCCGCTCATGCAGATGGCAGATATCGCTATGCTCGGTGTTGATGCAGCAGTTGGAGGCATAGATCAGCGAAAGATCCATATGCTGGCCCGTGAGCACCTGATCAACTTTGGATACAAAGCTCCGGTCTGTATCCACACACCCATTCTTAATGGGCTTGATGGAAAAAAGATGTCGTCTTCGCAGGGCAATTACATATCCGTTGCTGATACAGAAGATGAAATTCGGAAAAAATGCCAGAAGGCGTTTTGCCCCAAGGAGATTGCTGAGAACCCCATCCTCCAGATCTTCCAGCACCATGTCTTCCCCCGTCTCCCAAAGATTACCATTAAAAGACCGGAAAAATTCGGAGGCGACCGGACTTTTACAACTTATCCGGATCTTGAAGCATCCTATGGCAGGGGTGAGGTGCATCCACTTGACCTCAAGAAATCCTGTGGGGAGTCACTTGTTGAAATATTTGAGCCGGTACGGGAATATATACGGTAAGATGTAAAATTACTTAGTGATCGATGGTGGCTCTCTGTGAGTTTTGAGAAACGACTGGATCAATTCGATAAGAGATTAGAAGAGATGGGTGTCCGCATCAAAGATGCTGACCAGTTCAAAGTTTCCGAAGATGTTTTTGACGAGGTCACGCTTCTTGCACTCTACAAGCTTGTCCATAAAAAGTGGCTGTCGGTAATTGGCGGATCGATCAGCACCGGCAAAGAAGCGAATGTGTTTTACGGTGAACGTGATGGGTTGGGGGTTGCCATCAAAATTTACCGGATCCGCACGGCAAATTTTACGACGATGAGCTCCTACATCACGGGAGACCGCAGGTTTTCCCGCGTAAAAAAATCCAGAAAAGAGCTGGTCTTTGCCTGGACAAGAAAGGAGTTCTCAAATCTTGCACGGGCTCATGAGGCGGGTATTCCCGTTCCCGAGCCACTCGTATGGAATCGGAATATTCTGATCATGTCATATTTGGGAGAGAATGAAATTCCCTACCCGCAGCTTAAAAATGCCGATTTCGATGACCCGGCGGGAATCTATGCAACAATCATGAAGTATATTGATATCCTTTACAATAAAGCTGAACTCGTGCATGGGGACTTAAGCGAGTTCAATATATTATACGGCGAAAAACCCTATCTTATTGATATGGGTCAATCGGTCACCCGTGATCACCCCCGTGCTTACCAGTTTCTTATGCGGGATATCCGCAATATCAACAGGTTTTTTAAAAACCGCTGCGATGTGCGTAATGATGTTGAAATTTTCAATGCCGTGACCGGGCTTGATACAGCTGAACCATGATAACTACGAACAACGTTATGATATATATCAGAACAGTGCTGTGAAATGTACAATTATATCCGATATTCGAGGTGAGAGTAAAAATGATGCAAGAAGTAAAAATCGCCGGAATCAGAGTGGGCGTGCTGATTGGAAAAGGCGGTGCAACAAAAAAAGAGCTTGAAGTAAAGACCCACACAACAATTACCGTCGATAGTAAAGAAGGCCTCGTGAAGGTTGAGAGTGCTGAAGAGCACACAGTACCCCTCCTGCGGGCAGTGGAAATTATCAACGCCATCAATCGGGGATTCTCACCGGAACGTGCTTTTGAAATGATTGAGGATGAAGATCTACTCCTCGATGTTATTGATCTCTCCGGTATGGCAGAAGGTCCACGCCAGCTCGACCGGCTCAGGGGGAGGATAATTGGAAAAGATGGGCGTGCACGCGAGCAGATTGAAGACATGACCGATGTGGAAATATCAGTCTTTGGAAAGACCATTGCTTTGATCGGTTATCCCGAGCAACTCAAGACAGCACGAGCTGCCATCGATATGTTGATTGAGGGGGTGCCCCATGAGAATGTCTTTGCATTCCTGGACAGGAAAAAGAAAGAGGCAAAGCAGGATATGATAAGTTATTATTACTGATGCCTGGACTGCCATCAAATTCCCCTATTCCAATATTTGCATTTGCCTGATTTCCCTTGGAAAATACATCGATATTATGAACAAAGTTTTTAAAAAACACGATTTGCATCGGCTTTGTGGGGATGTTAAGGAGTTTATTTAAAGGATTTAGCATGCTTGTTCAGGACCTCGCAATTCCCATAAATCTCAAGCAGAGGTATGCCCAGGCAGGTATTTCAGAGCTCTTTCCTCCTCAGGTCGAATGTGTGGATAAAGGAATGCTGGCTGGGAAAAATCTGCTCGTTGCCATTCCTACAGCCAGTGGAAAGACCCTGATTGCCGAAATGGCTATGCACCATACCATTTCAAATGGTGGAAAATGTCTGTATATCGTTCCCCTCAAAGCACTTGCAAGTGAGAAATTTGAGGAGTTTGGCAAAAAAGGAGTGAGGGTTGGTATTGCAACCGGTGATTTTGACCGTCGTGATGATATGCTGGGAAGAAATGACATCATTGTCGCTACCAGTGAAAAGGTAGATTCTCTCCTGCGCAATAGTGCAAAGTGGATAGCAGATATTACGCTCCTGGTTGTAGATGAAGTCCACCTGATTGACTCGCAGGGACGTGGCCCGACACTTGAGATGGTGATTGCCAAGATGCGGTTCCGGAATCCTGCCATGCAG
>DATKZP010000129.1:0-18325 GCA_035527915.1 Methanoregula sp. | reverse complement strand
ACCGATCGTTGTCTACCGTGAGACCGTAGTCCAGAAAGTTGAGTCCGTGGAAGGCAAGTCCCCGAACCGCCACAACCGGTTCTATTTCGATCTTGAAGTGCTCCCCGATGAAATTGTTGACCTGATCAAGAAAGGCGAGGTTTCGATGAACCAGCCGATGCTCGAGCGCCGTGACATTCTCATGACGGCTGGTATGGGAAAGGATGATGCCAAGAGCATCAAGGACATCAAGGGAACCAACATGCTCATCGACAGAACTAAAGGTGTCCAGTACCTCAATGAGACGATGGAACTGATAATCGAAGGTATCCACGAGGCACTTGCCGGTGGTCCGCTTGCAGATGAACCGGTTCAGAATCTCAAGATGACACTCGTCGATGTGAAGCTTCACGAGGATGCGATTCACCGGGGCCCCGCACAGGTTATCCCTGCTGTCCGTGGTGCGATCAAGGGCGGCCTGCTGATCGGCGGTGACTCACTTCTCGAGCCAGTCCAGAAGATCCAGATCACGGTCCCGATGGACCAGATGGGGGCTGCAACCTCCCAGATCCAGGGACGGCGCGGCCAGGTCTTTGACATGCAGAGTGAGGGTGACACCATCACCGTCATCGGCAAGGCACCGGTTGCCGAGCTTTTCGGGTTTGCGGGCGATATCCGCTCCGCAACCGAAGGTCGTGCCATGTGGAACACGGAGTTTTCAGGATTCGAACTCGTGCCCAACAGCATGCTCAAGGAAGTTGTGGTTGCGATCCGCAAGCGCAAGGGACTCAAAGAAGTGTTCCCAACACCCGCGGATTACCTTTCAGTATAAATTTACTCCAAAAGTCCCCCTTTTTAAACATTTTTCAATCCATGCTTTTTTTAGTGTCTCACCGAAATGATAAAAATCGCTCCCGCCCAATTTTATCGTAATGACCGATGAGAAAAAATGTAAAATTGTCATTTTTGGAGCATTTGGTGCGGGAAAGACCACCCTGGTAAAGACTCTTGACCCGGAATCCAGACATGTGGAAGCTGATTGTACCGGGGGGACCACCACAGTAGCGCTCGATTACGGTCGCCTGCAGGTAAATGGATATAGTGTATATCTTTTTGGCACTCCCGGGCAGGAGCGGTTCGGGTTCGCACGTGAGATTATCTCAAAGGGGATGGATGGTGCGATCCTGGTTGTCGATGCAACCAGCATCTTGGATGATTTTACAAAACATCTCTATGATTCCCTCTCGTCTGCCAGGGCTCCCCTGGTGATATTCTTAAATAAGTGCGAGAACATCGGGGCCAATCCTGAATTGTTAAAAAAACAGTTCGGGACATCCCCTGTGTGGACGGTTTCAGCACTGGACAAGAAACAATCCATCAAGGCGCTTGGTAATTTTGTGGAAACTCTCCCGTTGCATCCAAACGTGCACAATCACACGTAATTTTTTTGCTTTTTGTTGCGTTTTGGCAATATCTGAAAAGACCAATCTGATAGTGCAAAAATGGAAAAATTTTCTTGTTTTCCTATTGTTTCCGGTGAAGATTTCCTTTTACAAGATAGTAAACCCCGAGCAGCATGAGAAATGCAGAGATCCCCGCAATGACATACGCTCCCGGCTCAATACTGCAGGTTTGTTGTCCGCTGGTCACAACAGCGAGACGTGTACAATCAGAAGGGATGCCTATCAGCAGGTACCAGATGATGTAGCAGTTAACAACGATTTCACCAATAACCGCGATGGTTGGGATGAGTTTTGATTGATAACGGATTTTTTCATTTTCCGGTGATTGCGAAACGCTCATACACTTCACTATGAAATCATCATAAAAAAAGGGTACTGAATACATGCGGACTTTAAGCCGCACGTGGTTTTTTATCAGTTCAAACCATCACTGCATGGATAATCGTCACGTTCTGGACCGGGCGGTCATTTGCATCGGTCTTCACTTTGGCGATCTTATCCACCACGTCCATTCCTTCAATGACCCTGCCAAAGACCGGGTGTTTGGTATCGAGGAAGTTGTTGTTGACCAGATTGATGAAGAACTGGGAGCCCCCCGTGTTCGGTCCGGCATTTGCCATAGAGATGGTACCCCGGTTGTTCTGGTTAGCGTTTGCGAACTCGTCTTTGATCGTGTAACCGGGTCCGCCCCTGCCCGTGCCGGTGGGGTCGCCACCCTGTAGCATGAAACCATCGATGATCCGGTGGAAGATCACGCCGTCATAGTAGCCTTTTTTCACGAGCGTTTCGAAATTGCCTGCGGTTATGGGCATAGCGGGATCGAGAGCAATGGTGATGTTACCCATGTTCGTCTCGAGCCTGACCAGTTTCTGTTCTTGTGCTGATGGTGTCATGGTAACGGTTCCGCCCGGTGTTCCGGTGGTTGTCTGAGGAGAAGATTGGATGCACCCTGCAGTTATCAGGAGGGCTGCAATAAGGATGCCCGTAAGGAACACTAATCGCAGTGGTGACATTGTCATTAAAGTAAGACTGGAAAGAAAATAAAAGATTGCAGATGGGATGAGGATCCCGTTTTACTTTTACTTGGCTGAGTCCTTTTCATCATCGCCGCGTTTCGTGCCGAACCAGAAGATCGCGCCGATAGCAAGGATCATGGAGATAACACCGGTGATGAGGACCAGAGATCCTTTCCCGTTCATATAATCCGTGTAATCCCGGGCTGACATATCAATGCCGAGCACTGCATACGTGTTGCCGTTGGAGTCATTCACCGAATCATCAATCGGCGCATATGCGGACATAAACGATCCATACTTTGTGGTATAGGGCTCTTTGGATGAAGTCGGGCGCGACAGTGCTGCAAAGATCTCCATTGCGTCCGGGGCTGTTGAGAGTTCCCCAATCTTTGCCGAACCCTGCGGGTCATCGGTATAGAGGTCATCTACAAGGAACGTAACGGATCGATCCGGATTCACCTTCAGGACATATGCATTGAGGATGTGATCGTCCATACTGCGCAGCGTGCGCAGTTTCTGTACAACTACGAGATACTTTGGAGATCCCTCATCACCGGCTTTGAGCCCGACAAGATCGCTTGTGTTTATCTGGGTTGCCATTACCCCTGCTGTAGATTCAAGACCGGTGCGGACCGTGCTCTTGATTGCCGTAGTCGAACTTGAATATGCAAACGCGGTGAGCGCCCCGATGATGATGATCACGAGGATCGTGCTCACCCAGAGTTGTGTTGATTTCGAACAGGTACAGGTCATTTCAGCATCGCCTCCTCAGCACGATTGCCACTCCAAAGATGATTAACAACCCCCCGACCAGGATTGCCGGTGATGGAGCACTCTGCGGTGTCGGAGTGGGGACAGGTGTCAGCCCGATTGCCAGCGGGGTTGTCAGTCCCGCGTTCACGGTGGCAGTTCCTGAATAATCGGTGTAGCCGGTATATTTCAGCACGATCCGGTGCTGATCCGGATCGATCTCGGTGATGGTTGATGGCGTGTATCCACGGAATATGTTGTCAATAAAGATATCTGCACCCGGGGGTGTTGAGACAATGTTGAGAGCCCCTGCTGCCGGCAGTGGTGTGGGATTGGGTGCAATACGTGTCATGACAACCGGCACGTACGTATTGGCGTTTGGTTTGACATACACCGTCTCGATCCAGTCATTGTATCCGGATGCCGTAAGCTTGAAGATATGGTTTCCGGATAGGATGGTGTTGAGTGTAAGGGCGCCCGACGGATCCGTGATGCCCTGGTAATTGCTGTCCATGAAGACACTGGCGCCGGCTGGTGCGGATCCCAGGGAAATGGATCCAAAGATTGCCGGGGTCAGAACGGGATTGACCGTCTGTGCGCTTCCTGCGGTGACATACACGCTCGTACTCCAGTCACTGTAGCCGGATAATTTTAGTACGATGTTGTGATTACCGGGATAGAGTGTCAGGGTTATCGGGGTCAGACCCTTGTATGTACCATCCATAAACACCTGTGACCCGCCGGGGCTTGATTTGGCATATACGATACCGGTGCTGCGGGGAGGTGGTGGCGATGGCTGGAGTGTAGGATAATACGATGCTGTCTGCCCGGCATACACGTTAACCAGGCGGGAGTCCGGTGTGTACCCGTTCAGCGTAGCTTTCATGGAATAAATTCCCGGTGGAAGGTTCGGGATGGTAACGGGGGAGTACCCGAATAAGTTCCCGTTCATCGAGATCGCAGCACCTGCCGGGCTCGACTGGGCATAGATCGCCCCGTTCTGCACCGGTGGCACAGGAGTCGGGGTGGAGATTGGGTTTATAGTGGCGTAAACCTGGACATGCTCACCATTTGCCGGCATATGGGAGAGCGGGCCTGACCATGGGGTGTAGCCGGATTTTGAGACGGAAACTGTCCTGACAGGAGTAGCAGTTGGGGTTATCGCTACGGTAAGAATTCCGCCCGCAGTATTGCCCTGGGGGGCTCCATCGAAATAGACCGTGGCACCGTCAACATTGCAATAGGTATCTATCCACCCCTTCCCGCCGCCAAGTTCCGTGGGTTGGACCGGCTGAATCGTGATGGTTGGCACGATAGTGGGCTGGGTGACAACCGTTGGTATTGTTGTTGGTGCAATAATAGGCACCGTAGTGGGAACCGTGGTCGGGGGGAGTGTCGGAACCGCAGTCGGTTCCGTTGTAGGGATCGTTGTAGGCTCGGTTATTGGGGAGGTGGTATTTCCACCAATAATCATCGCTGATACTGATATGGTACATGTTGCACAAAATATCAGGATCAAGAATATCATGAAGAATCGTAGTTTCAAAGTATCTCTTCCTGTACTCTAATTTCAGGAGAGCACGACATTTATAGAATACGTTTCTTTAAAGAAATGAAACGTAAAGAGCATGTTTTTCACAAAAAAAATTATGGATGAGGAATCACCCGTATCACGACAGCAAAGCGTCTTATCCCGACTTTGATCATCTCTTCGGATTACGTGGAGAAGTTCATGCGGATGGCGTCATTGTTGATCAGGTTATCATCTCTTGGTACCTGGTCATTGAATATGGCGACCGGGTGTTAATCCTGCCGACCCTCTTTTTTGATACGGTTGAGCGCAAGCTCGCAGTAACCGGGATCGATCTCGATTCCGATACCCTTCCGGTTACACTGCGAAACCGCCACGAGTGTTGAACCGCTACCCGTGAAGGGATCAAGTACGGTATCTCCGACAAACGAGAAAAGTTTCATGCACCGGAGAGGCAGTTCGAGCGGAAACGGCGCCGGGTGACCGATTTTCTTCTTACTCTCACCATTAAATGTCCACAACCCGTTTGTCCATTGCATGAACTCCTTTTTGGAAATATCGGACTCTTTAGATCCACTTGTTTTTTTCCACGAGTTTTTGTAGAGCACAACGATAAGTTCTACAGGCGCTATCACGTACGGTGCTGAAGCGCTTGCCCAGGATCCCCAGGCGGTCCGGCGCGAGATATTCCCCTCATTCCATACAATCGTCGAGTGATATGCAAAGCCGATTTTTTTTGCGATTGTGGTAAGATCCGCACCGATGCTCTGCTGACCCCCCTTGCTCTTGTCAAGCGGGATGTTGAGGCAGAACCGCCCGTCATCTTTGAGCCAGCTGTAGCAGCGCTTCATCCACCGCCTGGAAAATGCAAGGTACTGGCCGTATGTCAACTGGTCATCGTGTGAGCTGTACTTGATATCAACATTGTAGGGTGGCGATGTGATCACAAGGTCAATACTTTCCGGTTCGATCTTTTTTGTGGTGAAGATATCCTCGTTGATGATAAGGATCTGCCCGTTGTCAAAAAAGAATCCTTTCTTCACATTGCACCCTTTTTGTACATCTTCGTTATCCAGCGCTAAAGAATTACGCTTGGGAACAGGGCAAACCCCCACGTCATGCTCCCTTTTTAGTAATTCTTATTTATAAATGCAGTTGACATTCTCTTTACTATGACCCGGAAAGAGACCTACAAAAGTGTACCTGGTATCCTTCGTCCGTTCAAGGAATACCTGCAAACCCTGGGACTAAAAAGTGGTGACCAGATTGTGTACTACGGATGTGTGGGCACCTGCACACCGTTTGTTGAACTCCTTGCGATTGCTATCCGTGGACTTCGTACTGAGCAGGTATTCGTCCCTCTCCTTGATGAAACAAAAGCAAAAAAAATTGTCAATATCGATGATGTCGGTATGCAGGTGAGTGGCGGCCCTGCCCGGCTCAATCCAAAGGTGCTCGTGATCATGGGCGGACTTGCCATGCCGAACATGCCCGTTCCCAGGGAAGATGTGAAGGCACTGATACAACGGCATGCCGGTGTAAAGGTGATCGGGGTCTGTTTCATGAGCATGTTCGAAAAGGCAGGATGGCTTGATGATGTATCGTTTGATATGATGATCGATGCGACAATCGATCCGGTGACGGTGACGTGGAAGGACTAAAAGGAATCAATACCCCGATTTTTGATTTTCCGGCACGGGAAAACCAATCGCATTTTCAGGCACTTCCGCTGCCAGCCTGGCTTTGCATCAGGATTCATTATCGGATCTTTTTTATGCAACAAAAAAAAGTGCCTGCTGATGCAGATTATTGCACCGATCACTTTTGTCATCATGAGTGAATCGCTGTCAGAGTGGTGGTGGGTAAAGGAGTGGATATCCATGATCCCCGGTACACTTACCGGATACGTATCCGTTGCAGCTCCTCAGCGACAAAGGATCGAAGCGCAGGATCTTCGTCTTCATCAGAGTACAGGTCCCTGAGCCCCTCGATCGCACTGTAACTCCGGATGGCAGCCAGTGCCGCAGCCGCATGCTCCCTTGTTGTCAACTGTTCGTGAGTATCCTTCAGGCGCTCGATCAATACATTTACCGCCCGCCCGCTTCTCAACTTAAAGAGAGCATCAGTTGCATGCCGCCGGATCAGCGCATCGGTATCACTGCAACAGTCCATGAGGGGACGGACTGCCCTGGGGTCGTCACTCTCACCTAAAGCAATCACTGCCATGATCCGTTCATTTTGACTCCTGTCATTCATTGTTCCATTAATAAGACGGTATATCCCGCCTGTTTTTGGCAGGGAACTATACCATTCATCGCCCGATTTATCCGCAATCATACCCATAATTTACCATAAAACCCTTTTCAGAAATCAATACCGTTTCCGCCGGAATGCCGACAGAAAAATTCGTGTTATTACGATACGAAAAATAGCTGCCGCTTACGATGAGCGACATGTACCTGGCCGGACCAGATTGATATGTGGAGAGGTGATTGGCACATAACGGGATTATTGGTATTCGAATTATAAATAATTAATCATGATAAATTAAAAAAGCCGGGCCCGGGTGAACCACCAGTTCCCTTTCCACTATCTCTTCCAGCTAAAAAGCATATTATCACAGACAACGCTATTTTAATCAGCAAATGTGGTAAAAATGAGCAGTCCTTACCTGAAAAGCGGTGAATTTATTATCCTGACAACGGACAGGGTGAGTATCAACTCCGTGCAGTACGAGGTGCTGCTCACCACCCGCCACCTCATCCTTGTTGACATCAGGTATGCCCAATTCCAGCCACAGACGGTCCCGCTTTCAACCATAGTATCAGTAAAAGGAGGAAAGATCGCCACGGGGGACCTGGTCATAATCCTCTCATTTTCTGATACCGGCAGCACGGCAGATCAAGAACCGATGGCCCTTATCTTTTGCCAGCATCCTGGAGAACAAAGAAAGAGGGAACGTGATGAATGGTTGAAAAAACTCATGGAACTTATCGTATCAGTACGCCAGGAAACCATCAACACCAATTTACCCCGCGCTGATGAGGAGCGTGGAATACGACCCTCGATACGACGCTCGATCGCCCCCGAGAAGGTTTCCCCGTACACAAAAGCTGTTGATACATATCCTGTACAAGTCGAATTAACCATAATACCTGAAGAGCCCGAATCTTTGGCTGTTCCGGAAGAAGAACAAGAATTACCAGGCATGGCTTTTTTGGAAGAGGATACAAAATCTGAAGTAACTCTTAAAACACCTGAATGCGAGGAAACACCCCCTGCTTCAGGAGAGGAGACAGGATCAACGGATACGATACCACCTCCTGAAGTAAGGGAAATCGTTGATTCCCCTCCTGTCCCAAAAGATGAAGCAGAAATACAGGATACAGCAACTACCGGGCTGCCGGCTGCCAGAGAGATTTCAGGTGAACCTGAAACGGGCTTCCCGGCAGAGAAATCCTTTACGCTTTCTCTCCTGGCAATGGTGAAATCTCTGATTTTATCCAAAGAGAAGAGAGAGTTGCCGGATACGGGTACATCTTCTCTCCCTGGTATTAAGGAGACAGAATCTGCTCAACAAGAAGAACCTGGATTTCCTGACACAATACCCCCTACTGAAGAGAGAGAGATCATTGAGTCCACAACTGTACCTGACGAAAAAGCAGAAATACAGGATATGGTACCTGTCGGGATTTCGGCTGCCGGAGAGATTCCAGACGAACCTGAAGCGGACTCCCCGGCAGAGAAATCCTTTACCCTGTCTCTCCAGGAAGCGGCGAAATCTCTGATTTCATCCAAAGAGAAAAGAGAGTTGCCGGATACGGGTACATCTTCCCTCCCTGGTATTGAGGAGACAGAATCTGCTCAACAAGAAGAACCTGGATTTCCGGACATGCCAACTCCTCCTGAACCGGTGGATGTAGAGTCCCCCACCATTTCCAAAGAAGATTCAGAATTATCAGGAGCGATAACTCCTGAAGCAGGGGATATCGCAGAGCCGGGTCAACAACCTGCGGCAGAAGCGACACCACAAATCCCAAAATCTCCTCTGCCGTCCGATGGCACGGGTTCACAACGGCAAACATTGATTGCAGTCACGGCGATCATTCTTGTCATCCTTGGGATTATTGGGGGAGCGGTTATCTACTCAACTACCCTGCAGGGAACCCCGATTGTTCCTTCTGAACCGGTGATTACACCGGCAATACCCCCTGTCACAACCATGGTCCCAACTCCCACTCTACAGCAGCTACCTGTACCGACCCAGGTAGTAATTCCCACGGACGGTGTCTGGGTCCGGGTGGTTTATCCCGGGAACTATTATGGATGGGTAGGTAATCCGGGGTCATTGAAGGGAGTAACCGGTTCCGGTGACCAGATCTATAAAATACATGAAAGTGATGGCAATGTACAGGTGCAGATTCACAAAGATGATAACTCTGGAAATACGCTCACGGTTGAAATCTATAGAAACGGCGACCTGATCAACCGTCGAACAAGTTCAATCCCGATGAGTTCAATCGAACTTCTTATTGATGCAAAGACCGGAAATCCCCCGGGAGTCACTCCCGTAGTCACTCTTGAAACGAATCAGACGGCATCGAGTAGCTACCGGGTTATGTATTTCTGATATGAGAGAACCTCCCGGTGGTTCTCTCATTATCATCAGCTGCATGCACTCACCTGGCATCCACTCCCCGCGCCCTGGGATACTCACAGTCTCATCGGAACCTGCACAATCATAAAAAAACCCCATGGACGCTGAAAGCATATTGCTAAAGAGAACGAAAAATACAACAGAGAGTGTGGTACTATGGGCAACCCGTACATGAACCGCGATGAATCCATTATTCTGACAACGCATAGAATTCGTATCAACTCCATGATGGCAGATGTACTGCTCACCAACCAGCGCCTTATCATTGTTGACCTCGGGCATGCCCAATTCAGGCCACAGACAATCCCGCTTACAACCATTGAGACGGTAATGACCGGAGAGGATGCCCAGAATAATCCTCTCCTCTCCCTCTCTCTATCCCCCATAACTCCCCAGGGCGCGACACAATCAAAGGAGCTCATTTTTACGCAACAGGCGCGTGGTGAACGGAAGCAGGAACGTGATGATTGGGTAAAACAACTCAAAGAGCAAATCGCCTTGGTTCGCCAGCAGGCACTCATCAATTCGAATTCTGCCTCTCATCAGGAAACTGACATTCTGTTTGATGAGATAAAACCTGACAAAATCGCCCGTTTCCCTGTAGAATCACCCATCAGTGGGACGAGTTATTCATTGCAGGAACCCATCATAACTCCCGAACTGAGGGATTCGGCGGATGATACCAAAGATGAATCTGTATCCCCGGAAAATGTCACTCCTGCAGCACCTGAATCGGGTGAGTCTTTGGAACCGGCTGCGGGTGAAGCGACACAAAACAGCAGCCCGTTATCATCCCGTTTGCATCCCCCTGCTGCAGCCTCCAACAGGTCAAAGTCCATTCCGGTCACGGCAATCATTATCGTCATCCTTGCACTTGTTGGGGGATGGGTTATCTACTCAACTACCCTGCAGGGAAACCCGATTGCTCCTTCTGTACCAATGATTACACCGGAAATACCTTCTGAAACAACCACAGTTCCAACGCTCACCGTGCAACAAACTGCAACTCCAGAGGTTACTATCGTGCCCCCATCTCAGCCCCGGTTCATAATTCCCCCAACCGGTGTCTGGGTACGGGTGATATATTCCGGGAATTTTACCGGAACGGTTGGTACTTCGGGAAAAACAAGGCTGGTAACCGGTTCCGGTGACCAGTTCTACCAGGTACCGACAATTGAAGGTACGGTAGAAGCAATAATCCAGAAGCTGGACGGGTCGGGTAATCTACTCACAACCGAAGTCTATAAAAATGGCCAGATGGTCAAAAGCAGCACTATTACCACCCCAAGGGGCACAATCGACCTTCGGGTAGATTTGAAGATGGTGTAATTCCGGATTCTCCGCGCACGGGGTTTTATATTCCCTTTTTCTTTTTCTTCGGTAAACGGTCTTCTTCCACAAGATAGTTGATCACATTCTCAGAAATATCAGCCGCGTATTCCCCGGCTCTTTTCACACTTTCGGTGATATACCCGAGTGCTATAGCATCGGGAGTTTCCTGCCGGAGCACAATTGCATTGATCTCCTCACACAGGGTTTTGAGAACACGCAGCGATTCGATATTCTGGTTGGCTTTTTTCATATCATTATTGAAAAAAGAAACAATACTCCGGTTAAATATTCCCACCGAAAGTTCACTGGCTTTTGCAATTTTTCCCAGGATCTCCGGATCTATTCCTTTGGTGATAATCGGCTGCACAATAAAAACAATCCGTTCTGCATGGTCACCGATTCTTTCAATAATCCGGCTTATGGTGAAATAATGAAGCGCCATTATGGGTGAAACGTTCATCTTTCGGGAGAGCGCAGCATTGGACAGGATCATATTTGTCTGCCGGGCTATCAGCCAGTGAAGCCGGTCGACATCATTGTCCCGTGCCGAGACATCACAGGAAAGAGTCTGATTCTGTGAACGGATAGCGGTAATTGCATCCTCATGCATTGTCTTGACTATCATAAACATCCGCTTGATGGTGTTGTCAAACGGCATTTCGGCAGGATTCAGAAGATCCTTTAACATGATCTCGGTATCGGTTTCCTCGATCACCTCCTGCCCGATGGTCATCTGGGTGAAGTTACGGACAACCTCACGAACAAACGGTGGCAACCGTTGTTGTGAGTGGATGACAATAAAGGTATACCCGGAGATGTATGCACCTATCAGCAGACGGAAAAGGTACGCCGGTTCGGTAATTTCAGCCAGATCGAACTCCTTTGTTCTCTGGACCGGTTCCTGATCGATATACCGGGTAATAAGAAGTGCTCCGTCCGGCTGCACCTCCACACCCAGAGAATCATTCTTTTTTATCTTTTCTGCATCGATCCATTCCTTCGGCAACGTAAGAACATACGATGATCCTCCTGTAAACTGTACTTTCCGGAGTTCCATATCAACCACCTGAATTAGCAATCGGTTTCTGTATATCTCTATTGTTCTCTGATAACAATATATATGACTATATCCTCTATCGAAAAAGGGTATATTTAACCCCGATTATTTTATGGTAGGACCTTATGAATAACCGAACAATTTCAAGCGTTATTTCACCTTGGATTCTTCCAGGATTGCACCTCCTTGTGACGGCGATCGCAACCGTTATCGCTACCGGAAAAATGGCACCTGTCCCTTCTCTGACAACACCGGATGCATCGCCTGCTGGCAGTTCTCCTGTAATGCCGTTTCATCCGCGACATATAAGCAGAAACAAAACCATGATAAAAGGGGGATGACGCATGGGCATCAAGGAGTTGCTGATACCAACGGACACCATCTTTTTTGATCTCTTTGAACGTCAGGCAGGAATTTTAAAGGAGGCGGCATGGCAGCTTGTTGCCCTGACCGAGGATTTTACCAATGTCAAAGAGAAACGTCATGCGATCGAGAAACTTGAGCACAAGGGAGACCAGATCACCCATGACATTTACGAACAGCTGAACCGCACATTCATCACCCCTCTCGACCCGGAAGAGATCTCACGTCTCGCTTCAGCTCTTGACGAAGTGCTGGACTATATCGATGGGTCAGTAGAGAAGATGTTCTACTATAATATCGAATCCACCGATTCCCACATGATCGAACTGGCAAAACTGATCTACATGTCAACGAGCGAGATCGAAAGTGCAGTAAAAAGTATCCGTTCAATCAAGGATCCCCGGTACATCGAAGAGCGTTGCATTGAAGTGAACCGGCTGGAAAACCTCGCTGATGATGTACTTGCGCATGCGATGACCGACCTCTTCAAGACGACAGATGCGATTACGATCATCAAGCTCAAGGATATCTACGAACACCTCGAGATAGCGACTGACAACTGTGAGGATGTCGCAAACACGCTCTCTGATATCGCGATCCGGCACTCGTGATCACCATGGACCCCCTCGTTCTTGTTGGTATCGTCCTTGCCCTTCTTTTCAATTTTGTCAACGGTATGAATGATGCTGCAAATTCAATCGCCACAATTGTTGCCACGCGGGTTCTCAGCCCAGTCCAGGCGGTGGCAATGGCTACGTTTTTCAACATGATCGGCCCCCTCGTCTTTACCACTGCGGTAGCAAAGACAATCGGAAAAGGAATTGTTGATCCTGTGTTTTTGACGATCTCTGTGATTTTCATTGGTTTGCTTATCGCGGTCCTCTGGGTGTTTTTCTCATCCTACGTAGGTATCCCGATATCTGCAACCCATGCGCTGGTAGGGGGCCTTGTCGGGTCCGCTGCTGCATACGCCGGAATCGGCGTGATTATCCTGCCTTCTGTGGGCACAATCATGTGGTTGTTTATGTACGCTGCCATTGGTGCAATTATCGGTATGATTGTTTTCTTGCTCATTGGAAGATTGACAAAAGAAGAATTAATGCTCCCCTACATCGCCCAGGGGGCGTTTTTTGGGGCGGTGCTCTCTGTCCCGTTTGTTATTATCACAGGACTGTTGAAAATCTCCGGGCTGTTTGCGATTGTTGTCTTCATTGTCGTTTCGCCTCTCCTCGGATTTATCTCCGCGTACATATTTTCCCTGGTTTTTATCCGCTGGTTCAGGAACCAGAATCCTAAAAAAATGAACTTCCTTTCAAGAAAACTGCAGATTGTTTCTGCCTCGTTTTACAGCCTCGGGCATGGGAGTAACGATGCCCAGAATGCCATGGGTATCATCACGGCTATTCTGATTGCAGGCGGGGTTCTCCAGGAATTCATTGTACCGGTTTGGGTAATTATTGTGTCCTGTGCTGCCATTGCGCTCGGCACGTTACTCGGGGGGTGGCAGGTGGTAAAAACGATGGCAAAAAAGATTACCCACCTTTCTCCCTATCAGGGATTCTGTGCGGAGACTTCGGGAGGTGTGGTTCTTTCATTTATCACGGCATTCGGTGTCCCGGTCTCGACGACCCACGCGATCACCGGTGCGATCATGGGCGTCGGCGCCTCACGGGGATCTTCTGCTGTCCAGTGGGGGATTGTGCGCCGGATTGTAACTGCATGGGTCATCACGATACCCATCACCGCAACCTGTTCATATGCATGCTTTGTGCTGTATAAGGTTATCATTCCCTGAAAAACGCATGAGTTTTGACTCCCGGGCTTCCTTAACAATAAAATGTAATACCGGCTCTGGAGAAACGCACATGAGGTATGGACTCAGTCAATCATACTTCCCTGGGACGGGACCGGGTGATCGACCACGAGGTGGGGTCGGTCACACGGGAGACGAAATCGTTAAAAGTAATATCAGGAATACAGAGGAATAATCCCCTGCGCCCTCATTATTTTAATTATTTTTCCCTCATGCCGCCGCTTTCGATTTTTCATCAGCGGGCTTTTGTACAGGTTTTTTCATCCACGCCAGCATATCACCATCGAATGAAAACGAATTCATGAAGGATATGCGGATATCATTGGGTACGGATGATGTGTCAGAATTCTGTGGAACAATGAGGGTAATATCACTTTTAAAAACCTGTCCATAGGGTCCACGTTCTGAAGACCGCATAGCTTCAAGTTTATCCTTAGACACCTTCTTTTCAAATGAGACAAGAACTTTGTTTAATTCTTTATTTCCGGAAATAGTGCGTTCAGCAATAAATTCCTGATCATATCCGCCTGCCTCAGGCAACGGGGTAATTTTCCAGCCATCGTATGTAGAAAAGAACCGGTTGATCTCCTGCTTGGCAAACTGGTGCATAATATCCTGGTTGCTTCCCATATTCAATCAGTGATAGTTGCCCGATATGCAATAAAAATCTATGGATTTATTGACGAAGAGGAAATTATTAAAAAAGGTAAACTATTATTCAAGAACAAAATAGTTTTATTAAATAAAATATTACATACAATACCCAGTCTATGGGTGAAGAAAGGTTGCGGTCTGAAAAAAAGTACCTCGATTAATCATCGCTGATATCTCCAGATATTTCAATTATGTATCAATTGATTAACGTATTGAAGTTAACAATTTTAAAAAAGAAAGAGTTTTTACGGATAATGACTGTTCTCTTATCATAAAGGATTGAATGGTATGAAACGTTTCTCTGAATTATCATTGGCTTTCCTGCTGATCCTCCTCCTTGTGGGAGGAGTGTTCATAGCCGGATGTACAACCACGCAACCAACCCCTGCAACCGTAACCACACAGCCAACCGTAGTAGCGAGTGAAAAGCCAAAGCTTCTTATTGCGACCACGACGAGCCTGTATGATACCGGGCTCTTAAACTATCTCGAGACGAAGTACGAATCGCAAAATAATGTTGACCTCCAGATCACATCCCAGGGTACCGGCAAAGCGATCGAGATTGCCAAGAAAGGCGATGCCGATGTGCTGCTGGTTCACTCCCCGTCCCAGGAACTGGCATTCGTGAAGGATGGTTTTGGTATTAACCGGCGATCATTTGCTTCGAACTACTTCCTTGTTGTTGGGCCTTCGGCAGATCCGGCGGGCATTATTGATATGACCCCCGAGAATGCCTTCACCACACTCCTCCTGAAGGGTACGAACAATACGGCAGGTGTTTACTTTGTATCCCGTGGTGACGCGTCCGGGACGCACACTGCAGAGAAGAAGATCTGGTCCAACGCCAAATTCAATTACACTACGAATGTCCAGAAATCCGGTAACTGGTATATCGAAGCCGGGAAAGGCATGGGAGAGACCCTCCAGATGGCAAGTGAGAAAGGGGCATACACCTTCACTGATAAAGGGACGTACCTTTCGTACAAGAGCAACTTAAAACTCGTCCCGATCATCACGGAAGGACCAACCCTGCTCAACGTCTACAGTGTCATGACCGTATACAATGACAAGCAGCCGGTCGAAAAGATCCAGATGGCAAACGATTTCGTCAATTTCCTGATATCAGCACCGACGCAGGCCGATATCGCCACCTTCGGGGTCGACAAGTATGGCGAGGCATTATTCACCCCGATGAGTGTCAAGGTTCCGACCGCGCCGGCTGGCATTGTAGGTGATTACAGCACACCGGCGACTGCACTAAAACCTTAAGCGGCAGTGTCAGACACGACCGCAACAACACAACTATCCCTTTTTTTAAAAAACCGGCCGAGCCATCTGTTACCGATATCCCCCGGCATACTTTCCTGGATGTGTTTCTAAAGACGGAGATAACGAGATCATAGTATACCAGACGGACAACCTGCCATGGTACCGGGTGTCGCTCTGGAAGGTAAGTTGTAATGGGGAATACAAAGGAATCCCATGGGGTTTCATTGTCTGGATAAACTACCAGTATAATGCTTAATTCTAACGTTTCAGGGGGCTTTATCCTTCGGCTTGCACCCGTCAATTTTGAAGCCCCCAATCGTGATAACCGCAGAAAAAGTAACACAAAAATATTGCAAAGGCTCAGGAGTGGGTAAAGGGAGGGAGCAGGCACTGCCCCCTCCATTATTTTATGAAGAATCAGGGATAGGAGGAATTCAATCCTTTTTCTGCGCCCCCTTCCTGCCGACCCATCGAAGAAGGTATGCACAGGCCATCCCGACAATAAATGCGATCGTCATCGAACTCACGAGCGCGAGTACACCGATAATACCGGTAATAAAAAGGGAATCTGTCCTAAGGCTGTGACGGGCCATCTCTATCCCGACAAACACCAGCAGTGCGCCAAGGACCCCGACTGCAATAATGGAGAGGACCTGCGGGGAGGTGAAGAAGAGGGCAAGCGTAATAAAGATCAGGCCTGCATAGACATTCGCCCCGCCGGTCCTCGCACCGTAGCGGTATTGCCCGGCAAGGCCCCCCGCCCCGTGGCACATCGGAAATCCCCCGAAGGGGACCGAGGTAAGGTTCATCAGCCCGATAGAGGTGGAGAATTTTTTCGGGGGGATGTCGGTTGAGAAGAGATCTTTTGTCAGGAGGGATGTTGCGAGAATTGCATTTGCGATAGTGAGGACGACCTGGGGAAGAACGAGCGTTGAGAAAGCAGAGGTAAAATCAGTGGGAATAGGGATCACCAGTTGAGGTGCAGGAATAAAACTCACGGGAGGTATACCGTACAGGAGCAGTCCCCCGATAAACCCGACACCTATGACACACAGCGATGAAAGATCCGGAATATGCCGGTACCGGACAAGGATGTAAAATACGATGACAATTCCGATGCCGAGGATAAAGAAGAACGGGTCTTTGATCACAAAACCTGCTGAAGCCTTAAACAGGAGCAGCGCAAGACCCAGCTGGATCCCCCGCACGACGCTCTGCGGCACCCAGCGGTCGATAACCTCAAAGAAGCGGCCGTACCCGAGCACCAAAAAGATCACACCGAGTATAAGTCCGGATGCAGCTATCTCCCCGCGGCCGATACCCCCGGCGATCACAATAATTGCGATCGCCTTCATGGGTTCAATGGGGATCGGCAGCCGGTAGTAAAGCCCGGTGAGAATGAACCAGATACCAAAGAAGAGGAGTACGTACCGGGTATTGACATCCGACACCAGTGCTACAGCAAGGATTAGCGGAATGATCGTCCCGAAATCACCCAGGGAGCCCGCGAGCTCAGACAGGGAAAATTTCATCGGGATTGCAGCCTTTGGGGACATGGTCTTTGGGCGATAGAGATCAGAAGATTATTCTGTTTGACATAGTCCCTGGTTCCTGGCACTCTCCGCACCGCAATGTATACAAAAATCGTTTACCAATCATTAAAATAAAGTAACGTTGATTATAAGAATTAACCTTTTTACCGGACAAGTCTCAAATACCCGGTGAAACCAGTATACGGAACATAATAATTCCGGAGGTATCAGCAATGAGCGAGATAGTATCGGGGTTTTTTCAGGCGATCAACCTGATCGTCACTCTCAATCCCGAAGTTATGCAGATAGCCGCACTCTCCCTCTTCATCTCGCTTGCGGCATCCATTATTGCAGCGGTCATATCCATACCCCTGGGAGGACTCATCCATTTTCATGAATTCCGGGGCAAGCGCGTACTCATCGTCCTCATCCAGACCCTGTACTCGGTCCCGACCGTTGTCGTCGGCCTCCTGCTCTACCTCTTCTTATCCCGCAGCGGTCCGCTCGGCTATTTCGGGCTCCTTTTCACTCCGGAAGGTATGATCCTTGGCCAGACCGTGCTGATCATTCCCATCATGACGGGACTGGTCATTACCGCTCTCGGGGGAGTCGACCGGAATATCAGCGATACACTCATCTCGCTGGGTGCAACCGGATTCCAGACCACCGTCCAGATTGTCCGGGAAGCGCGTCTGGCGATCCTGAGCGCGGTGGTCCTCGGCTTTGGTCGTGCGATCTCTGAAGTCGGCGTTGCCATGATGATCGGTGGCAATATCAGGGATTCGACCCGCGTGCTGACTACAGCGATAGCGTTACAGACCGGTATAGGGGATTTCCCGTTCTCAATCGCTCTCGGCATCATCCTGCTCCTGATAGCTCTTGTCATCGTCATCATCCTGAATCTCATAA
>DATKZP010000128.1:0-11411 GCA_035527915.1 Methanoregula sp. | reverse complement strand
AGGTTATGGGGGAGCACCGGTTTTTCTTCGAGGTAAAAGGAAAACAGCATATCCTTTTCATCGAGCAATTTCATCGCGTGGCTCCTGAGTCGTTTCGCACAGTCTGCTGACTTCCCGATGTAGACGATATCCCGGGTGTCCCGTTCGAAGAGGAGGTATAATCCCGCACCGGGAGGCACGGTCCCGATCGTTTCCCCGTCGAATGGTCGTATTCCGCTCCATGGGAGTCCCATCCAGTCCCGCTCCCCGGGTGTTCCGGTTACCGGTAACGGAGGGACGCTGGGCGAACCGGCGGGGTTATCGAGATGGTTTTCTGCGAGTTTCCCGCCCCGTTTGTTCTCTTTCCGGTTCGTGGACTTCCGGTACCGCGGGTGGAACCGCCCGAAGTTGCACAGCGTTGATGCACCGTATTCCTGCCGGTACCGGTAGAGAAGGAAACTCTCCATTCCCCGTCTCCCGCTTTGGGAAGCATCAAGCGGGGCAGCAGAACACTCGTACGTAAATCCTTCTGCATCCTGCCAGGCCCAGAGCGGGGGTGCTTCAGCAATTGGATCATTCCACGGCATCAGGTCGGTCCGTCTGAGGGTGTGGCGGAGTTCGTTCAGTCGTTCGTGAGTAGTCCGCCGGGTTTCGCCGATGTACATAAGGAAGTCTTTGCCGACCGGTTTTATCCGGTAGAGGCCGGGCTCCCGGGGGATTTGCCGGAATTCTTCTTTTGTTGCGGTGAACGGGACCCACGGGGACCAGGGGAGGGAGGACCAGGCGTACGAGAGGTAGTCCCTGTCTTCTGGATCGATGGGGGTTTGGTCGGGATCGGGCGACATGAGTATTTCTCTTTACTATTCCCGTTTGTGGGGTATAACCCCTCTCACCCCACAACTGCTCAGGAGAAATCATACGACAGGGCTATAGGGGGATTTCATTCTGCTATTTATATCATTTCTTTGAGATAGTATTATCTTCCGTTACTCCAATCAGGAACTTGCTCTGAGAACAGCAGTCCTTACTGGTGAATTTACTGGTGAGTGGTCGCCAGTCTTTATGAACGATTGCGCTGTTATCAAAGGAGCAGTGATGATCGCAGGGGTAGTAGAAAATGCCAAAATTCTATATGAGATGGAACCTGAATCCCATGCTGATTCCTACGAATCCAGAAGAGCGAGTGAAACTCTGGATGTCGATGCTTGAATTAGTAAAAGCGGATTTAAAATCCGGTGCGTTAAATGACTGGGGAATGTGTAGTGATGCGAGCGCAGGGTATGCTTTTGCTGAAACAGACGAAAAAACCCTTTATACTACGATACTGAGATGGATGCCGTATGTAAGTTTCAACATCAAGCCAGTACTTACGGTAGACCAAATCATTGATTCTGTCAAACAGGCAGCAGCAGGGGCAAAAAAGTAAGCATATAATCATTTTCTCTTATTTTGGGATATCTGGTTCTGGTGAAATCATTCTGCACGCACCAATTACTAAAAAAAATATACCTACGCGATTCTTTTTTCAAAAGTCGCAATTTCTGTCATGTTTCACACACCTCCCCCATCATTCTTCCCGCACATTCGCAGAGCTGCAGCACCTGCAGGCCAGTTGGGGGAGTGGTCGGTAAGTAGTGACATTTGGGATTGGGAGTTGTGTGATGAATGGGAAAAAGGCAGGCGAATTATTCTTTTCCCGGAGGGGCAGTATCCCGAAACGGGAAGATCTTTTTAAAACCGGGCCGGAGCTAATAATATACTCCTTCAGCAGTGATGAGCCTGCCTTCCCCCCCCATCCATCCCTGCGTACCGTTTGCGATCTCAAAAAAGACGGTGTCCGAATAGGTGTTACCCCGCCAGCCCCCGCTCCAGATCGAGTTTGACCCCGAGACGGAAACACGGAGCGATATAACCACGGGGCGTTCTGACGTATAGCTGATATATACCGGCACCGGGTGGTCGTACACGGGTCCCTTGCAGCCCGGAGTATCACACGATTTCGGGGTAAAGGGTCCCTTCGGGAAAAAGAGCGGTTCATGGCCGAACGGGTCACGGGTGTCGATCTCCGGCACACTCGTTTCCATGACTACAATCGTGACGGGCATGAGAATGGGGGTATCACCGGAGTACTCGTGGCCGGGGATTCGCGTCGTCGGGAGAACAGTCGCCCCGGGCTCGATCGCGACCGGGTACCCATAGTATTCAGGGACCATCCTGACGGCCCTGATGGCGAGCATCGGGCTCCCGTTCTCCCTGACAACCGAAAGGTCCCAGTCCGGGGAGATACCGTATGCCGTCTTGTCCAGCAGGGACGTGATGAACACAGGCGTATTATTCTGTTCGGGGACGGGGAGGAACAGGGTGACGTTTTCGATCGGGGTAGTATAGGAAAGATCTATAGTATAGTAATAATTGTGGCGCTCGCTCTGGCGGCTGACCTGATCGAACTGCCAGGCGGTCCAGGCAAAGAGGATGACTGCCAGCAGGATGAAGATGAGGATGACGAGTTTCCAGGGTCTGATGGGCAACTGCGTAGTCATGGTTCGTGAGTATTTTCCAGCTCTTTGTATGTTCCTTTTCGTATACAATACGATAGGGTTTGCGGGACGGGTGTCCCGCATGATTAACAACGGCGCACACGAAGATGAGCATGGTAAAAGTGACTGATAAATGCCCGGACCTGGAGGACTATACCGAAAGAAACTCAACGATCCCGCCAAAAATTTCTTTTCATTTTCTCAACTTCAGATAATAGTTCCTTTGTCTGGCAATTTCATCTAATATTGAATGAAGAACTTTTGATCTCTCTTTACTGTCCAATCCACCAGAAATCTTTTTAGCTTTAGTCAGTGCTTCTTCTAATTCTCCAATTTCCATAACGGTAGCTGCAATGCAATAGTAGGTTTTTGAACGTCCTTCATTAAATTCCCGCAGCATCTCTTTTAACAAGAATTCTCTGGTTTTTTGAGTCTTTTCAAACTCGTTTATCCCATTCTTTTCAATAAATGCAATATCATCTTCAAGTTTTTGATAGCACTTGAATGAATCGGCTTTTTTTGCGGATTCTCTGTGTTTTGTCCATTTCCCACACGTTTCATTTTCTTTGCAATTCCAGCAAAATTCAATTCCCTTTTTCTTCAGGGCACACGTGATAAAAGGGCACCCGGCACCTGTTCTGGATTCGGTTTTACATCCATCGCACCTGCTTACACCTTCAGTATGATAATGAGGGCACAGTCTGCAGGAAAGCCCGCAAATGCCAATTTCGGGGTATTTTATTTTCATTATTATCCCTGTTTCCCTGGTATCACCCGGTATTTAAAGACATAAACAAAAAAACTGACAGAGCCGTTCCAACTTGTCCGGTCAGGGAGCCCTGGGGATTGTCATGCCAGTGTTTTTAAAAAGTGTTGGTTCAGCTTTTATTGATCATTTCCCGTGCGAACTTTTTTGCGTTATCCAGGTCTTCACTGCTGGGATGGCCCCGGTTCACCAGGAAAATTTTTCCCCTGCAATGATAGCTTCCCAGGATAGTGGCACCCTTCTTCGTCAAAGCATCCTCCATAGTGGCGATCATTTTTTGAGCCCCTGCAATACTTGCTGAAGTGCCGAAAATGGCGACCTTTCGTTCCGAAAAGTTACCGGACTCGATGAATTTCATCATCGCCTCACCTGGTTTGCCGCCATATGTCCCACTTCCCAGGAACAGGATCTTCCCATCATCTGTCAATGATGCTGTGACGTCCCTCGCTTTAATACCCAGTTCATCTGCAATGGCATCCGCTACTTTCCTTGTATTCCCACCTCTGGAATCAACTAACACAGACACATCGGTCATATTTTCAAATGTATAATTATTTGTTTATAAATGATCCTGAAGGTCGCATGGAGCTGTCAGGCTCAATGCCGGGTAGTATTTTTTTGATTTATCTTACTTTTTTATTCTCTGGCAGACTTTCATGGATGATAAACAAACCCACAACTATGCCGTACAAAAAACCAACAAATGCCCCTTTTATTCCGTCAAAAAGCCCAAATAAAATTGTAATCCCAATAACGATTGGCCAGAACCAGAACCTTGCTTTTTTGAAGTCCCAACTATCAGGCAAAATTTTCATTTCATTTTTAATCCCGATTGTCATATCATTTCACCCGCCTCATTTTTCTAAAAAAATTTAGTAAATGAGATTATTTGGAGCAATAATGGATGGTGTTGTCTTCGAGAATGGATAGGAAGCACCAACACCGGGATGTATTTCGATAGTTATTCTGGTATCCCTGGGGACTGATGTAACATTGAATTGTATTTCTGTCTGGTCTCCTGATGCCATAGCTGATTGAGAGTTGCCGATACCATTTTTTAATGCAATAAAGTTCGTGTCTTTCGTTGAAGAACTCTCATTGGTCCATGCCAGTATTTTCGGACTAAACGCTGGTGTGGAGACAATAACAGTCATTTTTTCCAGATCGATATAGGGAGTACCCGGGACAAGACCAATCGTGAACCTGATCTGATCGATTCCTTCCGTCGTATTCGAGGCCAATCCGTAAACATTGCCTACTAACTGAACGTTTGTGGTTGATTGTTCAACACTTCTGTACACTGTCTCCTGGGCCTTCCGGGTTGTGAAAAACCCGGCTCCCAGAATAACCTATGAAAACACCGAGGCTACGACGATGAATGCAATGAGTACAATTGCAGCCTCAAGGCCGGTGAATCCTTTCTCATTACTATATCCATTGCTCATAGAACCTCCTGAAATTAATATCCGGGTGATGGAATAATCCAACGCCCGCTATTAATTATCTCATCCTGATCAGGATCTGATTATTTCGTCTTTTTTCCGTTCGACTTCCCCGGGGATTCGTCGTCAGGTCTGTTTGCGTTATTGCTGCCTTTGCCTGAAGTATCACCTGCATTGTTTTCCTGGAGATTTTTATCCTTTCCGTTGTTCTTTCCTGTATCCTCTTTGGGTCCCCGTGTTTTGTCTGAGGGATCCTGGGTGCCGGTGGTTGTCACGGACTGATCATCTGAATTCCCGGTCACCTTTTTGAGCTGTCCTTTATTTTTGTAACTTTCCGGGTCCAGCGTGACCATTATGGTAGTAGTACCATCTTCGGTCTGGTTGATCTCTATCTCATCTTTCTCAATACCGAAGAATTTTTTCAAATCTGAGAAGAGCTTATCCAGTCCTTTCTTCTCTCCAATAACACGGATCGTGTCACTGCCCTCGACATAAATACTCTCACCGTCGACCGAGAGGGTTCCCGAACAATTAACCATCACACCGGTTCCGTTCGTAACATTCTGAAGGTCCTGGCGGTAGAACTTTGCAATCAGGGTCCCGCCATCTTTATTCGATACTGAAGCCCTGATAAGCTCGGCCTCGCTGCAGGTCAGGGAGCTGGCGGCAAAATCGATCCTGGGTTTTGCTGCTTTATCCTCACCGGACTCTGGTACTTTCAGGGTGACGAATACCGTGAACACACCCTTACTGTTGAGGTTCAGGGTGGTTGGTTTGATTTTCAGATCTGCTGACAGCAGTAGTTTGTCATATATGACAACGCCCGATTCGGCACTATTATCTTCCTGGAGCAAATCACCAGGCGTTTGATCAGTAATACTGATACGGTTTATCTTCTCACCCGGTGTGCTGAAATTCGTTACAAGCGTGAGGCTTGCAGATGTGGCGTTCTCCAGCACGGGAATTGTCCAGTTTTCTGTTGCGCTGTCATACGCACCGTCACTCACTTCAACGGTTATGTCCTGATGGTCTGAAAGCTGCGAAATATCCTCTTTGAGGGTGATATTCGTGGCATCGTCGGGTCCGTTGTTCCAGACGGTCACAACCCACGTTACCGTGTCATTGACCGCATATGGTCCGGTCGAACTCATCACTTTTGTGACATTGAGGTCAGCTTGCGATCCATCCTCGGCACTGACGATTGTAACCATCAAAATCAGTGCGAGCAGGATAAATCCTTTCACAAATCGATATTTTGTCATACTTCATCACGTCAATCCGGAATTTTCCGGTAATCTTTCCTGGGCCCCAATTTGAATTAAGGCTGTTTACCGTTCATGTAAAACTTAATCGTTCTTAATACTTTTTATTTCTAAAAAATCGTTCTATATAGTCCAGAATTGAAAAAGAAACTCTTATATATGATAAACAATCTTTAGCAACTGCTGTTGAAAAAACAGCCTTGAAATGGTTTTTGTACCATGAGCGCGCAAAAGATCTGACCGTTGCCACAGGTCTTTCATCCCGTTTTCTATAATGAATAATCCATACTGTATTGCCGTCAATTGGACAAGCGTGGACACTTTATTAAAGAAATTACTGTCAGAATATGTCTTTTGAGGTACGACAAGAGACCTTTCACGCTGTGAATCAACGAGGAAATTATGGGAATTTTCAGATATTGTTGAATTCAAAGGAAACAATACTGATAAAATATGGGAGTGGGAGCTTCAACAATAGATCTCTACAGGAAACATCACGATATCGTGTTGAGGCAGATGGGAGCGTTGTGACAAATGTACCACACTGATTGGATATTGTCCTGATGGCAGTTGAAAAAGTAAAAAATAGACCAATGATAATGGGTAGTTGATAATTCGCGGTCATGATAAAAATGACTGCCGAAGCATTGCGGTGAAAGGTAAAAATGCGGGACAAAAGATTTGTTGCAGAACACCGGGGCGGACCTCTAAAAAAGGCACAGCACCATCAGTTAATTACATGGGCCTGCGACTGTGCGGAGCATGTTTTGCACCTCTTTGGTGAAATACCAGATGAACGACTGAAAAATGCCCTGTTGATAGCTAAAGAATGGGTAATGGGAAACGCTTCAACAGGTGACGCGATGAAAGCTTCTGTAGCCGCACATGCTGTGGCAAGAGAATCTTCTGATCCGACATCAACAGCGGTGGCTCGTTCCTTAGGGCAGGCTGTTGCTACTGCTCATATGGCTGACCATTCATTGGGAGCAGCATGGTATGCCCTGAAAGCCGTGAAAAATGCAGGTAAATCACCAGATGCAGAAAGAAGATGGCAAGATGAACAATTGCCACCGGAGATCAGGGATCTTGTCCTGACTGCAAGGAAAAGCAGAAAGATCTAAAAATGTAATGAAATTCCTTTTGCATTGACGTATAAAAAGACAGGTTTCACCATGCCATGCCTGATAACAGTGCAGTTTATATTTTATTTTTTAATCCCTGAGCAAATGCCCGTGCTGCTGCCAGGTCTTTCTCATCAGGCCTTCCCTTATTGATTCCCCCGATAAGCTTCAGGGGGCCGACCGTATCCCATCCCTTGCAGGTGAATTCATCCACTATAATAAATCCCCGGTTCACCAGGTTTTCCTTCAGAGAAGCATGGTGTTGTCTCCTCCCGTCTCCACTGGTAGAGAATACAAACGCTTTTTTTTGTGTCACTGGCGGCAGCGTCTCCACAAACTGCAGGAGCGTTTTGTGGTGTTTCATGAAATAGATCCCGGACCCGAACCCGATCAAATCATAATCCGCAAGAGTATCGGGTTGCGCCTTTTCTGTGGGGACAAGGTCCGCTTCCAGCTCTTCTGCCATCACCTTTGCCACTTTTTCGGTATTCTGGTGATGAACTGATGTATAAACAATCAATGTTTTCATTGGGCCAATCACTCCCTGTATAAGAATACGCTACGGTTTTTTTATATTATCTGACTCCCTTACAAAAGTGGAAGTTGATTGTGTTTTGCACGCAGAGGTGTTTCATGGCATCGGGATCGCTGGAGTACAAATTTGGGAAACATCGAAAAATATTGTTTTATCCCACCGGCATCAGTCCGGGGTGATGACCGGTAATGCTCCTGCCACCATTCGATGTAACAACAAATGTGTTCTCGATACCAACCATGCCGATTCCCTTGATCCCCTTTTTCGGTTCGATGGCGATTACCATCCCTTCTTCCAGAGGATCATCAAATCCTCTGGATATAACCGGATTTTCCGCAATCTCGAGACCAATCCCATGGCCGATGTACTGGACATTCCGGTTACCGTAACCCATAAAATTTTCAAGAAATGCAGGTTCAAGGCTGGTCATAACCATGTCGTAAATCTGCGATGGAACAGATCCGGGTTTTAAAAGAGGAATAATCGCATTATAGATATCCACACATTCATGGTGGATTGCGACAACCTCGTCTGGTAAAGCCCTGCCGAATACGTACGTCATAGTCTTGTCAGTATGATATCCTAAAAACCCGCATCCGATATCCACAAAGATGAGATCGCCGTCACGGAGTCTGCGGTTTCTGTCCCCAAGTAATGGGGTTGCAGGAGACAACCCGGCATTCCCTCCCGGACTATCAAGATATGTAGGATAGATGGAACTCTCGCCAAAGCCGACCAGCCCTAAAATGATCCCGGACTCAAACATGCCAAACCGGACGATCCCTTGATGCCCCTCCCTTACCATGAGTGAGTACAGTTCACTGGAAAACTCCAGCTCACTGATCCCTTCAAAAAGGATTTCCGGAGCAAGGTCTTCTAACACGTGGCGATGAATACTACCAGCCCGCTCCATCAGGTCCAGTTCATATGGGCTCTTCACAGACCGGACCTTGAGAACCTGACGGTCAATGTCCTTCACATTTCTGAATGAAAAGTGCTTCTGCAGGCGTTTAAAAAGTGCGAGTGGAACCTGCTCGGTTTCAAGGTAGACCGTTTTTGGAATTGCTGTCATGGTCTCTGCAGCGTCCTGGTAACTTCGCATATAACGGATTTGCGGGAAGAATGATTCATCCGTTGCCCGTTCGAAACTAAGCCGGACCCAGAAGCAGGCCTCACCATTTCTAAAAATGAGCAGCATACCATCCTGAATGGTCCCGGTGAAATAATAGAGGTTAATTTTGGAAACAATAATTGCAATTTCCCACGTGGGATGCTGTGCGTCCATCAGGAGCCGGAAATGAGTCAACCGGTTGTTGAGTTCACTGAGAGGGACTTTTGTCTGCATACAGGTCTATCTAAAATCAAAACTATTTACGGATGGCGAAGAAAACGAGGTTTCATCCCGTGGCTTTTTTTAGTCGTGTTCATATCCTCGAGATCAATTCGCTCCGGGAAACGAGTCGGATCCCTATCCGGATAAGGCAGGCGTCAAGGGCAAAAAGCGCCAGGCCGACGAGCACGGCAATAAAGGGCGAGAGGAATAACAACCCGGTACTCTGGGCAACTCCCAGCATGACAATCAGAATGACGAGTGCCCCGGATGCCTGGTAGGCTTCCATGAATGTACTGACCTTTGTTGAAATAATCACCGTTGCCGCGACCCCGAGCAGGGCAACAGCCGGCACGACAATGATCATGAGTGCCAGCCAGTTCTCTGTCGGAAACCAGATCCTGCCCATAACCGGGTAACCCGCTATGTTTGTAACAATAGCAAAGATCACAAAATTTGCCCATGTGTATACAATGCCCGGAATGAAAGCAGCCAGTGCTTTCCCGATGAACAGTTCAGCATCGGTTGCCGGGGTATAAAGAAGCGCTTCAAGAGTCTTTCGTTCTTTCTCCCCGACGAAAGCCTCTGCTGCTATGATACAGGAGAGCATCAGCGGGAGCACCAGGAAGAGCGGCGCAATAAGATACCCGAGGATAAGGACGATTGGGAGCTGTTCTGGTGAGAGCCCCGCCAGTTGTTCCGCCGGGATAATGGCTGATAAGGTATCAAACTCCGACAGGTCGTCTCCGCTGGAAATGACGGCTATCTGGGTGATCAGCAGCGGAAAGCCGATGGCAAATACCACAGAAAGCACGACAGCCCCTATGACAGCAATACGGTTTTTTGCCACCTCGGACAGGTCCTTTTCCGCTATTGCCCGGATATACTGCCAGTTCATGCTGCACCACCTTCCTGCTCCTGAACGGCAAAATAAATCTCCTCAAGCGTGTTGTTCCGGGGGGTGACCCGGAAGATCTCGGCGCCATTTTTTACTGCAGTCCCGATCACCACCGGAACGAGGTCCCTGTGCGAAACCCGCAGGGTCAGGCTATTTACGGTCTGGCCCTCGATGGTCACTCCTTCCATCGTGCGGATTTTTTCTGTTACTGCCGGGGGGGCCGGGTTGAGGAACTCCATTTCAATAGGCACCGCTTTCCAGAGGCGGTCCGAGAGATCCCGGATGCTTCCCTGTGCAAGAACCCTCCCCTTGTTGATCATCGCAACGCGGGAACAGAGGTTTTGCGCTTCATTCAGATTATGGGTGCACATAAAGATCGTCTTCCCCTTGTCCGATGCAAGCCCGCGTATGATCCCATGCACCTGCCGTGCCGCTTCCGGGTCAAGTCCTGATGTAGGTTCATCGAGAAAAATAACCTGCGGGTCGTGGATCAGGGCACGGGCAATCGCGAGACGCTGTTTCATGCCTTTTGAAAATCCGCCCACGGCTTCATCGCCCCGGTCTGCAAGATCCAAAAGCGAGAGGACCCTGTCAACACGCCGGGGGATCTCTGCATCAGGAATACCGTAGAACCTGCAGAAGAAGGCGAGGTTCTTTTTTGCCGTGAAGCGCTCGTAGAGGGACGGGGTTTCGGTCAGAACGCCGGTCCTTTTTCGGATATACGACCCGTCAATGGTCACATCCCTGCCAAAAAGGAACGCTTTTCCCGACGTGGGAGCCAGCACGCCATTGAGCAGGCGCACAAGCGTGGTCTTGCCCGAACCATTCGGCCCGAGGACCCCGAAGACTTCTCCTTCATCCACAGAAAAACTTATACCGTCGATTGCCCGTGTGCTGCCAAATGTGCGGACAATGGTTTCAACCTGGATTATGGGGTTCATGCTATCATATGCCCGGGGGAGTTTTTTATTGCTGTCAAATCAATCAATCCCTTTTTTGTGTCCTGATTGCGGAATTCTGATTCAAAAATCTCATCGCCTTATTATTTTATCCTGATAAGTTTAAGGTTTTTAACCTGATATTTCCCCCGCTTACACCCTTTTATATACATATCAGGGTATTTTTTATACGATTTTTGGAAGATCGTCGGTTGTTTTTTGGCCTGAACTCATTGACTTGTATTCACTTTCCAGCTTGTGCCTGGCACCGGTGCTTTGCATAAATGTTATATAACCTCCAACTATAATTCCCAACATTGGAAAAGTGCGTCACTGTTTCAATTGAGGTCATCAGAGCGGATAGCATGGTATTGTCTCCCGTAACCGTATGAACGCATCTCATTTTGGACATTTCAATGGAGGATGAAGGTATGTCAACAAATCGCAGATTATCATGTTTCGGGTGGCGTTCAGCCATCTTGGTACTTCTTCTGATAATGGCAACGTTTGTTATAACGGCCAGTGCGGCGGTGTATACAATCAATCCCGGCGACTCGATACAGACGGCGATCAACAGTGCCGGCAGCGGCGACACGATTGTCC
>DATKZP010000127.1:0-5531 GCA_035527915.1 Methanoregula sp. | reverse complement strand
ACAAGGATAGAACAGCTATGGAGACCAATGGGATTTATGGACCGGTACTTTTCACGAGCCACCCGGCAATCCGGGGCTTTCTTTCCCGGTATCTCCTGTGCTTCACTCCTGTATTATTAACAGGCATTTCGATTCTTGTATTGGCATTCCTGCAAAGCGTGATTGCTCCCTCCCCTTCGACGCTTGAACAATCGCTTCAGACACTTGTTCCGGAACTTCCCGCATTCATCGACATGACCGTGCTGCTGATCGCACCGTTCGGTATCTTCCTTCTTGCTATCTACATCGGAGATTTAACAAACCATCCTGAAATCTGGATAGGAGCCGCCCTGACATTACTCCTGAGCGGTATCGGCGCATTCTACCAGGTATGGGGTTTAGGTATCCCGGTTGTATCTACCTTATACCTGCTCCTGCTCTTCCAGTGGATTGCCTACCTGACCCAGCCATTCAGTGTTGTTGCATCGGTTATGGTTCTCATCGGGACAGAATTATTCCGGCGCTCCATCCGGTACACAATTTTCCGGGATGTCGTCAGAATTACCGGGGGAGTCTGGACACCGGTGGAGCACCTTATAGCCTACAAGCAGATTGGCAGAATTATCCTGAAACAGAGCCGGTTGAACCGTTTAATCCATGTCGGCACAATAGTTCTTGCAGGAACAATGTACCGGGGAATGGATACAAGCAGAAGCGGTACAGCTGACACGAGCGGTATGGGAGGGATAGTATCGGGATATACTCTCGTATCGCAGGAAGGGGTAACCAGCCCTCTTGATTGCCTGTACGGGATCCTTGAGCCGGAAAACGCAAAGGTACTTCTCGAAAAAAAGATCCAGCAGTCATAAAATAACAGGTCAGCAGGGAAAAAATAGGAGATATTTTTTGTTTTAATAATCTCCCATTCCCGGTGGCATGCCACCGGGAGGCATCCCGCCTTCCGGAGACGGGGATCCTGATGATGCGATCACATCATCGATACGCAGGATCATGATCGCAGCCTCGGCAGCACTGCTGATTGCCTGTGTCTTGACCCGCAGGGGTTCAACAACTCCTGCCTTCAGCATATCCGCAGGCTTACCGGCATCCACATTCAGCCCGAAATTCTTTTTTCCTGCTTCATGCGCTGCCCGCAGCGCTACAAGCATATCGATGGGGTCAAGCCCTGAGTTCTCGGCAAGGGATCGCGGGATGATCTCCATTGCAGATGCAAACGCTTCAATCGCCAGCTGGGAACGACCGATCTCCTCCGGTGCACATCGCCTCAGCTGTAACGAGATCTCGATCTCCGGTGCCCCACCCCCGGCAACCACTTTATTATCCTTTATTACATCACTGACAACCATCAGTGCATCATGGATGGCACGCTCGAGTTCATCGACAACGTGCTCTGTCCCACCCCGGACAACGATGGAAACCGCTTTTGGATTTTTGCATTCCGAGACAAAGATCATCTCATCGCCGGAGATCTTCTTCTCCTCGACAAGCCCGGCAGTCCCGAGATCTTTTTTCGTGATTGCATCGATGCTGTTGACAATAGATGCCCCGGTGGCACGGCAAAGGTTCTCCATATCACTCTTCTTCACCCGCCGGACTGCTAAAATACCGGCTTTTACAAGGTAGTGCTGGGCCGTGTCATCAATGCCTTTCTGGCAGAACACCACATTTGCACCACTTGCAACAACCTTGTCAGCCATCGTGTGGACCATATGCTCATCCTCATCAATGAATGCCTGCACCTGGTCAGGGCGGGAGATATTGATCTTCGCATTCACCTCCGTTTTTTTGAATTCGATCGCTGCGTTGAGAAGGAGAATTTTTGCTTTCTTCACCTCTTTGGGCATGGCCGGATGAGCCCGTTCCTTATCAATCACCATACCTTCAACAATCGCGGAATCATATACAGAGCCACCGACTTTCTTCTCAACCGTCACATGCCCGATATCCACCGTCCCGTCAGGTTCGATAACTCTCGTGATCGCGTTGACCACAATATCGCAGAGTTTGTCCTTTAATTCATCTGAGTTCCTGCCACCGATCGCTGTATTAGCAATTTTTTTTAACATGGCCGTATCGGTAGGTTTTACCGTTATGGAAATCCCATTGAGAATCTCCTCTGCCTTTGTGGCCGCATGCCGGTATCCTTCCGCAATGACCGTTGCATGAACTTTTTTTGCGAGCAGGTTCTCTGCGTTCTTCAACAGTTGTCCGGCAAGAACCACCGCGGTGGTTGTACCATCACCAACCTCGTCATCCTGGGTCTTTGCGACCTCCACCATCATCTTTGCGGCAGGATGCTCGATGTCCATCTCCCTAAGAATGGTGGCGCCATCGTTGGTAATCACAATATCGCCGATGCTGTCGATGAGCATCTTGTCCATGCCCCTGGGTCCGAGCGTCGAGCGGACTGCATTTGCCACCGCAAGTGCAGCGGCAATATTGCCATTCTGGGCTTCCTGTCCGCGGTTCCTTTTTGTTCCTTCCCTGAGAATTATGACCTGCTGTCCGCCAAGTTGTTGTGACATAGTATTCCCCCCTTGTTAGTATCCAGATTCCCGATGAAACCGGCAAAGCCGTTCACTGTCCATATCTGGCTGTATCGAGTATTTGACAATTACTATGCTCAATTGGGTTTCATGCACAGCTCAATAATAAAAAATACCTGTCGTACACCGGAGCGCAAGTTCCATTATCTTTCATAACAAAGCCAGAAATACCAGATATCGGGATGGTTGTAATGAACAGACAGGTTGTTAAATGGGGAGTTGACCTTGCCATGGGCGTATCGTTCCTGGTCTGTTTTATCACCGGAATGTTCAAATTCACGTTCTTTATGCGGGTATCCGGTCTTACTTCACTGGTGCTCCCCATCGCACAGATGAGTACTATCCACGACTGGTCAGGCCTTGCACTCGGTTTTTTTGTCGCAGTCCACCTCGTTCTGAACCGTGCATGGATCATGACGATGACACGAAAGGTTCTTACCGGTGAAAAGATGAAACCCTGAAAAAAAAGGAAAAATACTGCTGGCAGGAAACCCGATCTTAATCCGTGTAGTAATTCCTGGTGAAGTCACCGGTATTGGAGAATCCCCGCTGTTCCCAGTACCCGCGGTAACCCGCATTATCAGAGAGCTCAATTTTTTCAATCCATTTGATCCACTTGTACCCCCACTTGTCCTCTGCCACCAGCTGGAACGGGTAGCCCCGTTCTGCCGGGAGGGTGACATTGTTCATCCGGTACGCCATGAGGATATCACGGTTCATGAGGTATTCCAGCGGAAATGACGTCGTGTATCCGTCATGTGCCGTAAAGATCACCGTTGTTGCCCGGGGATCGATCCCGGCAGCCCCTATAAGGTCGCGGACTAAAACACCTTCCCAGAGGATAGTCGCATCCCAGCCTTCGACACAGAAGAGCGTGACCACCTTGGTATAATGGGGGTACTTCAGAAGCACATCGTTATACGTGTACACATCAGTCCGGTTGGTCAGCCCCGTGACCGTGAGCCGGTATTCAGAAATGTTGACATACTGGGGTCCCTTTATGGAGTTTTCACGAAAGTCATTGACTGACGAGAGGTCTTTTCCCTCGTAGGAGCGTACTTCAGCCGCAGCAAGGGCCTGCGGTCCCTGCCGGCCCACGCATCCCGAGAACAGGATAAGGAGACTGGCTATAACAAGCACTGCTACGAAGGTTATGACTACGGTTCTCCTTGTGTTCATCAGGATATAACTGTCCCCCCGATCTCATTAATTATTGTATGGAGGCACAGCAGCATATTCCTCCCGTGCCGGGGGATTTCAGACCTCTTGATCCGCCATTAACACCCCTGTGCCTTAATACCCGGTAGCATAATAATATCCGTCTTCTGCTTTGATATGAAGGGGTACATCGAACAACCCACCAATATTTTCGTCAGTCACGACGTGCGCTTTTGGCCCGTCACAAATGAACCTGCCGTCACGCATCAGGATGACCCGCGATATCTCCGGAATAATATCATGCAGGTTATGGGTCACAAGGATGATCCCGGTGCCTGCCCGGGCAATCTTCCTTAGGGTTTGCCGGAAGGTGTGAAGTGCGTGGAGGTCAAGGCTGTTGGTCGGTTCATCAAGGATCAGGGTCTTTGGGGAATGGACAAGGGCCCTGCCGATAAGAAAACGCCGGGCTTCTCCCGAAGACATTTCGGTCATGGGCTTGTCCTGGAGATGATCAATTTCCAGAAAGGACAAGATCGCATCGGCTTTATGCTCCATTTTTGAAGTAACCTTGTGATTGAAAAGCCCGACGCTGGAGAAAAATCCTGACAGGATCACTTCCCGCCCGGAGAGTTCCCGCATGAAGGTATACTGCAGATCATTGGAAACTACTCCAAGCAGCGATCGCAGTTCAAAGACATCCCACACCTCATGACCTCTCATCCGGAACGTGATGCCATCGCCCGATTCCACCGGATAGAATTCACGGGTAATAGTTTTGATAAACGATGATTTGCCGGCCCCGTTTGGCCCCAGGATGGCAATATTTTCACCCTCGTGGATCGTTACCGACAGGGAATCCAGGACTTTTTTGTCACCACGGAATACGGTTACCCGGTCAAATTCCAGCAACGGGGGAGGAGAGCGTGGGGGTTGTTGTGTCATGGTAAGGATCCCTAAAGGATTGTCATTCTCAAGGGAACGGAGCGTGTCCCTTAGATGAACCACGAGATTTACCTTTAATCTTGCGATAGAGCTGGATCGTCGGTATATGTGGCATGAGAAGTTTACTCATGGTTTTCATGCGTAAGACCATGAACAGCAGGTCTCATGGGGTTTTTCCTTGTGGCCAGTGCATGCAGCACGGGTAAAAAAATACCCAACTCTGCCGGCATTCGTTTCCTGTTTCAGGGAGATGTGTGCCGGCAGTTTCCGCACAGGGAATGCAAGGATTGTACAGGAACGAGCTATGCCCGGTTTCATGAAATGACCCCGATCTATTCCGGCTGATAAAAAAATCCGTTTGTTTTCCTGACGAAGAAAAAAATTCAATCGTAAATAAAACGAAAATTAATCCCGTTTCACAACGAACAGACACTTCCAAAGGAGAACTGATCACATGAATCACCTACGAATAATTACCTGTTTCGGGATCATCTGCATCATCGCTGTCGCATTCGCAGGATGTGTCGGTACCACCCCGGATAACAACGGAACGCTGACACGACCCGCCACCCCGGTGGGAACCGCCATACCGGTAGGTCATCTTGTCGTAACCGAAGAGCAGAACACTGCAACGGTTCAGGCAAGCATGAACAGTATCATCACCGTCAAATTGCAGGAAAACCCCACGACCGGATTTACCTGGAACCTGACAACAACTCCCGGCCTGCAGATCGTCAACGACACGTATGTGCCATCCGACACTACCGGTAAGATGGTGGGATCCGGCGGGACGCATATATGGGACATTTCAACCGTCGCTATCGGCGAACAGGAGATCACGGCTGTGAACAAACGGTCATGGGAGCCAACAACCGGCAACGAGAC
>DATKZP010000126.1:0-14655 GCA_035527915.1 Methanoregula sp. | reverse complement strand
CGCTCTGTACTAATCTTCCTGCCCGGCGAGGTCCCGCCGAGGCGGCCGTGCGACCCCGTCAGGGGGGAAACCTCATAAGTACATTGCTTCTGACGATACTCCGTTTATATTCCTTAATGATAATGAGTGTACAATTTTTTTATTGTCTTAAAAACAGGAGCGTCCATGGTATATCACAATCCTCACATGAGAAAATGCTATACCAGAAATCCCGGATACAATCAGCTGGTTTTCATTGACGGCTGGCGATCACGGATGATCTTTTTAAGGGCTGCGAATTCTTTGTTGAAATCACCGGATCTCGATATGTAAAAATCAGCACCATCGCGATAGGCTTTTTTGATCAGTTGATCTTTTCCTCTCCCGGAATAGATGATAAATAACCCCGAATATCCCATTTCCCTGGCAACCCTGACAAAATCACCGCCACTCATCACCGGCATTTTGAAATCAGAAATTATTACCTCAACGGTCCGCTGTTTCAATATCTCCAGTGCATCCTGTGCACCAGAACACGCGATCACATCATAATGCCCGCTATCCATAAAGGTGAGTCGCATGAGATGGAGCATATCAGGATCATCATCAACAAGGAGAAGCGGGATCACAAGCTGACCTCCCCAAACGATGTGTGATTCATATTCCCGTTTGCCTTTTTGTTGCCGTTTGCGGTTGTCTCATGCACCCTGAAACACCCGATTGGAATCCCGATTTCAAACCGTGCACCTGTGCCAGGTTCTCCGGTTTCCTGGATCGTCAGACCGGTGATGGAAAGAATTTCTTTGGCTATGAACAACCCAAGCCCCCTCTGCATCATCGTCGGCTCAAAAATTTCCCGCTTTAACTCTTCCGGTATACCGATGCCATTGTCCTGGATAATCATAGATAATCCATGGTCTTTTTTACTGCATTCAATTCGGATTTCCGTTACATTCTTTCCATGGACACGGGAGTTTTCAAAGATATTCTGAAAGACTTTTATGATTTGTGAATCGGTATAGATCTCCCATGCACCCACATCAACCGTAAGGATGACCCCCTTGAGATCAAGGCCTGATGCAGCATCCTTCATGAGATCTTCAACGGTAAACCACTGGGGAGGGTTTATCCCCAGATCCTTGTAATCCCGGGTAAACTGAATTAATTTCCCGATCGCTTTTGTTGAATTTTCCAGGCGATCAAGATAATCAAGGAGTGTCTTGTTATCTGCCAGGTTTTTTGCCCGGTCAATGTATCCAAGAAGAATGGATACCTTGTTGAGGATGTCATGGCGTGCAAGGCTGTAGAGGAGATTTAACTTCCTGTTTGCCAGCCGGAGTGCTTCTTCTGCTTTTTTTCGCTCGGAGATGTCGAGGTGCGTTCCGGTCATGCGAAGGGGTTTTTTGTCTTTGTCCCATTCGGTCACCATACCCCGGTCGAGCACCCAGACCCAGTGACCGTCTTTATGCATCATTCTGACTTCGCATTCGTAATCCGGGGATTCTCCTGCAAAATGATTCTGGTGTAATTCATTGGATCTTTGCAGGTCATCGGGATGTACCCGTTTTGTCCAGGTATCAATGGTTATTGGTAAAAGCTCCTGCAGCGTGTATCCCAGGATATGCGCCCACCGGTCGTTAAATACGATCTCTCCGGTCTGGACTCTCCAGTCCCACAAGCCCAGGCCTGAGCCCCTGATAGCAAGGTCGAGTTTCTCCTCACTCTCCTGCAGCGCACGCTCAATATGTTTAAGATCGGTTATATCCCCGATAAGGCCGGTAATACCCTGTATTTTATCTCCTGCAATGAGAGGCTGGGCAACGATACGACCCCAGTGAATGGTACCGGATTTGTCAAGCATCAAAAAATCGTTCGGGCCAAGTTTTCCTCCCTGCGCTTCTTTTAATTTCTCTCCGAGGATGTGTCGCTGTTCAGAGGGAACGAGGATGTAGAAATGTTTGCCGACCAGTTCTTCTGGAGTATACCCCAGAACCTGCTGGATAACAGGACTGACATACGTGAACCGTCCATTGGTATCTGTGGTGAATATGATGTGGCTTATCCCTTCAACAAGAGATCGGTGTTTCTCTTCGGATTTTCTGACCAGGTATTCTGCCTTTCGCCGTTCTGTCACGTCAGACAGGACACTTACAAATGCGCTCGGTCTGCCCAGCTGGTCGGGAATAGTAGATACGCTCAGCTCAGCACAGAATGCGTGGCTGTCTTTTGCGATCAGTCTGCATTCGAAACTTTTTGTCAACCCTTGGGTAATGGTCTTATGTAATTTTGCCTTGCACTTTTCCAGATCATTGGGGGTAATGTAATCAAAGATATTTTTTCCAACCAGTTCGGAGGGAGTTTTGTAGCCCAGCATGGCTGCGGCCTGGAAATTTCCCATTTTTATCCTGCCGTCAAGATCATACACAAGGATACCGTTGGGAGAGGTTTCAATGATCGTGCGGTAGTGCAGTTCACTTTCCCGGAAGGCGTCGTCAATTTTTTTCAGTTCTGAAATATCTGACACGACAAACAGGCCATAGAGGAATTTTCCTGACTCATCGATTCGTGAAGATGCCGACACCCGCGTATAGGCCGGCGTCATATTTTTTGTGAGAAACATTATTTCAAAATGCTCGTTGCTCCCGCTCTTTATCCGGTTGAATTTCTCCTGGAGATATGCCCGGTCGTTTGCGCCTGTGAAGGAAAAAATGGATTTTTCCTTCATCTCTTCTACAGGATAGAGGAGAATTTCCGACATTTTCTGGTTGACAAAACTGGTGTTGCCCTCTGCATCAAACGTCCAGATGCCTTCCTGCGCAAGTTCGATCAGTGTCTGGTATTTCCGTTCACTCTCTTCAAACGCATGCTTCACTTCTTTGTGACTGATAATTTCCTGGTTTAACGACATCGTGGAACGGGTTAATTCGTTTGTGCGGTCCTGGACGGTCTTTTCAAGGTTGCGCTGGTATTGTTTTATCTCGGTAACGTCATCCAGGATAATCAGGATTCCCCGTTTCCCGTTTTCAAGAATGCTGGGAACAAATTTTGCGCGGAAATACCAGGTTTTCCCTTCATGGGTTACCTCGATCTCTTTATGAATGTCGTTGCCTTGCGTGCACTCCTGTAATATGAGCGCGATATCCGGAACGCCCAGCAGTACAAAGCCTATCTCATCAACGGGTTTTCCGACAATATCTTCAGATATTTTATTTTCGAAGTTCAGCACTTTTTCATTCACGAACGTGACGACAGAATTCTCGTCCAGCACGAAGATATAATCCGAGGATAGGCTCAGTATCGAAGATATCGGGATACGTTTTGTTAAGGAGTAGACTTTTGCCGAACCAATTATTTTCAGCTCTACAATTCCTGAAGTACAGAGGACATCGAGATATTTTGCCACCGAGTTACGGTTTATCTCAATACCCTGGGAGATGGCAGTCACCGTGTATCCCTTAGGACTTCCTTTGAGAAAATTTTTGATCCGGGTGAGTTCACGTTCGTAGGGGTGGGTTTTTATCCGGTTGAGTTCACGTTCGAATGTCTCCATAAGAAGCCCCCGCGATCAGGTAAATTCTATATTTTCATTAACCCTTATATATATTAGTATGGATGCCAAGCATATTTGCTTTTAATATGATTTGGAGTTTTTAAAGAGTTAGAAGGATTTTTTACAAAAAAACCTGATATTCTCTTTTATTACCGCTTCGTTCAAATAATGGCTGTGCGGGAAACCATTGGGAAGAAAAGGCATTCCACACACAATTCTCTCTCCTGAATTCACCCTTGGGGGGCATTGCATGGCAACAGTTACTATTAAATACAGGATTTACCCGCGAAAAACAAAAATGCGAGGGATGCGATTCGAACGCATGAACCTCTACAGGAATGGATCTTAAGTCCATCGGAGTTGGCCGGGCTTTCCTACCCTCGCACAATTATTGTATATATATTCTTGCAGTCCGGTATCTTAAGTCCGGTGGAATTAACACCCGGAACCAACAATATCCTGACGCTCTGAACTATTGACCGTACAACTAAAAAAAAAGATTGCTTCTTTTTTTTAAATTCCGGTTGTTTTTCAAAATCAGGTAATCAGATGGGCACTTTGCTCCCACACACTCGAGGTATCCCTCAATTATGACGACTCCCGTACCACGTACTACGGATCTATCGCGCTCAGCGCAGGGGCAGTGCGGGGAAACAGGCACTGTCCCCTCCGCTTTCATCGCATCACCCGATCCAATATTGATAATTCAACCCTCAAAAGATACGTTCAATTACATCGCAGAAGTATTGAATGAAGACAATCAAAGAATGATGAGTTACCAATGAGTATGCTGAAAATAAACGGATGGGTCGAAGTTAATGGAAAACGACTCATCCCGCGGGATATCGAGGCAATTTTACAAAACCACCCGGACGAAGTCCTAAAATTCGGGGGGGAATTCTTCCTTGCCGGCAGCGGGTGCAGGGCCAGAGACCATTTCGGGATCATGCGGGGCAACTGCCCGAAAGGGACCCTCATCTGCGATGGCGAGATCAAAGGGCAGATTATTCCCACGGTTCCGGAACTGCCGCTTGAAGAGGCTATTATGACCGCTGTGCGGTTGCGCAGCGACGAGGGAGTAGCTGCGCTCTCGGGTGGCGTGGACTCAACACTCGTCGCACATCTGGCCCGGCGCGAGTGCGTGTCAGTGGGTCTTCCGGAGTCCCACGATCTCCGGCAGGCCCGTCATGCAGCTGATACCCTCAACCTTTCCTGCACGTATGTCACGATCACGCCAAAAGAGATTGCATCTGCACTTCCCGTTGTCATCGGGGCAATCCCCAAAAAAGATCCGGTCAATGTGAGCATCGCGCTGACCCTGTACTTTGTCACCCGGTGGGCAGGAGAGCACGGCTACCAGCGTATCATTACCGGACAGGGGGCAGACGAACTCTTCGGGGGATACTCCCGGTATCTGGAAACACAAAATCTCGCTGCCGATCTCGAGCGTGATTTTCTCGGGCTCGAAGAGCAGGCAGACCGTGACCAGGCTGTTGCCGCACTCCATGGCGCATATCTCTCCATGCCGTACCTGGATGTCCGGGTAGTGCGCGCTGCACGCGCGATCCCTGCTCAGGAGAAGGTGCAGGGAGGACTCCGCAAGATCCCGCTCAGGAAGGTTGCTGAACGCCACATTCCGCCGGAATTCGCATGGTACGAAAAGAAAGCTATGCAGTACGGGAGCGGGGTCTGGAAGGTGCTGCAGAAGCTTGCCCGAAAAAATGGTTATAAAACGTCCATACAAGATTACATAAACCAGATCAACAGGGTGGAACATGGTCACTGAACACGAAGTTAACCATATCGCAGAACTTGCCGACGTCGGCATCAATACCGGTGAACTGGGACCCTTTACTCACCAGTTCAATGCAATCCTTGAATACTTTGACACGCTTGACCACGTCAGGGGTGAGCAGGCGGTCACCCGCGATCTCTGTAACGTGTTGCGCGAGGACGTTGTTGAACCCTCACTTTCGCAGGAGGATGTGTTGCGGAACGCTGCGCACACAGAAGACGGATTTATTAAAGCGCCACGGGTGATGTAGTGGCAGGGCACGAGATTTGCTTTGAACCGGATGACCGGTACAACGCCTTCCTCACGAGCTGCAAAAACGTCACGTACGGTCCGGGGAAGCTTACCGGTGTTGCCGTTGCCGTGAAAGATAATATCTCCACCAAAGGGATCGAGACAACCTGTGCCTCAAAGATCCTCAAGGGCTACGTACCACCCTACGATGCTCATGTTGTTGAGCTCCTCAGGCAGTCGGGAGCGGCAATCGTGGGAAAGACAAACATGGACGAGTTCGGTATGGGAACTACCACCGAGAACTCCGCGTTTGGCCCCACGCTCAATCCCTGTGATACCGGCAGGGTACCGGGAGGATCATCCGGTGGCAGTGCCGCTGCCATCGCTGGAGATATGGTGCGGATGGCACTTGGCACGGATACCGGTGGATCCATCCGCTGTCCTGCGGCGTTCTGCGGTATTGTCGGGTTAAAACCCACGTATGGCAGGGTTTCGCGCTACGGGCTGATCGCGTACGCAAACTCGCTCGAACAGATCGGGCCCATGGGACGTACCGTCACCGACGTCTCGACTCTCATGGGAGTCATTGCCGGGTATGATCGTCGCGACTCCACATCCTATAACAAACCCTATACCCACACACCCCGGGCTGATATCAAAGGGTTAAAGGTTGGCATACCGGGGGAATATTTTGGTGCCGGTGTTGATCCGAAGGTTGCCACAGTGGTGAATGCCGCCATCGACAGGCTCACAGAACTCGGCGCGATTACCGTGCCATGCAGCATCCCTTCCATGGAGTACGCCCTTGCTGCCTATTATGTCACCTGCACGTGCGAGGCGAGCTCCAACCTTGCACGGTTTGACGGAGTACGGTATGGCCCGGCGGCTGACACAAACAAGTCCTGGCATGATGCCTACCAGGAAGTGCGCAGGGCCGGGTTTGGCACCGAAGTCCGCCGCCGCATCATGCTCGGGACGTTTGCACTCTCGTCGGGATATTACGGGAAGTACTATGCAAAGGCACAGGTCGCCCGCGAGAACGTGAAACGGGACTTTGCCCGTATCTTTTCTGAAGTGGATGTGATTGCAGGACCCACGATGCCTACGATTGCCTTTAAACTGGGGGAGAAGAGTGAACCGCTCTCCATGTATCTCTCGGACATCCTTACGGTCCCGGTCAACCTTGCCGGTATTCCCGCCATTTCAGTTCCCTGCGGGAAGGTTGAAGGCATGCCCGTCGGGCTCCAGATCATGGGCAGGCCGTTTGAAGATGAGCGCGTGATCGATGTCGCGTATACCTACGAACAGGCGGTGACCTGAAATGACCGAAAACCAGGTCATTGTCGGCCTTGAAGTGCACTGCCAGCTCGATACGAAGAGCAAACTCTTCTGCGGGTGCTCAACCGATTACCGCAGCGATGGTCCCAACACGCATGTCTGCCCGGTCTGTCTCGGGTTGCCCGGTGCGATGCCGGTGCTCAACAAACGATCTATCGAATATGCGATGCGGGTGGCAAAGGCGTTGAACTGCTCCGTGCTCCACGAATCGGAGTTCTCGCGGAAGAACTACTTCTATCCTGACCTTGACAAGGCATACCAGATCACCCAGTACGACAAACCACTGGCAGAAGGCGGGTACCTGGAGATAGATGGGGACGAAGGAGGGGAGAAACGTATCCGGCTGACCCGAATCCATGTCGAGGAGGACCCGGGCAGGCTCGTGCATATGGGCAACACCGAACGGGGTAAGTACTCGCTGGTCGATTATAACCGTGCCGGCATCCCGCTCATCGAGATTGTGAGCGAGCCGGATATGCGCTCTCCTAAAGAGGCACGGAAGTTTTTGAATAAACTCCGCGCCACGCTGGAGTATCTCAGCGTCTTTGACTCTGAAAAGGAAGGATCGCTGCGGGTTGACGCCAATATTTCGATCCGCGGAAGTGAGCGCGTGGAAGTCAAGAATATCTCTTCATACAAAGGGGTGGAAAAAGCCCTGATGTTTGAGATCACCCGGCAGAAAAACCTGCTCCGCCGTGGCCTGAAGGTTGAACGGGAAACCCGGCACTTTCTTGAGGCACGGGGAGTCACCCAGTCCTCCCGTTCCAAAGAGCAGGAGCACGACTACCGCTATTTCCCCGAACCTGACCTGCGTCCGCTTCACGTGCAGTCATGGGTTGATGGGATTGTTCTTCCCGAACTTCCCGATGCCCGGCGGGAGCGGTTCATTGCCCAGTACGGGTGCTCGCTCAACCATGCCCGGACCCTGACGGGTGACCTCCACCTGGCAAATTTCTACGAAGCAGTGGTGGCTCCCGATCCGGCAAATCTGGCAACGCTCGCGGATACGTGGATTTCAGACACCCTGATTGGCGAGCTTAACTACCGGAACATGAGTATTGATGCGGTGGATGCAGCCGGTGTCACCGGACTTTTGAATCTTCTCCGGCAGGACACTATCACGGACAAAAATGGGATTGACGTGCTGCGGGTCATGCTTGACCAGCGCCTGAACCAGCAACCCTGCGAGACGCCCGTTGCGATCGTTGACCGCCTTAAACTAAGAAAAGTTACTTCCACAACTATGGAAAAATCTCTTTCCTTCGACATCGTACCCGGTCCAATTCTGACAGCAGTAACTGACACTCTCACCGAACAGCCAAAAGCGGTTGATGATTACCGGAAAGGAAAGAAAGGGGCATTCAATTTCCTCATCGGCCAGGTGATGAAGAAAACGAGGGGATGTGCAGACCCTGCCGAATTGAACCGGTTGCTCCTCGAAGAACTGAAAAAGAAGGAGGGGTGAGAGCGGTGCACCTGATTGTCGCAGAAAAGAACATATCGGCACGCCGCATTGCAGAGATCCTGAGTGAAGGAAAGAAGAGTGCTGAAAGCAGGGACACGGGCGTGTCCACGTACAGTTTTGGCAACACCACGACCGTCGGGCTGCGGGGCCATGTTGTCGAGATTGACTTTGAGCCCGGCTATACAAACTGGCGCAGCGAAAAGTCTACGCCGCGAAGCCTGATTGATGCAAAGACCATCAAGATCCCCACAGAACGGAAGATCGTAGCCCTGCTCCAGAAACTCTCAAAGCGGGCTGACCGGGTTACCATTGCCACGGATTTTGATACCGAAGGAGAACTCATAGGAAAAGAGGCATTTGAGCTGATCCGGGCTGTCAACGCAAAAGTGACCATCGACCGTGCCCGGTTTTCCGCGATCACCCCGCAGGAACTGAAAGCCGCATTCTCGCATACTACAGAACTGGATTTTGCGCTTGCAGCAGCAGGAGAGGCACGGCAGTCCATTGACCTGATGTGGGGGGCTTCACTCACCCGCTTCATTTCGCTTGCAGCCCGCCGGGGTGGGCAGAACATCCTGTCCGTAGGACGGGTGCAGACCCCGACCCTCACCATGATCGTTGACCGGGAAAAAGAGATCGAAGCGTTTGTTTCGGAAAAATACTGGCAGCTCGCGTTAGAGACCGAAAAGTCCGGTGAACGGATTGAAGCCCGGCACACGCACGGACGGTTCCATGAAAAACCTGTTGCCGAACTCGCCCGCGACCGCACAAAAACCCCGCTGGTAGTCACCGATGTCAAATTCGGAGAAAAACAGGACAGAGCTCCGTCGCCTTTTGATACGACAACCTATATCGTTGCTGCAGCCCGGCTCGGGTTCCCGGCAGCGAACGCGATGCGGATTGCAGAAGACCTGTACATGAACGGTTTCATCTCGTACCCGAGGACTGATAACATGGTGTATCCCCCCTCGCTGGACATTGGGGGGATCTTAAAGACCATCCGTAGTTCGCCGTTTAAAAAGGACGTGGAGTGGGTACTGGCGAACCGCAGGGCTGTCCCGACACGCGGTAAAAAATCCACAACAGACCACCCGCCCATCCACCCGACCGGTGCCGCAACCCGCGAGCAGCTGGGTGATGATGCGTTCAGGATCTACGAGCTCGTGCTGCGCCGTTTCCTTGCCACCCTTGCACCGGATGCACGCTGGAAGACCTTAAAGGTCCTGTTCGATGCCGGTGGTGAAGAATACACGGTTACGGGAGGGCAGCTTATCGAACCGGGCTGGCATACTGTCTACCCGTTCAGCGAGGCACATGAGACAATCCTGCCCCTGTTTGTCGTTGGTGAACACCTCCCGGTAAAAAAGGTTACTCTCGAAGAGAAAGAGACGCAGCCTCCTGCACGGTATACCCAGAGCAAACTGATCCAGCGGATGGAGGAGCTGGGTCTTGGCACCAAGAGCACCCGTCATGAAGTGATCGCAAAACTCGTTTCCCGCAAATATGTCGAAGGTTCCCCGCTTCGCCCCACGCTCGTGGGGAAAGTGGTCACTGAATCACTGGAGCAGCATGCCGATATGATCACCCGGCCTGACATGACCCAGACAATCGAATCCCACATGCAGCAGATCAAGGAGAGTAAACGGACACGGGAGGACGTGATCAGGGAATCCCGCCAGATGCTGCACCAGGCTTTTGACCAGCTGGAGGCAAACGAGAGCGTGATCGGTGAGGATATCAGGGGCAGGACAGCAGAGGAAATGAACCTGGGTACCTGCCCGGTCTGCAAAGGCACCCTTGCGATAAAACATATGCGGGGTAACACGCAGTTCATCGGCTGCTCAAAGTATCCGGAGTGCACATTCAACATTGGCCTTCCCATGGCACAATGGGGTTTTGCGGTGCGCACGGAAGAAGTGTGCGACAAGCACCACCTTAACTTCGTCCGGCTTGTGAGGAAAGGAGCCCGTCCCTGGGATATCGGATGCCCGCTCTGCCATCACATTAACTCAAACAAAGAATCCCTTGCTGAAATCCCGTCCATGAACGAGGCGCTCGCACAAAAGATCCTCACGCAGCACATCTACACTGTGGCGGAACTGGCACGCAGTACCCCGGCGTCTCTTGCACGGCGCCTGAACCTGTCCGTCGAAACTGCGCAAATACTCATCAGTGATGCCGGGTCCGTACTGGAAAAACTCCGCCGCCGTTCCGAATGCCGGAAATTCATGCGTGACCACCTGATTCCACGCAAAGGGCGCAGCTTAGCAAAGATCCTGACCGCGCTCAAAACCGCCGGGATTACGGAACTCCCCGGTCTTGCCCATGCTGATATCGCGATGCTGAAAGCAGCCGGGATCGGCGAGGAGGAAGCGGGACAGGTCCTCGCCGAGGCAAAAATCGTCTACTACGGGCAGGTGCTCAAAGAGATCGGTATTCCCGCGGTCAGCCTGAAAAAATACGTATCTGCGGGGATTACCTGCCCGGAAGCGTTCTGTTCCCAGCCACCCGAATCTTTGAGTCAGCTCACCGGTATGACTCCGGCCACCGTCCGGCGACATGTCGAACTGGTCTGCACGTACCTGAAAAAACCTGTGCCGAAAAAGTTCTCAAAACTCCAGATCGAACGGGGGAAAAAGGATCTTCTGGCTATCAAAGGCATCGACAAGGTGACGATTGAAAAACTGTCCCGTGCCGGCATTATCAATTCCACCTATCTCCTGGAGGCCGACCCGGTGAACCTTGCCGCAGAAACCGGGATTATGGCACATGTCATCCAGGACTTCCAGAAAGCAATCCGGAAAAAGCGGGATAATGCTGTAATCCAGATCTAAAAAACTGGCAGAACTATTTTTTTAACCCCAGCTCAATGGCGATTCTCAGGTCATCATCATCAAACGGTTTTCTGAGGAATCCTTCGGGGTTGATTGCTTTGGCACGGGCGATGGTCGCCTCATCGAAATACGCCGAGACAAAAATGATGGGAATATTATAATCCTTTTTTATCCGCGCTGCAGTCTCTATCCCGTCAATCTCACCTTCGAGGTTGATATCCATGAGAACGAGATCAGGCCGCATATCTGCAACATACTGCATGGCTTCTTCCCCGGTCGCTGCTGAACCGCAGATATCATAGCCCAGTTTTAAAAAGCCGCCATTGTTCAATAAAGACAATTATCTTGTCATCTTCAACAATCAGGACCTTTGGATTCGTCATTATTCTCACTTTATTATAAATATTTATATACGTTGCTTATTGAGGGATTTCCATGCCCGGCATTCACTGGTGCAAGCCTTTGGGCTGTTCCGGATCCGGCAGTACCCGACAGACGAAAGAACACGGGTCTGAACCAGAACCGGATACCTCCTGAATTGTCAGAACAGGCATGAGCGAAAAAGCAAAAGATCCTACCTGTTTTAAGGAATGCACACCACATATACTGGTGATACTGAATGAAATGGAAAGACTGGGTGCACGTGACCAAACTCGATCCTGACAAACAGTTAAGGCCCGGTGATATCGATGCGATTGCAGCCAGCGGCACTGATGCGCTGATGCTCTCGGGCACGCTCAACGTGACACAGGAGAACCTTGCTGCACTCTTAAAGCAGGTCAAAGCCTACGACCTCCCCCTCGTCATGGAACCGGCGGGACCTGAAGCAGTGCTGATGCAGGGAATTGATTATGTTTTTGTTCCAAGCGTTCTGAATTCCACGGATGTACAATGGATTGTGGGAAAACATCGTGCCTGGGCACAGGCACAGAAAGGAAAAATTCCCTGGGATTATATCGTGCCCGAAGCATATATCGTTCTCAACCCGGACTCCTCGGTCGGGAAAATCACCAGAGCACAGTGCAATCTGAAAGCCGAAGAGGTGGCAGCGTACACAACCATCGCCGATCGTTTCTTCCATTTCCCTATTGTCTACATCGAATACAGCGGTATCTATGGCGATCCCGACGTGGTGAAAGCTGCATCGGATGCTGTCGATAAATCCATCCTCTATTACGGCGGCGGGATCAACTCTGCAGAAAAAGCAGCGCAGATGTCAAAGTTAGCCGACACGATTGTCGTTGGCAACGCGGTATACGACCAGGGTGCCGCTCTCCTGAAAGCGACCGTTGATGCCATCCAGTAATTTTTTTATGCCCGGGATTGATATCGTGCTTGTTGCCCCACTCTACGAGGGTAACGTGGGATTTGCCGCACGCGTGATGAAGAATTTTGGTTTTACGCGGCTCGTGCTTATCGATCCCTGCACGCTCGGCAATGAGGCAAAAGCCCGTGCATCCCATGCACAGGACGTGCTCAAAGCAGCGGAACTCTGTACCATCGAAGATGTTTTTGCGCGGAGCAACATTGTCATTGCCACCACCGGCCTGGTGAGCAAATCCGTCTGCCGCTCGATGCGAATGCCGTTTTATTCACCAAAAGAGCTCCGGGAGCGGATACAAGATCTGGACGGGCGGATCTCGATCCTGTTCGGGCGCGAGAACTGGGGGCTCTCCAATGAAGAAGTGAAACGCAGCGACATGATCTGCACAATCCCGACGGCTGAAGACTACCCGATCCTCAACCTTTCGCATGCGGTCGGTGTCGTATGCTACGAACTTTCAAACCTTCCCCTTCCAAACTTTGCACTCGCGTCTCCCGGCGACATGGGCTACCTGTACCGCCACATCGACCGGTACCTGGACGCGATTCACCACCCGTCCTTCAAACGCGAGAATACGATGACCCTCATCCGCCGGGTTCTCGGGCGGGCGAACCTGACCATCCGCGAGGCAAGCACCCTGCACGGGTTGTTGCGCAGGAGCGAGTGGCATATCGATCCTGCACTGCTCGACCGTGATATTCCCCGTAGCAAAGATGAGATTCAAAACAACGATACAACCCTGTCAGACGATCCCGGGGATTAAACTGTAAGGAGTCTTCGTACGGTACCCCTGCAGGGAAGAACATGGGTCCGTGTGAGAGACCCTGCAGGTACCATAAAGAGATTCATGTGGCTTTGTTGAAACCCTGAAGAGAAAGAAGCAATCGCTCTTGGGGGCTTTTTGCACATCGTGCTTTTAGCCCCCGCCACTTCAGGCATCCCCCATAGTGCGATAACCCCTGATACGGTTGAAAATAATACTCTTTAAAAAAGAGGGAGTCAGGGGGATGCTCCCCTTGAGTTGCCTCCCCCTATGAAGGAGAGAGGGGGTCACCCTCCTGACACCCGTAAGAGAATATGCGAACAACGGGGGGGGGAAAGGATTTCAACTGAGCCATTCATGCGTAAGAAAACAGTGTTTTGGCACAATCCACGTTTTTTTCTCCCCAATGTTTTTATTTTCCCATACATCAATCATTAAAACAGGTCATGGACGATTATCATAATTCTCACCTGGCAATGGCAAAAGAGTTATCCAATGTCATTCTTGGGGATTTGGAGATCAACCAGTTGCCAATATCGCAGAGTTTGATGAAAATAAAACGACTGGCCCGCATGTTGCGTGACTCCGACGCCCAAAAATGGCTGGACTATGAAATTATGGGGTATCCCGTAGTATTCAATCCTGCTGAACTGGGGTCCTGCAAAAAATACTATATCAGTGATCGCCCGGTAATCCGGGATGAAAGAACGCACAAATCTCATCCTATCGGACTTCCCCACCTTGAATCGTATATCAATTCCACAAAAGTAGAATCCGTTTCAAAACTGGGGGCAAATGAAAGCCAGAAGAGGCATATCCTGAATAAACACCATGAACTTATCAATGATTTTGAACGCTTGAAAACCAGCATTCACAATTACGTAACAGAAGTTAACATATCGCTTTCCGTGGGCGATTTTGCCCAGGATATCTTTGAAGATTCACGACTGGCAGCAGACAGGTTTATCCGGCAGTATTGTCCACGGGCAGGTGAGAAACTCCTTGCAATCAACGACCGCATGAAACAGCATGATCCCGGGTCCTTTTCACTTGCCCTCGGTGCTGTAAAGGGTGTTCTGGAATCAGTTGCCGATGTGGTCTCTCCTCTGAATGAAACCAGTTCCCCGGACAAAAAAGGGCGGGAGCAGAACACCGCCGCGGATCAATACCTCAACCGGATTTTTTCCTATATTAAACAACATTCAAAAAATGATCCCTTAATATCCATGATTGAATCTGAACTGAAGTACATTTTTTCAAAGACTGAACCGCCTGCTGACAAATCAAATGTACTTCAGGCTGGTGTGACCCCTGATGACGCCCATCGTGCAATAATCCATATGTACCTGATCATCGGGGAGATCGCGAAGATCGAA
>DATKZP010000125.1:0-17097 GCA_035527915.1 Methanoregula sp. | reverse complement strand
GGTCTTTTGTTATGCCAAACCTGCAGTAATAATCACGGCCGGAAAGTTGCCGCTCGATTCTGATAAATACCCCGAAACTCCTGCAGCATTTCCCACAGCTGTCACATACAAATTTCACTGTACCACGTATCTCATATGGGGAAGAATCAGAGATAAAACGTAGTCCCGAAAAAGACCCGGTAAAAACCATGAACTCATTGACAGTAATCATTGAAAGGAAATCATTGAAAGGAAAACAACGGTTTTTTGTGCAGGGTCGCTGGAAGAGGGCAGTTCTTGTCTTAGCGATGGATGAGATTAAAACAATAAAACAACTACTGATCATACAGACTGACAGTACATGAACAGAAAAACCCGGGTTCTTTTTATCTGCACGGCAAATGCTGCCCGTTCCCAGATGGCAGAAGGACTCATGCGGGCAAAATACGGGGACCGTTTTGAAGTATTCAGCGCCGGGACGCACCAGTCCCGTGTAAGCACCCGCGCAATCCGGGTCATGCAGGAGATTGGGATCGACATTTCACACCACCGTTCAAAAACCCTTGATGAAATGTCTGGCATGACGTTTGATCTTGCTGTCACGCTCTGCGATCGCGCCAACCAGGTTTGCCCGGTCGTGACCTGCGCAAAAAAGACCATCCACCACGGGTTTCCCGATCCCCACCTCACACCCGGAAACGATGAGGAACTTATCGAAGGTTATCGCTGTGTGCGGGACGGTGTTGCAGTGTGGATTGACAAGACATTTGGAACACCTGCACCGTGATCCTCCCGTAGTTTTTCCCACAAAAACATTGATGGTATGCCATAGCGTTCATTGAACTATCGATGTGAAAAATGACAAGGGCACCCAAAAAAAAGGATATCTACGCTGAATCGCTCGATCTCCATGAAAAGTTCCGGGGCAAAATAGAAGTTCATTCCAAAGTGCCCATCACCAACCGCAGAGACCTGTCACTTGCCTACACACCGGGCGTGGGAGCGGTATGCAAAGAGATCCACCGTGACAAAAACCTCGCTTATAAATATACCCTCAAAGCAAACACGATCGCTATCGTTAGTGACGGATCGAGAGTCCTTTCGCTTGGGAATATCGGGGGATATGCTGCAATTCCCGTCATGGAAGGAAAAGCACTCCTTTTCAAAAAGCTCGCCGGAATCGATGCCTTTCCCATCTGTTTTGAGAGTTTTCATACTGAATTTGTCGATGAAGTAAAAAATATCGCGCCGGTATTTGGAGGTATCGCTCTCGAAGACATTGCTGCCCCAAGGTGCTTTGAGCTCGAAGATGCTCTGCAGGACATAGGAATTCCCGTGATGCACGATGACCAGCATGGAACCGCCGTTGTGGTTCTCGCCGCATTGCTGAATGCCTGCAGGGTCACCAGAAAAAGGTTTGAGGATTTGAATATCGTTGTGTGCGGTGCAGGTGCGGCCGGGTTTGCCATCACCCGCATGCTCAGGTGCATTGGATATGATCCCAATCTTTGCAGCAGCGTAAACGACATCATAGTGTGTGATACAAAGGGGATCATTCACCGGCATCGTGACAGGTTGTACGCAAACAAGTATAAGTTCATCATCGCAGAAGAGACGAACAAAACCGGGCGGACGGGAAAACTTGCCGATGCAATGCAGGGCGCCGATGTCTGTATAGGCGTTTCGGTGCCGGGAATTATCACCCCGGCAATGGTCCGGTCAATGAACAAAGATCCCATCATCTTTGCCCTTTCCCATCCCATGCCCGAGATTCTACCCCATGATGCCCTGTTGGCCGGGGCTGCGATTGTTGGAACGGGACGCAATGAGTATCCCAACCAGATCAACTACGCACTTGCGTTTCCGGGGATATTCCGCGGTGCTCTCGATGTATGTGCAACACGGATCTCCGATGAAATGAAGGTAGCAGCCGCACACGCTCTTGCCGGTTTTGTCAAACGGCCGCAAAAAGACAGGATCCTTCCGCAGGTTCTCAACCGGCGTGTTGTGAATGCCGTAGCCCATGCAGTAAGTACAGCCGCAGTTGCAAGCGGCTGTGCTCGTACTATCGAATAAATTTTTTTAAGAATTACAAAAAGGATTTTGTCGCTGTTTTATATTTATTCCCCGGCTCGATCTCGATTCCCCCGATCATGCTTGCAAAGGCGTTATACAGGAGCGCTGCTATAGCGCCGATAATAAGCGCCATGATACTAAAAATGATCGGGAAGATAATGATTGACGCCATGCTGAAGATTTCAATGCCGGGTATGGATTTGTTAAAATCCGATTGACACGGTAAAAAAGTGCAAATAAGCATCCCCGGAAGAGACCACATACTATACCGGATAGTGTAAACAATTTGCTGTAAATTCAAAAACGCCCTGATCTCTAATGAAACCACAAATGGAGAACAGGGCTATGTCAATGAATGACTTTATCCAGGATTATCTTAGCAATAAGGATGAGGGTCTAAAAGCACTCGTCACCTTTTTCCTGAATCTTGTAATGCAGTATGAAGCAGAACAACAAGCCGTAGCTGGCCGGTATCAAAGGACAGAACCCCGGAAATCTACGAGGAATGGCAGTAAACCGAGAGTCTTACATACAAGACCCGGTGAACTAACTCTGGAAAAACCAGAATTTCGGGAAAAATCGTTTGTATGTGAATAAGAAAATAACTGCTCTATTCCACCTTACCGTGAACGGACGATGACGAACAATGCCATCGGCAGGCACATTACAATCTATTACAGATAACCGCACCGATATCTCCGGGGAGCCATCCGTTCGAGCAGAAATATCCGATAACCGCTGCTGATCCGAGTGCGATAATGAAACACCCGGTAAGTGCTCCTGCCAGGATCGCCAGCACCACCAGATAAGTATCCATACCAAGGAGCCTGCCTGCAATTGCACTACGGAATCCCCCGCTCCCGAGTCCCGGCACCATCACAAAGAGCATGATAGCGAAGAAATAAAGCCCGGCGAACCAGCGGTGGCTATCGATAACCCGTTTTGTTTTTTGTGTGAGATTGACCAGTATGGGTCCAAGGAATGGAATCTTATACGCCAGATCAAAGTTAAGCGCCATAAAAAGTCCGGTCTCAACATCAAACATCGCGATGGAGAGTGCCATGTACCACCACGGCAATCCGATGACAATCCCGAGTGGAATGACGGTCTCCTTCCCGGCAGGGGGAAGGATGTAGACGACCATGAGCCCGGTCATGATCAGGAACTGGTCGGAGCTGAGAGAGGCATACATAAGTGCCAGATGAATGGATAAGACAAAAAAGGGAATGAGGAGTGCAATCACCCTGTACGGCAGTATCCTGATCGCAGGTATCTGGTTCAGGGTGATGCGGGTAATGCTTTTCCTCCTCTGATTTTTTCCCTTATAATGGCTTTTCTCTGATTTTAGGAGATTAAGTCATATAAATAAGTTCTCTTATTATCTAGGGCTATAACTCTTTAGTTTCTATTCACGGGTTCATCATTGGATGAGATTTTTTTTCCCTGGATAGCGCAAAAGTCGATAGACCTTTTGCGTGTATGGCAATCTCAAGAGGGGGTGCCCGAACGGGAAAAAGTCAGAAAGATAAAACCTGCAAACGGCACTGTCGTGGTATCTGAACTCCCCAGGAAGCAGAGAGAACTTCTTAAAATTCTCCAATTATGCACCTGAAAAAACGGGAGGTAAGGGTAAAAAGACGTGTGTATTGTATTCAGCAAAATATCCTGTCTTTTCCTTTTTTTTAAAAACCTGAACTTCTCAGAACCCGGCACACCTTTGCCATAAGAGCGTGATGCCGTATTATTTGGTCCATGTGGGTGTCACTCCGTTTGTCCATCGGTATCGGTATCCATACAATTTCACAGTCGGTATCATGGAGAACCAGTCCTTCAGCAGGGGCTGGCTGGGGGGGTCTTTTTACTTCGCCTTCCAGCAGGGACACAATAAAAGTCTCATCCGTTTCACCCTCACCAACCTGGAGAAGTGACGTCGCCATACACCGGACCTGATGCCACAAAAAGCTCTCGGCCTTCACTTCAAGATAATGAAAACCCTCGTTTTCCCCAATACCGATTTTCAGGATATTCCGCCAGGGGTTTTTGTCCCGGACACGGGCAAAGTTCGTGAAGTTATGACGACCGATAAAATAGTGCGAAGCCCGTTCCATCGCCGCTATATCAGCAGGAGTCTTTGAGAAATAATACCGGTATGTCCTGGACTTCGTATCATATCGCGGGTGGAACTCCGGAGCCACTTCTGCATAGCCGGTGCACCAGCAGTCGGGAGGGAGCTGGAGGTTCAATGTCTGGATGGCGCGGTCAGGTACATCTGTCGTGAATGCAACAACCTGCCCGCAGGAATGGACACCGCGATCGGTTCTTCCTGCACAGAGAAAACCAGCTTTGCGCCAGTCTGAAAAAAGACTCAGTCGCTGGCAGGCAGCAACGAATTCGCCCTCCACCGTGCGGTATGCCGCCTGCATCTGGGAGCCAAAAAACCTGCTGCCCAGATAGGATACCCTGAATGCCAGCCTCATCGGAGCTGCACGCGCCGTGTGATCCTTTTTATCTTTCTCCATGTATTATTCAGCGACTGGTGAGTGTAGGTGCGCAACGGCGTCTGTTTGCCGACGGAGGTTACTTTTCCTGCACGTATCGCAGCAAGGATTGAAGGGACGGTCCTGTCTGCATCAACAAAAGTCCTGCCGAACCCGACAAATCGCGCATGGTGGGCATCACTTCCCGCGACACAGGGTTTTCCCATTCTCTTAGCGATGCGGGCAGCTTTCAGGTTTGCTGAACCGACGATATACCGGCTGTTGAACGTTTCTATGGCATCAACAACGGACATGCCAATTTTCTTCCGGCGGGCAACACCATGCCGCCAGACATGGTACGGGTGCGGAAGGATAAGGAGAGCCCCCATTTTTCGTGCAATCTCGACGGTATCAACCACATCGAGCCCTGCCGGAATCACCTCGGTGACTCCGAGAACAATGAGGTGACCCTGTTTTGTGGTGACTTCAATACCAGGAATAACGAGAACGGAGGTCTCGTACGTGAGAGCCATCTTTGCACCGTCAACCGAATCATGGTCAGTGATGGCGATCGCGTCAAGTCCTGCCGCCGCAGCTGCCTTGAGGATATCCCCGACACTGCTCTCACCGTCTTTGGAGAAATTGGTATGCACATGCAAATCGCAGATCAGCATCTAATCATAGTGTTTTTATCTCTGGGGTATTAAGGAAACTTATGCGCATCCTCCTTCCCACGGGTGCTGCCACCAGAGAAATGGTGAAATGCGCAGCGGCGGGTTTTAACGCGGACGTTGTGGTAACCGGTGAGATTGCATCGTTTCTTACTCCCCACACGCTTCATCTGCTGATCAAAAAAGGAACGTACGATCTGGTTATTGTATCTGGCATGTGCACAGCATCATTTGAGCAGGTTGAACGAGAGACCGGTGTCCCTGTTTACCGGGGTCCCCGGCATGCAGCGGACCTTGCTTTGATCCTTCCGTTACTCGATTCGATAACACTTTCGCGTACAATTCCTGCAGACGACTTCATCGCAGCGAGAAAAGCAGATGATGCATTCAAAAGAATAGGCGAACTGGAGCAATGTGCCGGATTCGATTTTGTGATCCGGGATATGAAGATCGGCGGGAGATCACGGATAAAGGTACTTGCGGAGGTGATGGATGCCCACCGGCGTGACGATATACGGGGGATCGTTAAGCACTACTTTGAGCTTGGCGCCGATATCGTTGACCTCGGGTTCGGCTTCGATGCGACAGTCGGGGATGTCTCACGCGTCTTCTCGCTGTTAGAGGATATAGATCAGCCGCTCGCTGTTGATTCCCAGGACCCGGATCTGATCCGGGCAGCACTTGTCCGGGCGGATATTGTGCTCAGCCTGCAGGAGACTAATATTCCTGAAATAGGCTCGTCTGTTGCTGATGTGGGGGCTGCTGCTGTGGTTGTACCGGGTAAGAGCACGCTTAAGGCGAACCTTGCGATGGCAGAGCGTGCAGGTATTGAATGTATCATTGCCGATCCCCTGCTCCAGCCTGTCGGCTCCGGTCTTGTTCATTCATTGAAACATTTCGGGCATACAGGTTATCCACTCTTCTTTGGTGCGGGTAATGTTGTTGAGCTCCTCGATGCAGACTCTGTCGGGGCAAACGCACTGCTTGCCGGCATGGCAATGGAAGTGGGGGCATCAATAATCTTTACCAGCGAGCATTCGGACAAGACCAGTGGATCTATCCGCGAGATGCGACGGGCGACGGAGATGATGTCACTGTGCAACGACCGCCCCTACCCAAAAGACCTCGGCATCGATCTGCTTATCCTTAAAGAAAAACGAAAACGGCGTGAACCCCCGCTTGAATATGAAACGATTACCATTGCAAAGAAAATGCCCGCTGAGATTATCTATGACCCGAACGGTAATTTCCGGATAGGTATCGAAGGGGATAACATCGTTGCGGTAATCCACGGCAGAGCGGTGCAGGGGAAGCACTGGCAGGATGTGCTGTACACCATTCTTTCACAGGGAGGAGTTTCACTCCTTGATCATGCGGCATATCTCGGGAGGGAGTTATACAAAACCGAACTCGCGATCCGGTACGGGCGGAGTTTTGAGCAGGACGGGGAGTTCTGAATAGTATCTCCGGTTTGTAAAGATAGTGAAAAATTTTTAAAAAAATTCCCGAAAATATTGGGTGATCATTTGCTGATCAGCCCCCCTATAGCTCCCCCCACAAACCCCAGTACTGCAAAATAGAGAGCTGTTGCAACCAGGATGACACCGATACCGAGCGCCAGCAAAAAACCAAACAGCCCCATTGCCAGTGTCCCGACCACAAGACCGATAATAATCACCACAAGGGCACCAATGATACCGGCGGTAAACCCGGCTTTCGCACCGTTCCACATGCCCCCTTTTGCTATCAACCCGGCAACAAGCCCGCCGATAATCGGCCCAAGAACGGGAAGCGCCCCTCCTATGAGTACCATGAGGATAAATCCGACAACCGCACCCGGCCAGAAACTGCCTTTTGCCATAAGGATTACTGGAACGGAATGGAGAAAAACATTGGGCAGGCCTGTTCAGAATCAGGTTAGAAAGTGCAATACGATATAATTTTTACTTCCTGCATCCTCATTCATCAACCCTTTTATCCCATCACTCCCTCATTTCTATACATGGCTATACAGGCACGAGCATCCCATATCCTCGTCAAAACCGAGGACGAAGCAAACAAAATATTAAAAAGGATTCATGACGGCGAAGATTTCGCCGCAGTCGCAAAACGGTTCTCTTCCTGCCCCTCAAAGAAAAACGGGGGAGACCTCGGCTGGTTTGGCAAAGGACAGATGGTACCGGAGTTTGAGAAAGTTGCATTCGAGAACGATGCCGGTACGGTTGTAGGCCCGGTCAAGACCCAGTTTGGCTGCCACATCATCAAAGTGACCGGCAGGAAATAATTCTCCGGCATACGGTCATGGACACAAAATTTTTTCTTGGCATAGGTCTTGCGATAGTACTCGTCTTCTGCGGTGCAGCGGTCTACACCAGTTTTACCAGATTGCCGACTGCTTCTGCAGTACCTGAAGATCGCGAGACACTCTACCAGGTATCGACAATCGATGCCCTGATGCAGGGAGTATTCGATGGCGTCCAGCCGATCAGCGAACTGAAAAAACACGGGGATTTCGGTATCGGTACATTCGATGCGCTTGAAGGTGAGATGATCGTGCTTGACGGTAAAGTGTACCAGGCAAAAGCTGACGGCAGGGTGTACGCAGTCATGGACAACGCCACCACACCGTTTGCAACGGTAACTCACTTCAATCACGACTTTTCAGTAACCACCGGCCAGCCCATGAACTTCTCTACGTTCTCCACGGATATGAGCGACCATTTACCCTCGCAGAACATGATCTACGCGGTGCGGATGCATGGCACATTTTCTCAAATGAAGGTGCGGGCGATACCTGCGCAGCAGAAACCCTATCCAACGCTCACGGATGCGGCAAAAGACCAGTCGGTTTACACGTACACTGATACCACCGGCACCGTTGTCGGGGTCTACACACCGGTCTTTTTTAAGGGACTCAATGTCGCGGGCTACCATCTCCATTTCCTCAGCGATAACCGGCATACCGGGGGTCACATCCTCGATTTTGCGGTACCGGCAAACGCCACGGTGGAGTATGACATAACACCGGTATTTGAGATGTCACTGCCGACGAGTGGAGCGTTTACCGGGGTCGATCTCTCACAGGATCTGAGTGAGGAACTTGCACTGGTTGAATCGTAAGTCCGGTTTTTTCCCCATTTTTTCCGAGCATTTTTTGACAAGAAGCACTCATATTATCGGTACAACGCTCGTGCAAGCGTGCCAGGCACTAAAACCATGAACATCCGCGGAATCAAAAATGAACTTCTCCTGCTGCTCCTTGAACTGGGGCGGGGCTCCCACCCCAACGAGTTCGTGGCACTTCTCCGGGAAAACGAAGGGGTGATCGAGGAGCTGAACATGGTCCCCGGTACCATAACCGGTGAAGACTCTGCATCGGTCTTCTTTGACATGATGCCGCTTGACACCCACCTTGCGGGCAGTGCCCACAGCCACCCGAACGGTGTGCTACGGCCGTCAGATGCGGATGTGCATTTCTTCCCCCGGGCCGGGCGGTTCCACCTCATCATCGGCTACCCGTATCGCACAGGTGACTGGCAGTGCTTTGGTGCAGACGGGGAGCCGTGCGAGCTCGAGGTGATCGCATGAGCCTGCGCAGGGTTGTTGCCACCGGCACGTTTGACATCCTGCACCCGGGTCACCTCTACTACCTTGAGGAATCAAAAAAATTAGGTGACGAACTCTGGGTAATCGTTGCACGGGACGCAAACGTCAAACACAAACCCCGTCCGATCATTCCTGAAGAGCACCGTCTCCAGATGGTTGGCGCCCTTAAACCCGTGTTTCATGCAATCCTTGGCGATAAGACTGACATGTTCCGCCCGATACAAGAGATCCAGCCCGCTGTAATTACCATAGGATTCAACCAGCATTTCGATGAGACAAAGCTTCACCAGCAGCTCGCTGAACGCGGGTTGACACCGGAGATTGTCCGCATCGGGAAGTACGTTCACGAAGATCTCTGCAGTTCGCGGTTCGTTGTGCAGCGCATCATTGAAGTGCGGGGCAACAGGGATGATCCTCAGGGATAACCCTGCCTTCCCTTAACCCTGCATTCACTTTCATATCTGATAATATGCAGATCGAAGCACTACCCTCATGGTAAGTCCTGCAGGGAGTTGTATGAAGATATCCAGGTATCCCCGTGGCATTCCAGAGATTAAACAGGTGGTTTTTTAGTCTGCCGTTCCCGTATAGTCCTACATCAAATAGTTCAATAATCTCAAAGCCGGATGCATGGTCAGCATAATGAACCGGCTACAAACCTTTATTGATTCCCGTTCTCATCCATTCTCTATGGGTGATATATGTGTCCAGGAATATTTCAGATGAGATTGAAAAACTCACGGAAATTGCTAGCGGAAAGGGTGTGGAAGTCCAGATAATAACACCGGAAAAAATTGTTGTATCACAATGGGTCCGGTTCAAATGCCGGTATGGCTGCAAGGGATACGGCAAGCATTTCGGCTGTCCTCCCTATGCCCCATCACCTGATGAAACCCGCCGTATGGTAGATGAGTACTCCACCGGGTTACTGCTTCGGTTCGACGGGGTGCCCGGGCGGGGGACTTTTGGCCCTGAGGATATTCCGGATGACTTCCATGACTGGTTCAGGGACCTGATACTATGGGTGAACGGAACAATGCACATGCTCGAAAAGACCGCTTTCTATGATGGATTTTACAAGGCATTCGGATTTGGCGGTTATCCCTGTATATACTGCGAGCACCAGCACTGCGTTGCTGAGGAAGCCCCGGGAGTGGTGGACGAAAGCATGCGCCGTAAATGCAGGCATATGGATAAGGTACGCCCGAGCATGGAAGCAGCGGGTATGGACGTGTTCGCAACCGCAAAAAATGTTGGCTGGAACCTTGAGACGATCCCGTGTAAGGATATGGAGTATGGGAAGATCACGCATTCCGATATCCACTCGATCGGGCTTGTGCTGATAGAATAATAGTCAACGACCCGGATGCAGACGGTGTGAAGGGGATTTTTTCCGTGAAAGGTGCTTGATCCCTCTTCGTAATGATGTGCTGTATTTTGCAGTAAAGGATCCAATAATCGATGTCACGATAACCATCGCTGCAATCGTTGTTCCGATAAGCGGCGACCCATAAAGAACGGCAATAGCGATAGAAAATTCTCCCCTGCTAATCGTGTTTCCCCAGATTTCCAGGCCCGATAGCGCCGAGCCATGAATGAATATTCCGGTTAGTATGCCGGAAATAAACTTGCTCACAATGGCAAGGAGGCATATGATCGTGATCATGTACCAGTTCACTCCCCCAGAAAAATCCATAGTGACTCCAAAGAAAACGAAAAAAACAACCAGAAAAACGTCCTTGAACGGGCGGGCATGCTGCTCGAAGGCATCTGGATCCGTTGTTGCGAATGCAACACCCAGGGCAATCACCATCATTGTTTCGGGTACACCCAGATACATGGAGAACGATGCGGTCGTAAGCACGGCAGCAAACGTAAAGATAATGGGAAGCTCGTCATTACGGTCAAGAATCGAGATGAGAAATTCTTTACCGTAATGGGCTAACGCATAGAGAACTGCAAGAACACCGAGCATCTTTGCAAGGAAGATTATCAGGTTCTGGTTACCGGCTGAAATGATGGTCAAAAAGATGATCAGAATGAGATCTTCAAAGACAATCAGCCAGATGACCGTCTCGGCTTCCCGGAGCATCAGCTTCCGGTTCTCAACAAGCGAAGTAATTGCCATCGCTGTGCTCGAAATATAGAAGGCTGAAGCAACAATGAGGGACTCCGTTATCGAAAATCCCAGCAGGTATGCCCCGACAAAACCGATAATCATGTTGACATTAAGATCAATTATCCCGCTGACAAGGACTGACGAACGGTTCGCAGCAATCCGTTCCGGTTTCAGTCCAAGACCCATGAAGAAAAGTAAAAATATCAGTCCCATCTCTGAAAAGAATTGGCTGATCTCATTTGAAGCAACCATCCCGAGCCCGGCATTTCCCAGCAATACCCCGGCAAGGATATAGAATGGGATTGCAGGAACCGACAGGTACTTGGTGATGAGCGCCAGGAGCAGGCAGACGAAAAGCGCGAGGACGATGCCTTCCATTAATCACCCATTATTTCGCGCTCAAACATTCTGATCTGGTCGCTCTCTCCGATAACCAGTGCCGCATCTCCGGTTTCGAAGACAAATGCGGGGGGCGGGTTGACAATATTTCTGTCATGCCGGCAGACTGCGATAACTGTTGCGCCGGTCTTTGCCCTGATCTGAAGGTTTTCGATAGTTCTTCCGGCAATGGATTTCGGGATGAGGAATGAATGGATGGTAACCCGAAGATCGGCAAGTGCCGAGAACGCGATCTCGACACTTTCCTGGTCCGCCTCAATGATCGCACCGGTAAGAATGTTACCCAGCCTTCGCGCCTCAACAGGAGTCATCTCCGCGGCACTCGGTGTGTGGCAGCCTTTCTGGAGAGTATACATCTGGATGGTTCCGGTTTTTGTGAAAAAAATTGCAACCGTGTCACCCTTCTCGGTCTCAAATTCATATTTTGTTCCAACCCCGGGAAGATTGAGCGAACGAAGAGACATAGCTGACATTAGAGAGATGATCCTAAAATATATTATGATATGTGACAGGATGCACCGACGTATCAGGTGCACCCGGAAAAAAGCAAAAAGAGAGGTGGATTTTTTAGGGGGTTTTTTAGTTCTCTAAGGTTTTTTGAGAGGTCGGGAGGAGCGAAGTGCGAGCTGATCCGGCACCTTGACTCATTTTTTGGGTTTTCGCCCTCCCCACATACCTTGTTGAAACAACATGCCTTTAAACCCCGGGGCGGGTGGGGTGAAAGTGAATGACGTTTCCTGATACCTTTGTGTAAGATCACCGGGGCTTCACCGGTATTGACCAGTGTTTTTTTAGGAGAGTAAATTTTTTTGAACGTTTTTTTCCTAAGATGCACATAAATATTTCCCGTAACCATTTCAGCATTATATGTTTGAGAAATTCGATCTCAATCAGGTTCTTGATAAAAATACATATGATGCCGTGATTGTGGGTCTCCGTGAACGTCTCGGTGTTCTCCAGCGGGAGTTTCGGGACAAGAAAATTCCGGTAATTATTCTTTTTGAAGGCTGGAGAGTCTCCGGAATATCAGATACCATTAACCGGTTGACCTATGCGCTTGATCCCCGGGGGTACCGGGTTCACCTGACACAACATCCGAGCGATGAGGAACAGGCACATCCGTTATTATGGCGGTTCTGGGTGAGAACCCCGGCAAAAGAACAGATCGTAATTTTTGATCGCAGCTGGTATACCGATACACTGCGGGATCGTTGTTCTCAGAAGAAGGAGATCGAAATACCGTCAGATGCACTTTCAGATATTATCAGCATGGAAGAACAGCTTGCCGATGATGGGATTGTCATTATTAAGTTTTTTTTGCATATCAGTAAAAATGAGCAGAAGAAACGGTTAAAAAAACTCAGGAAAAATCACCCGGAACTCTTTTTGACAAATGACAACGTGCTCGAGAACCTGCGGGATTATGACAAAGTGCTGCCGAGACTTGAGCAGGTAATCTCAGAAACAAGCAATGCAAAGACGCCATGGACAATTGTCGAAGCCACCGATAAACACTTCACCATCGTTAAAGTCTACAAGACAATCATCGCCTGCATGGAAGAGACCTTAAAAAGCAGAAATGCTGGAGTGAACCCCACCGCAAAAAAAGAACGAACTCCCGGAAAGCTGCATGGCGTGCAACCCTCGATCCTCCAGATGATTGATCTCACGCGATCACTTCCAGAAGAAGAATACAATAAACGGCTTGAAAAATGTGAACAGCGGTTGCATGAACTCCAGTACTCCATTCATAAAAAGGAGATACCGGTCATCATTCTTTTTGAGGGGTGGGATGCAGCAGGCAAGGGTGGGGCGATTATCCGGCTTGACCGGGCACTTAACCCGCGTTGCAGTGTGGTTGAACCCATTGCCGCACCAACTCCTGAGGAGAAAAGCCACCACTATTTCTGGCGCTTCATCCGCATTCTGCCAAAGGGCGGGGATATCACGATCTTTGACCGCACCTGGTATGGCAGGGTTCTTGTTGAACGCGTAGAAGGATTTTGTACCGAGCTGGAGTGGAGGCGTGCCTATTATGAGATCAATGTCATGGAGGACTACCTGGTGAAATCCGGTGCAAGTCTGATTAAGTTCTGGCTCCAGATCGACAAGGATACACAACTCCAGCGGTTCAGGGAGCGGGAGACCGATGCGCTGAAAAAATATAAGATTACTGATCAAGACTGGAGGAACCGGGAAAAATGGGATCTCTACCGTGTTGCAATTGATGAGATGCTCACAAAAACCAGTACACCGGTTGCACCGTGGATTATCGTTGAATCCAATGACAAGTACTATGCCCGGATAAAAATCATGGAGACCGTCATTAAGGTTTTAGAGGACGCGATTTCCCGCACCGGGAAAAAGAACAGGAAGAGATCGGGAAAGAAATAATCATCGCAAATCTCAAAATGCCGGATATTTGCCGCTTGATTTTTCCCTATGTCATTTTTTTACAGAGCTGCCCCGTATCATCCATGCTATCATGAATTGAATGCATGCCGTAATTCAAACAGAGAGAAAAATTTAGTGATTGCTTAATAACAATCACGATACAAAATTCTGTCCGAACTGTGGCCGGAAGAGTTTCTGATTTGACCCGTCCCGGTTTGATGGGGCACAATACCTATGCAGGAGAGGATTCATCTGTCAGGGTTTGAGGGAAAAACCCGAGCATCAATGCAGCGGAATCCGGTTTTCCGGCACCAGGGTTGTTGAAACTTTTACATCCGGTGTCGTCCAGGAGCACCTGCAATCCCTTCCATAACAAAAATAGCCGTATTGCGGCGGATTATGAATAGTACGTCATGATCAACGGGGCCAGCGCCAGGGTGTCCACGAGAATATGATACTTTTTTCATGAATCGGGTTAATAAATTATGACAGATCCATAATCTTGTGATCACCTCTTATATCTCACAATCGTATCAGGAGTTGAATACTATCGCAGAAATCCCCAAAGAAGAATACGTGCTGAAATGTACATCTGCCTGTGCCGGGTGCAGCGATTCGCTCGCGCTCCGGTACGTGCTCAAGGCGGCAGGACCTGACACCGTTCTTGTCGTGCCTGCCTGCTGCACAAGCGTCATACAGGGCATCTTCCCGAACACTGCATTCAACATACCCGTCTACAACATCGCTTTTGGTGCTGCTGCCGCATGCGCATCAGGTATGTCGAACGCGTTCCGTGCAACCGGGAAAAAAACAAATGTGATCGTGTACGCTGGTGATGGCGGAACGCTTGACATTGGCATCCAGGCAATGTCCGGTGCATTCGAGCGGGGTACCGATTTCCTCTACATCTGCTACGATAACGAGGCATATGGCAATACCGGCATGCAGCGATCGGGAGGTACCCCCATGGGCGCCCGGACAACCACAACTCCCACCGGCAAGACCGATGCCAAGAAAGACATCGATGCGATCATCGCCGCTCATGACCCGCCCTACATGGCAACTGCGTGCGCAGCCTACCCGCAGGATATTTTCAGGAAGGTACAAAAAGCCCTCTCTTTCAGGGGCCCCACGTTCATCCATATCCTTGCACCCTGCCCGCCCGGCTGGCGGTACCCCGCCGGGAAATCGGTTGAGATGGGAAAACTCGCGGTAAAATCCGGTATGTGGGTGCTCTATGAGCGCGAGTACGGGAAACTTTCCATCAACCCCCAGTCAAAGGCAGCAATGAAGAATCCTATCCCGCTCGAAGAGTATCTTGCACCCCAGGGGCGATTCAAGGGTATTGATGCAAAGACCCTCGAGATGCTTAAACAGCATCTTGCAAAGAACATAAAAAAACTGGCGGCCGAGGAGGAGGAGGCATGAAAAAGATCGCAACCGGCAACAAGGCTGTCGCAGAAGCAGTAAAACAGGTACGGCCGGCAGTTGTCGCCGCGTACCCGATTACGCCCCAGACAGAGATTGTCGAACAGATCGCAGAATTTGTTTCCACAGGAGAACTTAAAAGTCGTTATATCCCGGTGGAAAGTGAACACTCCGCGATGGCCGCATGCATTGGGGCAAGCATCACCGGAATACGGACGTTCACCGCGACCAGCTCCCATGGTCTTTTGTATATGCATGAAATGACCAACTGGGCCGCAGGCGCACGCCTTCCCATTGTCATGGCAAACGTAAACCGGTCCATTGGTCCCGGCTGGAACATCTGGGCTGAGCATACAGATGCAATGCAGGAACGCGACACCGGCTGGCTCCAGGTGTATGTGAGCACCGTGCAGGAAGCGTACGATGCGACCCTGATGGCATTCCGGATTGCCGAGCACAACGATGTGCTATTGCCGGTGATGGTGAACCTTGACGGCTTTTCCTTAAGCCATATTATGCAGCCGCTTGATACGGTCGAATTAGGTGATTTTATTCCGCCGATGCACCTTCCCCATGCCATTGATCCGAAGCATCCGGCCGGGTATGGCGGACTTACCGGCCCTGACCAGCATTTTAAATTCCGCTGGGATATCGAACGCTCGATGCGTGATTCGGTAAAGGTAATCGAAATAACCGAGAAGGACTTTGCACAACGTTTTGGCAGGAAATACGGATTCACCGAGGACTACCAGTGCGATGATGCTGATGTGGTCGTTGTGTCGATGGGCACGCTTGGCAAGGAAGCCGAAGTTGCTATCGACCTGCTCCGTAAGGAGGGCATCAGGGCAGGTTCAATGCGCCTGCGCTGGCTGCGCCCGTTCCCGAAACTCGATCTCAAAGGAAAGGATATCGTCGTGATCGACCGCGACTACTCGTTTGGCTTTGGGGGCATACTCGCAAAATCCATCCAGGCTCAGCAGAAGACTGATGTCTATAGCGTGATCGCCGGTCTTGGCGGGCAGGAAGTCACGTACGAAGATATTGCGGATTTCATCCGGAAGCGTCGCATGGGGAAGGAGTTCTGGTTCGGGGTGAATGACCATGTATGAGATCCGCATCCACTCCCGGGGCGGGCAGGGCGGGGTCACTGCTGCACGACTCCTGGCACTTTCAGCAATCCATGACGGGAAGTACGCAACCGCATGCCCGTTCTATGGGGCAGAACGCCGTGGTGCACCGGTCGTTTCATACGTCCGGATAGATGATACGCCGATCAGGATCTACAGCCAGATAAAAAAACCAGACATGGTCGTAGTGCTCGATGCAAGCGTAATGGATGTTGTTGATGTACTTCAGGGATTAAAAAAGGGCGGGAAGGTCCTGGTCAACAGCACCCATAAAAAAGAATTTGCCGGGTTTTCGTCCAGCCATGTGGACCTGACCGGCATCGCACTCATAGAGAATCTCGTGGTTGCCGGCGGCCCGATCCTGAATACGCCTGTACTCGGGGCACTGGCAAAAATGGGAATTATCTCGGTCGATTCAGCAAAAAAATCAATCCGTGAGATGTTTACTGATGAGCGTAATGTCAGGGCAGCTGAAGCGGCATACAGGGAGATGAGTGCATGAGTCAGGTTCGTCGTCAACGCCTCGCAATGAGCACCCCAACAGAAGGAGCAGCCGGAAAGACCGGAACATGGCGCGTCTTCAAACCGGTCGTCGATAAAGAGAAATGCAACGAGTGCGGTCTTTGTGAGATGTACTGCCCGGACAATGCAATCGATGCCAATCTCACTATTGATCTTGCTTTCTGCAAAGGCTGCGGTATCTGCGCAAACGAATGCCCGAAAAAAGCCATTGAGATGGTACGGGAAGAAAAATAGGCAGTTCCCTTACCCACAACCTTTTTTTATCCTCCATGGAAATATCCCCGTATGAGGGTGTACAG
>DATKZP010000124.1:0-36883 GCA_035527915.1 Methanoregula sp. | reverse complement strand
AACCAGCATCATTGATTTTTTATATTTTCTCACCAGTTCCCAAAAAAAGAACCTGTGCCCCGTGAGTCTTTTCCTGTGTATCACGGGGAGGGCACAGGCAGAGAATCAGGGCAAACTCCTCTGCCTCTGGAAATGAAGTAGCAGGAAAAAGGGCAGGACAATTTTTTCAGACCGCATAATAATCCTCATAAACCCCGGAATCATAAGACTACTCAAGAATCAGGGAATCCAGTTGGATAACCATGGTTTAATGCTCTTTGTGGCAGAGGATGGTAAAATATGGTACTCAAAGATTTCCTTGTCAGTACAGGAACTGAAAAAGACCTGACGGAATTAATTCTTTTTTTGAGCAAACAGGCTCAGCAGGTAAGGAGAGGTTTTTTCTGTACGCTCAGGAAAACCCTGTCAGATAACCAGACCCGGAATATGTACGGCGAAGAGCAGATGGCTCTCGACAAGTACGCCGACAGGGTATTCATTTCAGGACTGAAAAGGACACGTCTTGTTCGTTATATCGCAACGGAAGAACAGCACCGGATCATCGAAGTCGAGGACCCTAAAAACAAGTTCGGGGTTGTCATCGATCCTCTTGACGGATCATCAATTATCGACGTGAATTTCTGCACAGGTTCCATCATCGGTATCTATCCCGGGAATGTTTTGGAAAAGGGCGCAAAGATGGTTGCCGCCATGTATTTCCTGTACGGACCTCTTACCACCCTGACATTGACCACGGGAAAGGGAGTTCATGAATTTGTCCTCGATGATACCGGGGAATTTTTTTTAAAGCATCGGGACATCAAAATTCCGGAAGGGAAAATTTACTCACCCGGCGCAAAGAGGAAGGATTACCTCCCTGCTCATGCACAGTGGATTGAGCATCTCGAGCATGCAGGGTATAAACTTCGCTTTAGTGGCTGTTTTGTCGCAGATGTACACCAGATCCTCCATAAGGGAGGTGTTTTCTCCTATCCCGGGTTCAAGGGAAAGGAAAAAGGAAAATTGAGGCTTTTGTATGAGGCAAATCCCGTGGGAATGATCATTTGTGAAGCTGGCGGAGCAATCAGCAACGGTAATACCAATATTTTAGAGATCACGCCAGAATCGATCGATGAGATCACTCCCATCTATGTTGGCGGTAAAAAAGAGATCGGGTTGATTGAAAAGTTTATGAATAAAGGATGATAAGACTGGAGTGAGGATCTATGACAGAAAAAGAGTATGGTCCAATCTCCGGTTCAGGAATTCTTGGTGGCATTTCCGGCCAAAAAACCATTATCATGGCCGCAAATACCCGGATTACAACCGTTGCAAAAGGAATTTTCAAAGCTGCAAAAGATACAGATTCTGCAGTATTCATGGAACTTGCACGATCTGAATGCGACCTGAATGGGGGGTATACCGGGTTAACCCCGAAGGATTTCTCAGAAAAAATGAACGAGGCTGCAAAGGCAGCACAATGTGATATCTGGGCTCTTCATGCTGATCATATCACGATAAAGACGGGAAGTGCCACGGAGATCGAAGGGACAAAACAGCTGATCGATGCCCAGATAACGGCCGGGTATACATCATTTGCCATTGATGCTTCCCATCTCTTTAATTTTGAAGGAAAAAATCTCAGGGAAGAGCTTGCAAAAAATATCCAGGCTACCACAGATCTGGCCCTCTATATTAAAAACAGGATGAAGGGAAAGGATTTCGGTCTCGAAGTGGAAGTGGGTGAGATTGGGAGGAAAGATGATCACGGGCTGGTCCTGACAAGGCCAGAAGAAGCGGTTGAATTCATCAAAGCCTTACAGGGAAATGGGGTATACCCGCATGCGCTTGCCATTGCCAATGGAAGCACGCATGGGCATGTATACGATGAAAAAGGGAACGTGATCGAACAACTTTCCATAGATATCCCCCAGACAAAGGCGGTTGCAAAGGCCCTCAGGGAGAATAACCTGCATGTCGGCATCGCCCAGCACGGGATAACCGGTACTCCCCGGGAACTTATTAATCAGCATTTCCCAAAAGGGGATATCATAAAAGGAAATGTCGGAACCTTCTGGCAGGATCTCGTTTTCAATACCCTGAAAGTGTATGAACCTGCACTCTACAAAGATATCCAGGAATGGACGCTTGAGAAATACCGTCCTTTAAATCCCGGGAAAAAAGACGGTCGGATATTTGACGGTAACTGCAAATTCGCAATAAAAGAATTTTATAAAGAGCTGTATGCAGTAGAAGAAACTACTGAACAGGCAATACAGGCAATGGCATATGCTGAAAGTCTTGTCTTTTTCAAAGCGTTCAGTTCATATGGATCTGCCTCCAGCGTAAGAAAAATCATCAAATGAAAATCCAACGTAACTTTTTTCTCCTGAACAGAGATCTATATGGTGATTTCTCATGCCAAAGACCACAATTTCCGTTATCAAGGCAGATGTGGGATCCTTCCCGGGACATTCCCGCACCCACCCGAAACTGCTGGAAAAGGCTGCAAAGATGCTCAAAGACGAGGAAGGAAAGCTGCTCGTTGACTCCTTTGTCACCCATTGTGGCGATGACCTTGAATTGATCATGACCCATACACACGGCGTGGATAATGAAAAGATTCACAAACTTGCCTGGGATGTTTTCATGGCATGCACGGCTATAGCAAAAAGCCTGAAACTCTATGGTGCCGGCCAGGATATGCTCGCGGATGCATTTTGCGGAAATGTCAAGGGTATGGGCCCGGGTGTTGCCGAGATGGAGTTTGAGGAAAGGATAAGTGATCCCGTTCTCGTTTTCATGGCAGACAAAACTGAGCCGGGCGCATGGAACTTCTTCCTCTACAAGATCTTTGCCGACCCGTTCAACACGGCAGGTCTTGTGATCGATCCTTCAATGCATAACGGTTTTGTCTTTGAGGTCCACGATCTTATTAAAAAGCGCCGCATTATGTTCAAATGTCCTGAAGAGATCTACAGCCTGCTTGCTTATATTGGCGCACCATCCCGGTATGTGATTAAACACGTGTTCAAGCGGGACGGCGATATCGCTGCTTCGACAAGCACCCAGCGGCTGAACATGCTGGCAGGCAGATATATTGGCAAAGACGACCCGGTCATGATCGTTCGCGCCCAGAGCGGTTTTCCTGCCGTCGGGGAAGTTATTGATCCGTTCTGCATACCGGTGCTTGTCGCCGGTTGGATGCGGGGATCGCACCACGGGCCGCTTATGCCAGTCGGACTTTGTGATGCCAACTGCACCAGGTTTGACGGCCCACCGCGTGTTATCTGTTTCGGTTTCCAGATTTGTAATGGCAAACTTGTCGGGCCTGTGGATATGTTCGATGATCCGGCATTCGATCGTGTCAGGAGCCGGTGCAATGAAATAGCGGATATTATTCGCGCACAGGGACCATTCGAACCACACAGGCTCTCGCTTGAAGAGATGGAATATACTACTCTCCCGGGTGTTGAAAAGGAACTTTCAAAACGATGGGAACCGCTTCCCCCATAATTTTTTTACTCCATGGGGGTAGGTAACTCCGTTTTTTATAGTCCATAGTTGTAAAATTTCTCAAGACTGGTTCTTCGGGACTATGATAATGGGCAAACTTTAATTATCTTATATCCCAAATTAGGGCAGATGGTTAACGGAATTGTTTTGCCGATAAAAAAAGTGTTTGGACTTGTGGATTCAAAAATATGTGTTGAGATAAAGGACGAAGGCCGGAAACTGCAGGGGCGCCTCGTTGCCGTTGATGAGTATCTTAACATCCACATGGACGAGACGATTGAGTTTGTTGATAACCAGCGGGGAAGGAACCTTGGCATTGTGGTGATCAGGGGCAATAATATCCTTACCATAGCACCGGTTATTTAACCAGGTAAAAAAGGTGGACATCGTGGTAGATCCTGTTGATGAAGCACTGAAACTGATCCAGTCTAAACCTGAAGGCATTCTCCAGAGCGAGCTCTGGAAAGAACTGGGGGTTGACAGCCGTAAATGTTCGCGGATTGTCAAGAAACTTGTGGATGACGAACACATCGACCGGACCGAGTTCAAGAAAGATGGGATCAAAACCTACCTTCTGCATGCCAGACAGATGCCGGTGAATCCCTCTGACCTGCTTGCGGGAGATGAGCTGATTCCCTGCATCAGATGTGAACTTGAGTGCATTGTTGAGGAATGTCATCCTCTCATGGACTGGATGTACCAGCTGGCAATTATCCAGCACTCGGGATAACATTTTTTTTTGATTTTTTTCATCGACCTGCAATCATTCCGGACGCACTCGTAGTATCCACCCGCATGCATCGAACATGCATCCGCCAGATTTGGAGCAGATCCTGCATAGTACCGCCGTTTCACCTACAGTGACATGCAGTCAATCCGGACCCTCTGCAAGCCCCGATTGGCGTCAGACACACACACAAGAAGCCCGTGTTGGTTTCCGTTTCGAAAAGTCCTCAATGTATCGTTATTTTGGCAATCGGACGAATTTATAAATCCACGTTATTGCAATTCCTGACAACGTTATGAAAAAAACATACTGCTGGCCATGGGATAAAAAGAACCTGCCAGAACGCGTCCATGGGGCTGGAAAGGGCATTGCAGGGGGCTTAAATTGGACATATTCTGGGAAACGGGAGTTGAATCAGACGATAAAATAGTGCACGAGGTATTCCGGGGGAACAAATTCGGCATGAAGGGAAAAAACAATTATTCCACCCGATGATCATCTGCCGGGATAGGTACCTTTTTGGTTTTGCAATCGTTTCGATATCCTCAATACCAAAAACCATGAAACAATTATCCGTTGTTATGATGACCAGATTCAAAATTCCGCTTATACTCCAGTGCCTCATTTTTTTGATTCCGTTGAACTTCTATATCGTTGGTGACTTGATTTTGGTCAATGCCCAGTGGGCGCTCTTCCGGTACCAGCAATTCTCGTTGGGAAACAGTCTCATCCTCGGTTACCGGGATATTCTCTTTATACAGAAAGGCCTGAGCACGGGCTTGTATAACATTGCAGCGACCCTGTTCTGGACCGCAGGGGCAGTAATCCTTCTTATCGGACTCATCATTACCCTTGTTGCGTATACCCGAAAAGAATCTGATAAAATTAAAACTGCCTCGTATTTCACCCTCGCGGGGGGAATTTTTCTGGGCCTGTCAGCTATCTTTCGTTTTCATGGAGGATTTGCTATCCCGGTTGGCATCCCCATTATTCTCATCATCGGCTGGTCGATGTACCATGAAACGTATGATCCTGATGAAACGAATGATGAAACGGATGCTGAAACGGATGATGATGAATCTGGTCCGGAATGAATTTTTTTTTAATTTTCATTTTTTAACTATTCTTTTTCAGATGCCTGTGGTGCTGATTATTGTCCTGATCGGAAAATTCTCGGACAACTATTTATCGCACAACCATCAACCTCTTATGAGTGAACAACGCGCGATTTCTTAAAAAAAGAGATTCGATATGATTTCTGTTTTGTTTGTCGATGATAATACTGATCTTTTCGGACAGATCCGCTCATTTCTGGAAAAAGCCGGGGATATCAGGCTCGACAGCGCCCATTCAATAAAACAGGCAATAGAAAAAATCAAGGGTCGCACCTATGATGTGATCGTCTCCTACGAGCAGATACCCGAAGTGAACGGGATCGAATTCGTGTCTGACATGAACGGGATTGAATTTTTGCAGTATCTTAAATCAGAAGGAAATACTACACCGGTTATCCTGCTCTGCAGGAGGGGTAACAACAAGCTCGCTGCTGAGGAGATCACTATTGCTACGGAGATCCGCCTCCCAAAAAACGGCGACATCCGTTCAAACCTTGCAGAGCTGGTCACCCTTATCAAACAGACCATGCTGCGCAGGAAAGCAGAACGGGAGTTAAAGATGCAGAACGAGCAGCTCACCGCCATCCTTTCCGCCACACCGCTGGGCATATTCCAGGTACGCAATGATCACATCGCATGGGTGAACCGGCAATTTGCCCGGATGCTTGGCTATGAAGAATCGCATCTTGTCGGAAAAGATATGCACATTTTTTTTAAAACTCCTGAAGACTATGACCTCGTATACAGGGAACTCCAGGTCACGAAAAATTCCCATGGTTTTGGACGGGCAGAATGCAGGATGGTAAAAAAAGATTCTGCATCTCTTGCATGCCAGATCCAGGTTCTGATGACTGATCAGCGTGACATCGGTAAGGGCGGGACGTTTGTTGTAACTGATATATCAGAAAGGATGAAAATTGCTGCTGCATTAAAAGAGAGCGAGGCAAAGTACCGTGAAGTCCTCACAAATACCCAGAGTATCATCATCCGGATGGATACCCAGGGCAATATTACCTTCTTTAATAATTTTGCACTCTCGTTCTTTGATTTTACCAGCGATGAAGTGATCGGAAAGAATGTGGTCGGCACCATCGTCCCCCAAAAAGCCCGTTCCGGTCATGATCTCACGATGATGGTAAATGACCTGGGATTTAACGCGAAAGGGTATGCCGTCAACGTCAGCGAGAATGTACGTCGCAATGGTGACCGGGTCTGGATTGCCTGGATCAACAAGGCAATCCGCAACGAGCAGGGCCATATTATCGAAATCCTCTGTATCGGTAACGACATCACCGACCGAAAGCGGAGCGGGGAGGTCCGTATCAGTACCGATACGTGGAAAGATCTCGTGGTAGCAGATACCGATGTAAAAGAGGACGTGTTTGATGCGGTCTTCCACATCTGCACCGAAATATCAATTGAAGGCAGGGAGGGTAAGGCGGTGGGAACAACCTTCCTGATCGGCGATGCAGAAAATGTCATGGCAAAATCGCGGCAGATTTCGATCAATGCCTTTGAGGGTCAGAAACCTGAGTCACGCATGATCACAAATCATGATATCAAGGAAAACATCAAGGAATTTGCCCAACTTGACGGGGCTTTTGTTATTGACGGTAACGGGTATATACAGGCCCAGAGCCGGTACATTACGGTCGATACCAGTAATGTGACTCTCCCAAAGGGAATGGGAACCCGTCACAATTCGGTTGCTGCAATAACCCAGGTCACGAGCGCGGTCGGCATCGTTGTGTCTCAAAGCGGTGGTGGACTTACTATCTTTAAAAATGGAATGATACTCAAAAAAATTACCATCTGATTACTCTGATTCAGCCTATAGGTATTTTTTTACTGGTTGCATCCATCCCCACGATATTCTTCCCAGCATATATGGTGACAGATATTTCCTACCGCCCTGAATGCATCCTCAAGATCCGGAAAATTGGGAATTCCTGAATCCCTGAGGATGCGCAGCGGGGTCTTCATGGAATCCCCGCCAATCATACACCCCACGATCATCTTGTGGGTATTTTTTGAGAACCTGACCAGCTCATTTGACACGCGTATCGGGTCTGATATTGCTGATGGTACAGCAATGACAAATGCAATGTCCCAGGCATCCTGGTTTTTTATCATGACGTCAAATGTTCTGGCAAACCTGTCAGCCGAAGCATCCCCTACCATGTCAATCGGGTTGCGCCGGTTCCAGTCAGGAGGCAGGATGGCATCAAGTTCCCTGATTATGTCAGGAGGGAACTCCACCATTTCGATACCGAACTGTTCTGCATAGTCAGATGAAAGTACTGCAAATCCCCCGGCATTACTGATGACTATGGCACGGACACCTTTGGGATATCCTTCCGACGAAAGAAGCTCGGCAGTCTGGAAAGCCTCCCGAATGGATCGCACGGGTATTATTCCTGACTGCCAGAATGCTGCCAGGTACACATCATAACTGCCGGTGAGTGACCCGGTATGTGACGCAGCGGTCATCTGGCCGATCCGGGATGATCCGGACTTGATGGCAACAACAGGTTTCTTACGCATAACTTCCCGCGCAATCTCCATAAATTGTTTTCCCCGACGGATTTCCTCAATGTACAGGATTATCGCCCGGGTATGAGGGTCATCTCCGGCATAGAGCAGGAAATCTTCAAAGCTGAGATCTGCCTGGTTTCCAATGCTGATCACTGCCGAAAACCCGATCTCTTCGGGCAGGCTCCAGTCCACAATCGTGGAAATGATTGCACCACTCTGCGATATGAAAGCAATTCTACCGGCTTTCGGTGATATCGGGTCAAACGTAGTATTGATACCCTGGTGAGGAAGCATGAGGCCAAGGCAGTTTGGGCCTACGATTCGTATGCCATACTGCCGGGCAATCGCCATTACCTGGTCTTCAAGATGCGCTCCTGCTTCTCCGGACTCGCGGAAGCCTGAAGAGATGATAATAACAAGGGGAATCCCTTTTTTCCCGGCTTCTTTTACAACCTCCGGGACAAAACGCGCCGGAACAACAACAACGGCAATATCGACAGGATCGGGAATTGAGGTAAGGGAAGGATACACAGTCCGCCCGAGAATGAGGGTGTGCTTTGGATTTACCGGGTAGAGTTTCCCGGGGAATGCCAGAAGATTCCGCAGGATCGCATACCCGACCTTATTGGAATCTTTAGAGGCACCAATAACCGCAATTGACTTCACGTTCATGATACCTGTTGGCGAAGCCCGTTTTTGTTCAACCACCGGGGCGGCAGTCTCATCCGTCACATACATCCTGGCATCGACAACACATACCCCTCGTTCATAGAGAAAAACAGGGTTGAGATCAAATTCAACCACTTCAGTGCTTTCGATAAAGAATCGCGCTACGGAATCGATCAACGCAATCAAACCCTCCTTATCGCGTGCCGGTTCGTTGCGGAATCCCCTGATCAGGGGATATGCCCGTAATTCATGGAGCATGGCACCGATATCTTCAGGACTGACCGGAAGCACCCGGATGGAGACATCTTTGATAAGTTCGACAAGTGTCCCTCCCATACCAACGGTTATCACCTTTCCAAAGGTCGGATCGATCCTGCCCCCGATAAGGATCTCAAGACCTTTTTTTTTCTGCTGTTCGATGATGATACCTGAAATGACAGCAGATGGATCGAATGCCTCCAGGTTCTTCCCGATTGTATCAAACGCATTTTCTGCATCAGCAGACGACTGGATACCGGTGATAACTCCTCCCGCATCGCTTTTGTGGATTACCTGGGGAGATATAACCTTCATAACCAGCGGGTACCCGATACGTCCGGCAGCTTCTGCCACTTCCTGGCGGGTTCTGACAACAATAAAATCAGGAACAGGTATGCCGTGGTTTTTTAACAGACGGTATCCTTCCGCTTCTGAAAGCATCCTGCGCGTCATGTCAATAGTTCCATTGTAGGTATAGCCGGCTCTTAGGTTAAGAGGGTTTTTACATCACGAAACAATCAGAGAAGATTGTAAGGAGTATTGTACTTAAGGCACATCGCCATATCGGCAAGAACAGGAACAATATCGCCCTCCCGCTGATACCGCTCGCAAATCAGCTCCGCAAGACTTCCCTGTTCGATTCGTTGCCGGATAACCGGCAGGTACTGCCGTTCATCATCAGTAGCATGGTTCCAGGCTGCTTCATACAACCGGTGCAGTTCGGGCCTGAGTTCCGCAGTACCTGTATGTATCGCTGTATCGGTGAGTGCAAGCAGTGCGGACTGATCCGTATCGATCGGCAGCGAACGGCAGCGCAGCAGGGATCGCACGAATGCGCAGACTGCCATGTCCGAACGAATACACTCCTGCTCATCCAGCGCTTTTATCTCAAGGCATTTCCGGGAGGACCTTATGATAAGTCCACTCGAATTCACCCACTCTTCACAGAGAATATCAGCACCACGGGAACGAAGGTTAAAAAAGATCTCCTCCTGGATTGCATAATACTCTTGTACGGTCCGGATTTTTTCCGGTATGATCTGGTTACAGATACAAGGGATCTCTATCTGGTTCTCGCGATAATAGATGAGACGGTTATCGGCAATTCCCGTGAGATGTCCTTCAACCATTGGCGAAGAGGTAGTGACAGCAATAAGGTAGGGAAGCAGGGAACGGAGCCGGTTGAAGATGGCTGCCAGCTCCTTTTCGTTTCTATAGGAGAGATTAATCTGCAATGCCTGGATATTCAGCCAGCCATGCTGGTGGATATCGAAAAGCCGGTTATATACATCGTAATATTCTCTTTCATCGTGGTCCCAGACATCTGTCTGGTCAAGCGTGAGCGTCGGGTGCATACCGAGCCCTAACAACCAGTACCGGTCCCGGAAGATATGGTAAAATTTCCCGATACCTTTTACGAGTTGTCCTTCAAGAAAAGCGAGATCGTTTGCAGGAGTGCGGGGAATGATCTCGAGTACCGTTTTTTGTAGTTCTTTTCCGAGTTTGACCTCCCCAAACAGGATCTCTGACTCAAACCTCCCGCAGATGGTTTTTATGATCCGGTCCGAGATCGGCAGTGCGTTGAACCGGTGGTCATTGATTGAGTATTCGTGTTCGGTACCGATTGTCATGAGATATTATAAATTCCTTACAGTAACTTCTGCCACTTTTTCTGTTTCGGGTTCATCGATCTGGCAAATAACAGAGATTTCGTCATCAGTCAGGTTCTGAACCAGGTGAGTGAGGCTCTGTACCGCAAGCTCATACTGCTGCCGGTACGCCTCGGGGGACTCCTTTAATAGCCTCACGATGGGACAAATGGACTCATGTTTGAGATAAATCTCGATCAGGTCACCATTCATATCAAAGGTAAACGGCCCGGCACGGCAGGTTTCCGGTTTGAAAGCATGAATCCTGCACTTGCCATTCTCCGACAGGATGCATTCGCCATTCTCCCTGGTTCTCAGCCGCGTGTACCCGGTAAATTCAAATTCATCCGGACTAACCCCGGCACCAGTCAGGCGTTCATAACAGGAGGACGAGACCGGGGGATGCGCGTCATCGCAGCAGTGACCGCCACAGTCCAGACAGATAGTTTCAGCACGTAAAAGCCAGTTTTCAGTCAAAAAAATCACTTCGTAAAAAGATGGGTAACAATCTGTTCAAATACCCGGGGATAACAGTCATCCTCCCCGCTTTCTATGGAGGGATTGTCATTCACCTCGATAACACATGCATCTCCGTTTGAATTTTTTATGTCAACTCCATAGAGTCCCCTGCCGATCGCATTCGCAGCATCAATCCCGAGCCTGATGACCTGCGGGGGAACCTTATCCGAAGTGACACTTTCAACCCCGCAGTAGACAATATGCCCATTGACCGAGGCCTGAATTTTAAAGGTTTCAGAAGGAATGGTGTACTTGCACACATAGAGCAGTTTCCCATCCAGTACACCTACCCGCCAGTCATATCTGCTCTCGATAAACTGCTGGACAACAATCCAGTCCGAGAGCTTGATAAACCGTCGGGCGACCCGGAAAAACCCGACAACATCATTCACTTTTTCAACACGTTGCGAAAATGAAGTGGAGGGTTCTTTCAGGATCAGGGGTGACCCAAGTTCATCGAACATATGGGTCACGCGCTCGACGGTAAGATCATTTTTTGACAAAAAGATCGTTTTTGGCAGGGAGATTTTCTTTTTGATCAGGTGTAAGTACATATTGACTTTATCAGAACAGATCCGGATAGACTGCGGATCATCGATAACCGGTATCCCATGGAAATCTGCCATCCGTGCCGCAACGTACGTAACATTCATCGGGTCAGTGCGGGCACGGATGAAAAGTGCGTCCATACGCGGTATCTTGTGGATGTCTACAGGAAAGATGAAGTCCACATGATGCCCCATTCCTTCGGCAACATCGCGGCACCGGATCAATGCAGTGAGCTGCTCTGCATTTGAGAGCGTCTTCCGGTCAACAAAGATGCCAAGCTGAGTCATAGGAATTCCTGGTGTGTCAGGTACGCGGACAGCAGTGTGCGCTCTTCACCGGAGAGCTGCGAGTACTTCGTGGGAGCTAGTGAGGAGAGCCTGTACTCCTCACCGTTCTTTACAAAAACCATCGTGACAAGGGGGATTAAGAAATGTTCATACACCTTCTCAGCCAGGTAAGAAATACGGGTGCAGGGCGTGGCGGTTTTCCCAAAGATCCCAATGCACGAATGAATAGTATCACCTTCGTCCAGTTTCTGGTAGCAGAAGGGATACTTACCGATATTCGTGATATGTTTTATCACTTCTTTTGCCTTTGCATTGTCACCAACGACAAAGAAATCTGATGTTGTGGCAAAGTAATTCAGGCCATACAGGATTGCGGGGAGCGGGACATGCCCCTGCGATATTCCCCAATCGCAGACCGGAATGCCACCCCGTTTTGCCCGCTCAAGACAGAGGGGTACCACGTACGCATCAAGGATTGCACTGCTGGAAGGCCGGACATGCTTTCCCTCCAGTTCATGGAAAAGAATGGAGTAATAGGTTTCGGTCTTATACGAGTAATTCTCACTGATGATGTGGTATATATCACCTTGCCTGAGGAAAAAAAGCGAGTCTTTCAGTATGCCCTGTTCACGTTTTCCATTCGATTTTCCCGCTGGTTTCCGAATTGGCAGGGCACATGCCAGTGTTGCTGGTTCTCGTGCCATGACATCAGGTACAGGAACCAACCCTGCAGGAAGCGCTGAAGGGGTGTTCTGTACTGGAGGTAAATCGGTCCTTCGGATATCCATCAGGTAATCAGCCCGTTGTGCTTCCAGTACCTTAAGACCGGGGTAATAATCCGGTGTTTTTTATCATATGCCGGTGAGATGAAACCAGGACACGGAGTGATCAGGGAGTGCTCCCGCTCGGCACCTTGTATTCCCGCATCTGCACAGGGCTTCCCGTGCGGATATTCAAAACTGAAAAAGAGCACCCGATGGTTCTCTTCATCTTCGTCATCGCTGTTGAGACACTCGTTCATGTTCAACACTAATCCAACATCATATTCATTGGATTATCGTTGAAAGCTATATGCATCGATCATTAAAGAATTTTGCAGGAGATAATAATAAAAAATAACTGGGATTCATATCCGGCAGGCTTGCCATAAACCTGCATCAGTGTCTGGAACCAGCCGGGTACGCAGGGAATTTTAGTCGGGCAAATACCACCAGGTAACAACATGCAAAAAGTTAATAGTACGTATATCACCATCAGTAATCAGGATGCATATTCCCACACCAGAAGAACTCCGCGCACGCCGTGCTGCACTTGGCATGAAACAGACAGAACTTGCAAAGCGCGCCGGCATCAGCCAGTCAATGGTCGCACGGATTGAAGCGGCAAATGTGGATCCGCGGGTCAGCACGCTCAACAAAATTATTGTGGTGCTCAATAGTGCTGAACCAAAGAAGATCAAGGCTGCGCAGATCATGCACATACCGGTGCTCTCCATACAGCCACAGGACGCCATAACCCGTGCAGTTGATATCTTTGAAAAGAACAATATCTCGCAGCTCCCGGTCATAGAACATGGAGTCCCCGTAGGCTGCATTTCAGAGACCGTGATTGTAAAAGCAATTGAACAGCAGCGCCTGCACAAGACCCACCTGTTTGTGGTGCGCGATTTTATGGAGCCGGGATTTCCCTCTGTTCCACCCGATATGGATGTGGAGACGGTGATCAATATCCTCCAGCAGAACCATGCAGTGCTGGTGGTAGAAGGCAGGATCGTAAAAGGCGTAATCACCAAGCACGACCTGATCTCGCTGATTGTATAAGGCTGATATGCAGTAACGTATTTTTTTGGCTTTTACACCCGGGCGCCTGACAATTTGTCGGGATTATCAACATCCCTTTACGAATACTGGTGAATCTATTGAAAATCCGGTAATAATGATAATCAAAGGATTGCCTTTCGTGCTTTGAGAGATTTAAAATTGTAAAATTCTTCCTGTATAGGTATTTCAAACGAATTATCGTCAGAAGCAATGTACTTATAAGATTTTTTTCCCCCCGATGGGGTCGCGGTAACGCCTTGTCGGGTCGCCGCCGGGCAAAGAAAGCTTTTACCGATCGCTTTATCGTTTATGGAGTGATGAGATAAAACCGTTTGATCCAATACATTGCCCCATACTCTAAACCGACTGATCCGCCGCGGGGGCGCCCGTTTGAGGGGCGGCGGCGTTCATCGTATTTTTGAGGCATGGGGCAATAATTCCCATCTTTGTAATCCAGGCTCTGGAGAAATGCCTGAGAAAAATTACATCATAACGCTCCCGGGGGCTTTTGGTTTCACCTCCGCGCCCGACGCTCAGGCATCCCCCCACAGTGCGATTATCACTCATAAGGTTAACCAGATTGCAAAAAAGGGGGTCAAGGGGATACACCCCACATGCTGCCTCCCCCTCTGGGGGAGAGAGGGGGTCACCGTCGTATTTTTTTTTAGTCAACAAAAAGATGAACAAAATCAGGATTTCTCCAGAGCCGTAATCTACTCAATTGATACGTTACTTAAAAAATACAATGAAGACTAAAAAAAAGGATGAGCGTCTCAGAGTTTTGATACCAGGTCCCGGAGCACTGAACCGGGGTCTTTTGCTTTTACGACACTGGAAGCCAGCAGCACTCCATCGGTTCCGAGATCAACTGCGATCTTCACGCATTCCCCGGACTGGATACCGGCTCCGGTCAGCACTTTTACCTTTTGATTTACTGCATGCACTGCTGCAACAGACCTCCTGATAATGTCCGGGTTGGCCTTGGAGACCGAGATCCCGCTCCCGATAAGCTCCGGCGGTTCAATTGCAACGTACTCAGGTCCGAGCGCTGCTGCTCCGGCACTCGTGGCTTCGTTATTTGAACAGACAACAGCGATAAGTTTTTGTGCCTGCAATGCCCTGACCGATGCTTCGATCCCGGCGAGTGTCAGGCGCCTTTCGGAGTGATTAATCAGCGATCCTGCCGCGCCTGCCAACTTCAGTGCGTCAACCGTGATATGCCCGGTATGAGCCCCGGGTTCAAAGCCATCCACATGCTGTGCATAGACCGGGATTGCAAAATGGTGGGAGAGCGGGTGGAGATCGATATAGGAAGGTGCGATCCCGATGGTTACCCCGCTTTCGTGCGCAACGAGTTGCGCAGCATTCGCAATCATATGGGCGCGATTGCCCATTCCTTCCCTGAACGTCTTTACGTTGACCAGAATTAATGGCGATGGCATAGTGACCCCTTCTTGTTACCTGTTTTTTTGGATTAGTTACACCATTTCGGTTCAATTATGATGAATTTTTGTACATGATAACTAAAAAATGTCATTTTAGGATTCTTTCAGCCCGCGGATGAAGTGACCGGCAGTGATTCCCCCGAGAGCGAGACGTTTTACTGCACCTTTCAATTCTTCGAGCTGGTGGTCCTGAGTGCGGATTTTTTTCTTTGCAAGGGTTATTGCCTGTCGGTAAAGACGGGTCATCTCCCCGGTATAGGTACCGGGCCTGCCCCGTGCATCGATTACCACTTCATTGATACCCACCTGCATGAGTGACGGGAGATGATCGATCAGGCAAATCTCTGCAGAATTGTAAATATGCGAGCGACATTCACCATCGATGCGCACCGGGAAGACATGTCCGGTTGCATCCCTGATGCCAAAGAATGCAGGAGAACGTGTGTCACACGCTGAGCCGTTACACCGCAACCATGGCTGGAGAATGCAGTCCTCAGAAACCATTGCCTCACTACACCCCTGCACGATAAGGGCAAAAGAATTTGTCAGCCCCTGCGACCTTGCCGCATGGATCAGGAGCCGTATCTCATCGCGCGAAAGTTCGGGAGAGAGCGTCAGGACGGTAAACCAGGAAGAAAGGTACTGCACTGCCCGGTGATTGAAGATATTGAGGCCAATGGAGCCGGAAAGTGCCGGTGCGGGATCCATGTGCATAAGGGCATGTGCCGCGCCGCAATTTTCAACCATATAATCTGTAATACCCTTGCCTGATACCTTCTTTACTACCAAAAGAAACGCATCAAGACTGGTGTTATTGGTGATTTTGGGTAATTTCACAACATAACGGACACCTGCATCACGGCATATTTCCGATGCAGTGATAACCTGTGATTCGAAAGAGAACTGGCCGGAAAGGAACCTGCATGTGTTCGCCGGTGCGATGAACACCGGTTCAAAACAGATGACATCACATCCGCCCTCTGCTGCTTTCTGTACACCCTCCAAAGAATCTGTACAGACCGCCAGAGACAGCAAAGATGACGGGAAACTGTTTTCCGTATCGGATGTATGGAGACTGATGTCCGGTTCCCCGGCATTCCACCGCTGTCGTGCCTCTTCAACGCTTTTGCCGGAGGGGCGGGATGCAGCCACCAGCATCTCTTCAGCCCGTGCAAGGAATTCCCTGCGCACGCGGTTCAGCCCGGCAAGTGGTGCAAACAAATCCCCATCATACGTGAGAGAAAATGTGCGTATCGTAAACGGGGTACCGCCGGTTTTTTTCACCTGCTGCTCCAGCTGTTCACGGGTGAGCGGGTGCGAACGTGCAGGTACTAAGGAAAAATCTGATCGGTACGAGACCGGAATTTCTCTGCCGTTTTTGGTATATACCAGACCTTCAAGCACCAGCTTACCATCGGGATCAACCGTAACCTTAAGATCGATGGGGACTGGATGCCGTAACAGAGCTGGGGAATGGGCAATCACCTGTCGTGCCCGCACATCAAAATCCACGGAGTGGGTGATACAGACTTTCGTACCGGGTGCAACCGGGTGCGGGACCTTCAAAATGATTTCTCCTTCTTTTTGCAGGGGAACCGTGTTAAGGGCAAATCCAAACTCATTTTGGGGATTTTCGGGATGGGTAAAAAGGAGCCCGTCTCCGGGACCGGGCACACAGGAGCCTTTTAGCCTGATTGTTACGGTTTTTGATCTTTCATCATACCGGTTCACCATACCGATACAGTACCCCCGGTTATCGGGGGCATTCCTTCCCATGAACGCTGCATGTCGTTTTCCAAAAAGGTATCCTTGAGTAAAACCGCGGTTAAATGCAAGGTAAAGATCCTGTAATGCCTCTTGTGTATCACTTGTTGCCCCGGTGCCAATTGCATCAAGTGCCATGCGGTATTTTGAGACTACCGTGGCTACATATTCCGGAGATTTCATACGCCCTTCGATCTTCAGCGAGATCACGGGTGAATTGACAAGCTCACGCAGGTTCTTATAGGTACAGAGATCTTTTGGGGAGAGCCAGAAACGATCCGGCGAGGGAAGTTCCTGCAGCCGCGTTGGCCGGCCATATTCATCCGGCTCCCCGGTCACCAGCGTATAGGGTTTACGACAGGGTTGCGCACACATACCGCGGTTCCCGCTTCTTCCCCCGATTACTGAGGAGAGCAGGCACTGGCCTGAGTAGCAATAGCAGAGCGCACCATGCGCAAACACTTCAAGACCGATACCGGATTCCGCTGTTTCGCCGGCAATACGGGTTACGTCTTCAAGGGATAGTTCGCGGGCAAGCACCACACGGGAAAAACCCTGTTCTGCCGCCCATCTGACCCCATCAGAATTATGAATGGTCATCTGGGTTGAGGCATGAAGAGGTAATTCAGGGACAATGGTACGTGCAAGCGCCACAACACCGGTATCCTGTACAAGAACCGCATCAACACCGATTGAGTACAGCCAGAGAAGGTATTCTGCTACACCGCCCAGTTCCCGGTCATGAATGAGGGTGTTTATCGTGACATAGACACAAACATCCCTGCTGTGAGCATACCCGATTGCCTCTTCGATCTCCGCATCAGTAAAATTCCGGGCAAATTTCCGGGCGCCAAACCTTTTTCCGCTCAGGTACACTGCATCCGCGCCCGCAGCAACTGCTGCCCTGAACGCTTCGGGCGAGCCGGCGGGTGCGAGGAGTTCAGGGAGATTTTTTTCTTTGTGCAGTTGAGAAGACTTCAGCATGAACACTCGCATTAATTTACCTTACTAACCAAAAAAATCCCCATCGTTGCAAGAATCGTTACAATCGAGATGGCGATATATCCTGCCATGATAAGGAGTATTGAGAGATCCCGGCGCAATCCCAGCACCCAGGATACCGGCGGGCAGATATAGAATCCTAACGTGAGCACGCAGGGAACAAGGCCATATATCCCATATTTTGTCAGGACCGGTGTATGCTTTACCCGTTCTGCTGACTTTTCCAAGAACCGTGCAACTCTTTTTGATTGCTCTCCCAGCAGATCAAAGATATCAAAGAGCGACAGGGTCACTCCAAGGGCAACACAGACAAGAACGTAGAGTACAAAAACCGGGGGTAAACCCAGGCCAAGGCCGACCGGTGCTGCGCCGTATTCGATGACCAGCGTACTCGTGATGAGTGCGATCGTTGAGGAGAGGGGCTGTGCGAATATGATGGCGGCGGCAAGTGGCAGCACAACCACAAGAACTATACTTTTGGTGATTGCCCCGGCAAGGTGTCGCAGGTAAGGGGGAAGAATGCCGCTCTCCATAGTAGTCATAGAAGTATTGTTGAAAAGGGATAAACAGGTATCTTCCCGTACAGGAATGTCACGCGAAAGATGGTGAATCATACCGTTTTTGTGCCCATTTATCCGGATCCCGCACGACCAGAGCGTATCTTTTTTTTACACTGCACGCAAAAGAAGATTATACACATGAAGATCGTCGCAGCGCTCACGGATCCGGCTCATGCTTCCCACGCACAGGAACAGGGTGCCGATATGGTCGAACTCCGGTTCGATCTGATGGAAGGTAATCCGCTGAGCAGTGTGCAAACCTGCAAAGATGTATGTTCATTGCCCATTATCGCCACTCTGCGTTCTGCACAGGAAGGAGGGCAGTTTTTTGGCGATACCGGAGTATGGTATGAGAAGATCCGACCGCTGATCCCGCTTGTCGATTATGTGGATACAGAGCAGCGGTTTGCATCCTGTGCCAGGCAGGTAAAAGAAGCAGGAAAGACGATCATTGCCTCCCATCATTCCGGTGAGATGATGCCGCTTCATGAACTTTTCGTGATGGAGCGAAAACTCCGGGCGTTCGGGGATATCGTAAAGATAATTGTCACTCCAGGAAACAAAGAAGATATCATTGAGCTGATCGAGTTTACCCATGCAGTGAAAAGACCTGTGTGTACCGGTGTAATGGGTGCACAGTTCCGTTATGCCCGTGCCATCCTTCCCCTGTTTGGTTCAGAACTGGTCTACTGTCATGTCGGTACCCCAACCGCTGCCGGGCAGTATTCCGTACAGGAGTTTGTCAGGCTCATGGAATTATTAAAACCCGTCTCCTGTCCATAATCCTGATCCATTTTTTGTTGTTTGACAGGCACAATGTATATCATCTCATATTCAAAACGGCGGTAGTATGAAAACATATCCTACCCATTCGGGAGGTTATGTATTGGCTGGACGGATGAAATGAAAGAATTATTTTCCCGTAGTCCGGATAATTGCGTGGTCACCTGGGTATCTTCCGAATGGCTGGAGGATCATCTTGATGGCACCCCTCTCGTGATTGTGGATTGCCGGCAGCAGACTCACGCTTATTTCCAGGATCATATTCCCGGCGCCATTCACCTGCATGAAGAACTGCTGCGGATGCACATCGGAAAATCTCCGGTTCAATGGATCTCTCCGGTAGCGGCAGAGGTGTTGTTTTCTACTCTCGGCTTTGAGCAGGATTATACTATCGTGGTATATTCGGACAGCAAACCGCAATCGCCGTCATTGCCAGTCACCAGTGACGGGCTGGAACAATCTCTGGTTGCCTATTCCCTTGCACGGTTCGGGTGCCGGAAGGTGATGATCCTTAACGGCGGCTTTTCGAAATGGAAAGGTGAAAACCGGCCGCTGTCCCAGGATCCAGGAATCTCCCGACCCTCGTCATTTACCGTTGATATGCAGATTGATTTCCTGGCAGGGTATGATGCATGCAACAGCCTGAAAGATGAACCCGATACCATCCTTTTGGATGCCCGTCAGGCATCCTGGTACGAGGGGCAGGGCCCGTGGATGAAACCCGGCCATATCCCTGGTGCTGTCAATCTGCCGGCAACCCGGTTCATGGATGATAAAAATTCCACGCTCTTAAAAGCAGAAGAGGAGATCCGGAATATTCTGTTCGCATGCGGTGCTACCCCGGAAAAAACCGTCATCTGTTCCTGCGGAACGGGTAGATCGGCGACTGCTGTTTTCCTGATCCTGAAATTCCACCTGGGATACCCGGATGTACTTATGTATGAGGGCGGGTTCACCGAATGGTCATCATACCCGGATAATCCCGTGGTGACCGGAAAGACCCCCGGGTGAAAAGGGTTTTTGTTTCGGAATATGTTGTTATTTTTTTACTTGTGCAAAATTGACCACTCATGGAACATAAGAAATACCGTATACAGGGTCATTTCCGACACTAATTTTTTGCTGGTAGTCCAATAAACAACAATCAGTACTAAAGCGCTCCAGTTTACTGCGATAGCAGGTATTGAGAGGATTACGAATATTGAGTGGATTACGAAGAGGGGGACAAAATGCACCCATTCATTAAAAAAATACGATGACCGTCACCGCCTCACAAACGGACATCTTTGTGCAGCGGTCCGGGAGCAGTTTTTATACGCGTGATTCTTAAAAAAAACTGCCTTGTGAGGCGAGGCTAAAACGACACGGACGGACGACCCCGTCAGGAGTGAGACAGATCAGGAACGAAATTTAAATACCCTGTCTGACCCACACGAAATGACGATGAACCTGATTTTCAGGTATCGATTCGTGATTATCAGTTGACGAGGCGGTAGCGCAGCAACGCTGCGATTCCCCCGAGAGCAACCAGTCGTTCCCCTGGTTCGAAAGCCGATGAGAGCACAACGATGGTCGCCCGCATTGCCTCTGCTTTCTCAATAAGGTTCATAACCTCCTCGTCCCGCAGGAGTGTATCTGCAAGAAGTACCTGCTCCACAGCCCCGATTAAAATCGCCTCCTGAACTTCCTTCTGCCCATACGCGACAGCCGCCTCCCGGGAGATCCTGAGAAGCACTTCGTCCATCATTTTCACTTCGCGGGAGAGCTGGAGGTCATCGATCAGCTTATCGAGCGCTCCCTTGCCAATCACTTCCTGCACCGCCCCACGCCCTGTCCGCCTTGTCTCGATAACAATCGCCCGGTCAACACTCGTGCCGGGCCGGTTTTTGGCAAATTTTATAAAATCATCCTTAATGAACCCGGGACCGGCAATGATCAGCGGACCGGAAATATCAGTGACCTGCATAAGCACCTGTTCAAAAAAACCCGCACGGGTATCACTATCAGATCCCTTACCGCTCCCGGCAATGAGGGTCATTACACTTTCCGGGCCATACTGCCGCAGCCGGAAGAGTTCCGCCTCCCCCTCCTCAATGGTCAGGATATGAATTACACCATAGACTGAAGCCTTCACAGCCCGCTCGATGCGTTCAAGATCAACAGGGCGCCACTGCTTGATCACTGAAATTTCAAACCCTGTCTCTACATTGATGGTGTGATATGCACCGGTATCTGCGCCGTGCTCAATAATGCCGGTGAGGCGGAGTCGCATGCCATGTTCGGAAAACTCAAGCCGCTCCACCCTGACACCGAGTCGGACCGGTCGTTTCTCCATCTTCTCCGGCCTGATTTTATCAGTTGCTGCATCCACGCTCCGAAATGTTGTAGCAAATACAAGATCACCATTGGCAATGAGGTGCCGGAGGTGCCAGAGATCATCGATGTTCTCCGGGAATAGCCGGATTTCGCCATACCTGTCCTTTAATTCACCATATTCAACCTTCATGGTGTCCTACAATATCAGAACCGCCGGGTGGCACGAATGCCGCAACATGATCCGTGTTCAGGATGCCTTTGAGGGCTTTTACCTCCTCATCAGAAACCTTCTGCCTGAGGATGCGCAGCACTTTCTTTGCCACATCATTGGGTTCAAACTGGCCGGGTTTGAGTTCCACATAGGCTTTCGTTTTTCTTTGGATTGCGGCAGGAGGCCCCCCGATTACCGCAGCATGTGGTTCGAGCATAAGCCCGATACCAACGGCGAGCGGTACATTCCGGTACCAGGTTCGTTCCCCGCGGACAATAAAAGAACCCCGTGAGATGAATTCACCGGACTCCGGGGTCTTGCTCACCTGGTTGGGAAGGACACTGTACACATCTGCGGAGAAGTGACCGCTCCGGTATGCACCGGAATAGGATGCTGCAAACTGCGCCACTTCGTCCATACGCTCTGTTTTTCCTTTTACAATAACAACGCTTGCACCATGAACATCGGCATGCACGAACAGGTCCTGCCCGCTAAGGTATTTTTTGACAAGTTCCTCGTTCTGTGATGCATCCCGTCCGCCAAGCACAACAATGCCGTCGCTTGTCACAAACCAGCGGAAACGGTGGTACCACATCTTTTTCATGGGTATAAAATCCCGCTTCTGCTCTTTTTTCTTCGGCAGGGTTGTTTTCATCGCTTTAAGTGCGCCCTCCTTTTTACGGCGGAATTTTTTTATCACGTCGTAATACCTGCCCGCGTTCTGCTCGATCCCTTCATGGACAAAAATTTTCACATTTTTGCCTATATCGATCTCAACCGCTGCTTCTCCGGGATAGAATGCAACAATCTTTTTTGCATCAGGTGATTCTTTATTCCTGAGGAGTTTTTCTATCTCCTGCCATGAACGGGTTTTACTGGCCAGATCAAGGGAACTGATCACGGATGAGACAAACGCGTAATTCTCATAGATCGCAGCAACAACTGCTTGTGCCTTTTCGATCTTATCTTCGAATTTCTTCACCGCAGATTTCTGGTATTTTAAGATCCTCTCTTCTTTTGTGAGTTTTGATTTTGCATCAGCAGTTTTCCTCTCGGCTTTTGTCAGCGGATAGAATGCTTCAAGCGCTTCTGAAAAACTCTGGAAAACGTGAACGTCTTTGCCATCCCAGAGATCGATGGGTTCGCAGTGCCTGGCAAAAATTACCGGCTTTGGTGCGTGCACCACCTGGTAAAAAAGATCCTGCACTGCTTCAAAGATCCTGTCAGGATCGGCAGAACTGGCAATTATGGTTTTATCAAAACCTGCTTTCCGGCAGATATATTCTGCGTACGTACCACCAAGCATGCAGCCTATGGCAAGAGAACGAACCAGATCGCGGTCGTCATTTTTGATCAGGGTGGCCATAGCTTCACGTGAAGATGTGGGATCGCAAAGCCCCAGCGTATAGAGTGCTTTTGGAACGATCTCCCGATCCTTGAACCGGTGGTGCCTGAGCGGTTTTAAGATCGTATAGTCCTCACTGGTCAGCACGACATTCCCTTCATCAAATAGTTCGATGATCAGCCGGTAGGTGAGGTTGCCTTTACCGATATCGAAGATCAGGATACGTTCCAGCCCATGCTGGCGGATGGCGAGCACCTTGCCGCCCGAGATATATTTTCGCAGGAACATGGCAAACTGGGGCGGGTTTTTCGGGGGCTCCGGCATGTCCTTGACCAGGTGTGTTCTTCTTCCCGATTCAACAATCATCTGGTATCGTGCCTTGTTTTCACCGTTAAGCCGGATACCCAGCGTGCGGGAGTCAAACTGGTATACCTTGTCGATCCAGAGCGGCAGTTTTCCCCCCAGCTCTGAGGTCATCGCTTTCACGTCGATCCCGCTCATTCCCTGTTCAGATGCCATTGGTGTACCAGATCATTGATGGTTCAATTAATTAATTCATAACCTGCACACAGCAGGGTGTAATCGCTGACCTGTTACCCTGATTGCTTTTCAGCAGTTGTTGAACTGTGATGTGCAGAAGTCGGCGCTGTCTTAGTATCAGTACCAGTATCAGTACTGTATTTTTTTATGGCTCTTCGATGTTTTTTGGGGGAAAACGCATGTTTTGAGAGGATTACAAAGAGGGGGATACAATACCCCCATACTCCCGAATACGATGACCGTCACCGCCCCACAAATGACACCCCTGCGGCGGTCTGAGTGCAGGTTTTACGAGCACGATTCTTTAAAAAACTGTCTTGCCCGGCAAGACCAAAACGAGGCAGCCTGGCGACCCCATCAGGAACGGGACATATCAGAAACGAAATGTGATACCCTCTCTAATCACCCACGACATGACGATGAGCCATAAAAAATGATGTCCCGAGTACCCTTACATTCCCAAAGTCATGGTTACTTTGGTTTCCACTTCATAAAATTGATAACGATAAATATGATCCCGATAAACCCGATAAAGGACACCATGACAATCATGTTCTGGTCCGGAAAATTATTCGTATCCAATTCCTGGACCGGGGCTCGAAGTGTCGGCCTCACCGATCCCGCTGAATCTGATGTATCTGCAGGGGGTGAAAGGAAAGATCCTGCGTTGAGATCAACCAGTGCATTTATCAAAAGTACTGCAATGGCAGCAACAAAAAGCACAACCAACAATTTACCTTTGATGTTCATACGAGAATGTATTCACCTTCCCAAACCTGCGATTATACATTACAATAATTAACGAATTATAGTCAAGTAATGGTAGATATAATGTATTATTCAGTTTACGCTTGGATACCGCCATTTTTTTTAAAAAACTAAAAATCTTTCTTTAAATCTGTCATTATATGCAGATTAATAAAATGAGATGTTTTCCAATCAGAAAAAATGATCTTCATGACCACGTGGATACTTACCATTCAATCGTCCGCTGATCCAAATCCATGGGAATTACCATTATTAACCTCGCTCTCTAAATACTATGAGAAGCAGCAAAAGAATCCTGTAATGGTGTAATAGTATAGTAACGGTGATTTCCCGTATATTTTCTCAAGGGAAGAGACCAAATTACATATGGCTTGCGCACTAAAAAATAAGACTACTGGTGAAGCGGGATGAGTGAGATCACTATAGAAGAAAAACCTGCCCTGACAAAAAAAGCAAAGACAAAGGCAGATAAACAGACCGAACATATTACCCGCATCAAGCGGACGCTCCTGGCAAGCATTATAGGGATTTTTGTTGGCGTGCTATCGTACTACATCACCGAATCCTTTTCAAACGATGCAGGATATCTTGCCCTGATGCTGATGCTCGCTGGTATTGTAATCCAGAAGCACATCTTTATACTCATTGGTATAGACACTGCAAAACTGGGTGGAAAAGACTGGTTCTACCAGGGATTCATGACCTTTGCCTTCTGGTTCATGACATGGACGATCCTGTTGACCTCGCTCCCCCCGGCCTGAACTGATCAATCCTCTTTTGTGAGCTAAAATGAGAATCGCGATTGTTCACAAAGACCGATGCCACGCAAAAAAGTGCGGCACTGAATGCATACTCTACTGCCCAAGGGTCAGGACCGGGGATGAAACCGTTGTCATTGGTGAGGAGGGCAAGGCCGTCATCTCAGAAGAGCTCTGTGTCGGGTGCGGCATCTGCATCAAGAAGTGTCCCTTTGACGCGATTGATATCGTAAGCCTGCCAGAAGAGCTCGAGCACCCGACTCACCGGTATGGAAAGAACGGGTTTGCCCTGTATGGCCTTCCCATACCGGTTGAGGGAAAAGTAACGGGGATCTTAGGAGCAAACGGTATCGGTAAGAGTACGGCAGTCAGGATTCTTTCCGGGCAGATCCGCCCCAATCTCGGGAACTTTGAACTCGAAGTTTCCTGGGAAGAGATCTTCAAACGGTATGCAGGTACCGAGCTCTTCGATTATCTCCAGACCGTTTCAAAAAAGAGCATAAAGATTTCATCAAAACCGCAATATATCGATTATATCCCGAACGTTTTTTCCGGTACAGTCAGAGCATTGTTAAAGACCACCGATGAGCGTAACAAGCTTTCAGAGATCCTGCCCGTGCTTAAGCTCAATGCGGTTCTCGATCATGACATCAGCACGTTGAGCGGCGGGGAACTGCAGAGGGTAGCGATCGCTGCCTGCCTTGCACGGGATGCAGATCTCTATTTCCTTGATGAGATAACCCCTTTTTTGGATATTTACCAGAGGATTGCTGCAGCTAAACTAATCCGGGATCTGGCCACGCGGCGCCCTGTGATGATCGTTGAGCACGATCTTGCGATTCTTGACATGCTTGCAGACACAGTGCATGTGGGGTATGGAAAACCCGCGGTCTTTGGTATCATCACCCGTCCTAAAGGAGTCCGTGTCGGGATCAACCAGTACCTTGAAGGCTACCTTGTTGAAGAGAACGTCCGTTTCCGGGACACTGCCGTTGTCTTTGAGAAACGGGCTCACGATAAAGGCTCAGAAAGGGAAACCCTCTTTGAGATCCCGTCAATGACCAAGAGATATGATTCATTTCACCTGACGGTAAATGGTGGAACCATCAAGGCCGGAGAAGTGCTGGGGGTTGTCGGTGCGAATGGTATGGGTAAGAGCACGTTTGCAAAACTTCTCGCAGGTGATGAAACTCCCACAACAGGAAAAATTGAAACAACCCTCCGGATTTCCTATAAACCCCAGTATATCAAGGCAGATACTTCCGATACGGTTGAAATGTACCTCCGCCAGCGAACAACGAAGTTTGATTCTTCTCTCTACCAGCATGAGATTATCGAATCACTCTCTCTTGAGGCAATTCTTCAGTCACCCGTGGATTCCCTGAGTGGCGGAGAACTCCAGCGGGTGGCAATTGCAGGGTGTCTCTCACGGGATGCCGATCTCTATATTCTTGATGAACCCAGCGCCCACCTTGACGTTGAACAGCGGGTCAAAGTAACAAGGATGATCAAACACCATGCTGAGGGCAAAAAGGTCGGCATCATGGTGATCGACCATGATATTTACCTCATCGATATGATCAGTGAGCGGATCCTTGTCTTTGAAGGAGAGCCGGGCAGGCAGGGAACTGCAGCCGGACCTTTTAAGATGCGGGAAGGAATGAACAGGTTCCTCCAGGTGCTTGAGGTTACTTTCCGCAGGGACCAGACGGGAAGACCCAGGATCAACAAACCCGGTTCATTCCTTGACCGGGAACAAAAAGCACTCGGCGAATTTTATTACTATACCGCAGACGAGTAAATATATTCGCCTGGAATACGTTTTAATAGTGTATTCTGCCCTTTTAAGGCTCCTGAGGAAATGCTCCATAAAACCTGAATGCTCAACAGGTCTTTCACCCCCGCCTGCCTGTAGCTCCCAATAATGCGATAAATCCAAAAAAAAGGTACTAGTCACCGGTGCTCTTCTCGCAGGTGCAATCATGGGGGGGACAGCCACGGTGCCCTCCTTACCACAAGAGCGAATTTCCCCTGATTTTTAAAAAAAGGTATTTTCCCGTGTCTCTTTTTCCTGTTTTTAAAAAAAAGAGAAACTTTCAGATGCCATTGACAAGGGAAAACCGGTCCTGTTGAAAAATTACCTGGCTGATTTGCCTGCTTCGTATTCGACAAGGACAGGAGCAATTGTTTTCGTTCCTATCGATCGCCGCACAAGAATAGTGAGTTTCCGGCAGTAGTGGATGTGTGCTATCTGGAAACTGACAATCAGTCCAAAGCAAAAGCAGGTGATACTGATTAAGGTGTAACTTACTATGTCAACCATGGTCTGTCACTCCGAATTTTTAAGTCTCCCTGGCGAGTTCATCGATAATGGGAATCACCGAGTCTACGTCGTAACATTGCTGGGCGATTACCATGAATCGCCGGGAATAGTACATTATAAGAAGCTGGTATCCGAGAATTGTACCAATTGCAAAGGTCATAATTCCGATACCGATGTAAATCAATAAATCCGTGAGCATGTCAGCCATAGCACATCTCATTGTCTGTTACGATGTCAACCAGATAAATATATTGAATGTAGTTTTGCATTTTTATTACCGTGCCTGGATCAGAGGATACGACATTATTTTTCAGACCCTGCAAATAACAGGAGGAATCTCCTTTTTTTACGAACTCACGGGTAGCTCTGTCAAACACTCTTCAAAGACCGTCGGTCAGGTGTTTACCGGTTGAACACTTTTCATCAGGTATATTAAGTTCTATCCCGCAAATTGAACCGGTAAGAATCTATCCGATTAGTGCGAGCGGAATCAGAAGTGAGTGATAATGAAAACTGACATGCCTTTGTCCAAACCCATACGCCATTTTGTCAGGCAGACAGAAAACATTCTGGACACTGAAATCTCTCTCCTGCGTAATCCTGAGGCAGACCCAAACGGAATGCTGGTGGATATTTATACCTACGATATCGAGAAAAATATTATTATTTTTCCGGCGCACTACATAGGACTTTTAAAGGATTTTATCATCGCCAAGCTATGCGTGAACCTGCTTATCAAAGGCGCAGCGGCAAAAAAATCCCGGTATCTGGTCTGTTCCTTCACCGGAGATTCTGTGTACCGCGGAATACATCAGATCTATCTCGATGCACTCAAAGATGAGGCAAAGAAGGAGAGAAAACTCCCGGTCCATAACCTCATCCGGATGCTCAATATCCTCTTCACCAATATTAATGACGATATTAACGATCTACCCTGGAATCCGATAACCAACGCCCGTGTCTATCACAGGATGCCCCAGATCAGAAAGACTCAGCTCTACTATCTCATGAAGGAGGGAAAGATGGACATGGATGAAATGATGGAGTATGAGGATGTCATTCCCCGGCGTTACTTTGTTCTGAATAAGTCGATGTTCTATGCCCGGGACCAGTATCTCGCAAAGATCCTTCCCGCAGATGAACTGATGCCGGTTATCAACATCCCGCAGATGAAAAAGTTCAATCACCTTGAGGTAAAAGAGATGCTTTCCACGCGCTGGACACACACCTCGTGGTACCAGTCCAAGATCTTTGGCGACAACATGCTTGAGATCATGGAGAAGTACCTGCAAAAAATAGACTGGAATGCAGAACCAAGCCTTGACTATTTTCATGATATCTACCGGTTGGGCGTGCATATGACCAACCATTTTATCTCATATATGTCGATGAAAGACTGGTTTGTCTGGGAACCCCCAAAACATCTGCGGGAGGCTCAGGAGAGAAAAGCGGAGTATGAGAATACGGCATTAAAAAAGATTTTTGGCGACCTGCTTGAGGAATCATCGGCAGATAGTATGGGGAGATAACTATGATCAGATTAAGCACGAAATCAGGAAAGATGCGTCCATGACCACCAATGAAGTGGTGGGGCTGCTAAGGAAGGGGCGTGCCTATGCCAGCCGCACAAAATACAAGGAGGCAATTATCTATTATGAAAAGGCATTGTCGCTCGATCCCGACAATCCTGAATCCTGGTATCTTCGGGCGGCAGTGTTTATTGAGACCGGGAGGAACACGGAAGCACTTGCCAACTGCGAGCATGCAATTATGCTTAACCAGAACTATGCTGATGCATGGTCCAAAAAGGGACATGCACTGTACAATCTCGAACGATATGAAGACGCACTATTTGCCTGCACAAGGGCGCTTGCCCTCAATGGGAATGATGCCACCGCCTGGTATATCAAGGGCGTTTGTCTGGATGAAATCGGACGGAACGATGAGGCTCAGGAAGCATATGGAAAATCTCTCGAACTTGAGATTATCCTTGATATGGAAGCCGGGAAAAAGAAATTTGGTACATGAAATGTTCCGGAAATGTACCATTTTTAGTTTTTATCTAAAAAGCGTTTAAAATCCTGCAGGATCGAAGGATATTCAAATTATCTTCATGAACGGGGGATGGTTTTTTTCGATATTTTATCAGGTGATCAATTAACATGAGATCCAGATGAAGCTCCCCCAACCACCGCTCGCGTGTGGAGTGATAGTGACGTCTTACCTGTTCGGTGGTTATCGCTTTTTATGAAAGCCTCACGCGTGAGGGGGTTAAACTCCACGTGAGCGTTCAGGTTTTTATTAAGCGTTTTTTCAGAGGTTTTTTTAATCCTTTTTAACATAGATTTTCTGGGAGGAATTGTGCGATTCAAACAGATCTCCCACCTGCCGGCCCAGGTATTCTGTCTTGCCCATGATATAGAAACCTCCTGACACCAGCGACCCATGGAACATTTTTACCAGTTCATCCTTCTGCTTTTCGTTGAAATAGATGGTGACGTTCCGGCAGATCACAAGGTCAAGCCACCGCGAAACGGGTACCCCGCTCATCAGGTCATGGGGGCGGAACCGGATCAGCTCTTTTAAATTGGGTTTTACCTGGAAATTCCCATCAGGGAGTCTGGAGAAATGGCGGTGTATCTGCGCTTGAGACAATTTGACCATTGCCTTTGGGGTATAGGTGCCCTCCCTGGCTTTTGAAAGCACAACCTTGTCGATGTCCGTTGCGAAGATCTGGGCGGAGATTTCTGGATCCTGTGCCATAAGGTCGGCGAGCATCATGGCAAGGGAGTACGGCTCTTCACCGGTCGAACATCCGGCGCACCAGATACGCAGCCGTTTTCTTTGTTTGAATAAAGCGGGCAGGATGTCCTTTTTTATGGAGTCGTACACATCGTTATCCCGAAAGAATTCAGTGACATTGATGGTAAGTGCATTCCGCAGGTTCTCCAGCTCGGGAGGGTTTGCTTTCAGATACGCAAGATAATCCTCATAGCTTGCACTGTTGGTCGAACGCATCCGTGAGAGAAGCCGGCGCTTGATGTAGTCCTCTTTGTAATTTGAACACTGGATGGTCAATGTGTGTTCGATGAACCGTTTCAGCAATGCAAAACCATCCATGATATTCTCAAATTATCCTTGGTAATATATGCTCATTTATGAAGGAATGATAACGTTAGTCGTTTTTGTTTCAAATAAAAAGATGGAGTGTCCACCACTCAATTCAGGTGGAACTTCTCCATCATCTTCCGACTGTGTTCTGCCATCTCCGCGAGCTCTGCTGATGCGCTCGCGATCTCTTCAGTCGATGCGCTGGTTTCTTCTGCGAGAGCGGCCATATCCTCCATCCGTTTCTGGTTGTCCCGGGTCAGGGTTGATACGGATTCGATACCGCTCATGAGCGTGTTGGTTGCCTGTGCCTCGTCTTCTGATGCTTTTGTAATCTCGGTCACCCCGAGCGTTACTATATTTGCTTCAGCTATGATCAAATTAAGCGACGCGACGGTCTTGTTGACACTGTCTATGCCCGTCTTGATCTCTTCAAAAGAGTTTTTCATTGAGGTTGAGGTCTGCTCACTTTTTGCCTGAATTGCTTTGATGAGGTTCTCGATCTGGCTGCTCGCTTTCTTGGATTCACCGGCAAGATTCTTTACTTCCCCCGCGACTACTGCAAAGCCGCGCCCGTGTTCGCCGGCCCGGGCTGCTTCAATCGCAGCATTGAGCGCCAGGAGGTTGGTCTGGTTGGCAATGTCGGTAATAAGGTTCACGATTTTTGAGATCGCACGCATCTGCTCGTTCAACGCGGTGATATCATCTACACTCTGCTTGGAGATCTTCTCCACATTCTGCATCTTGGTCGTTGCAAGCTGGCCGATCTCCGCTGCCTGTGCGCCTTCTTTGGATGCTTTATCAGCATGGGTCATTACATCATGAGACGTGCTCGCAATTTCTTCGATTGATGCAGAGATATCTGAGATATCAGTCGAAATCTTTTCCACATTCGTGAGCTGCAATTTTGAATTGTCAGCAGCTTTCTGGGACGAGATCGCAACATTCTCGGTGGCTTTTGCAATTTCTTCTGTGCTCCTGATGGTATCGTTGATCGTGGCATCAAGCTTGATCATTCCCTGCATCAGATCGGATAAGACGATCCTGATCGACTCAACTGCCGCGTTATAATCTTCTTTAAGCCCGACCAGCGGATCGGCATCATCTATGCTCACCCGATACGTGAGATCACCGGATGCAATTTTAGAGAGTGCCATCTGGAGTTCCCCTGCACTGACGGTAAGGAGTTCAGCTTTTGCTCGTGCGTCGTCCATCATCTCTTTGATCTTCATCTCCTGCTCACGCTGTGTTGTTATGTCAATATATACACAGAAAATGGTCTGGAGAACCCCTTTTGGATCAACCATCGGGATACCGTACTGATTGAGGATACGAACACCGGTCGGGAATTGAATTTTAATCTCACCGAAGCTCCTTTTTTGTTCCTGGAGCACCTTTTTGAGCCCTTCGCCATGCTGTTCGAGGATCTTGAAATCTTTTGCACTCATGCCGATGAGCCGTTCTCTGGCAAGACCGGTAAGAGAGATATATGCATCATTCACCATGATGATCTTGAACCCTGTATTCATCAGCATGATAGGCAGGGGATTCTGATTGACGATAATATCAGACCTCAGCTTGAGAAGAGCAACCTCATCCATCTTCTTTTGCAGTTCCTGCTGGCTCTTACGTTGAGCGGTGACCTCGTTGTAGACAAAAAGGAGGTTTGAGATTGTATTGTTGGCATCAAGAATCGGCATTACGTACTGCTCGAGAATATGCATGCCGCTGGGAAGCTCAACGGTAACTTCCCCGAATGCTCGTTGCTTCTTCTCGATGGCCACCTTTGCTCCTTCGCCTTTCTGCTCGAGAATTTTTATCTCCCGAAGGCTCATGCCAATGACGCGGTCACGGGGAATTCCGCTCATTTTTGCATAGGCTGCATTTGCCTCAACCACGACAAAACCGGGATTGGTCATCAGCATGGGTATCGGGTTCTGCTGGACAATGGTTTCTGATGTCCGGTGCAGTTCGGTGATCTGATCCATCTGCCGGCGATCCTCGGTAACATCGTTGTATACGATCAGGATACTGGTCACGTTCCCGCTGTTATCCTGGATAGGAATACCATACTGCTGCAGCCGCTTCGCACCGGTAGGAAATTCAACAAGGACTTCACCCACCGCCCGCCTTTTCTCCTGGATTGCCTGCTTTATTCCTTCTCCGGTCTGGTCCAGTATCTTGAAATCGCGGAGGGTCATCTTCAGCAGGTCATCGCGACTGATCCCACTTAACGAAGCATACGCATCGTTCACTACACGAATGTGGAAATTCATATCCACAAGGAGGATTGGCATCGGGTTCTGCTGAACAATCGTCTCGGATCGGTGCTTGAGCTGCTCAATTTCCTCGCTATTTTTCTTCTGTGCAGTCATGTCATTGTAGACAAAGAGCAAATTGGCGATCGTCTGGTCATTGCCCATAATCGGAATGCAGTATTGTTCGAGAATGCGCGTACCGGAAGGCAATTCTACGATCACTTCGCCAAACGAGCGCCGTTTCTCCAGAAGTGCAACCTTTGCTCCCTCTCCCGTCTGGCTGACAATCCTGAAATTCTTAAGATTTGTGTTTACGAGATCGCGCTCCCTGATGCCACTCATCTCAATATAGGCAGCATTTGCCTCAACGATTGAGAACGTGGGTGTAGTAAGGAGCATGGGGACTGGATTTTTACTGACCATCACGTCAAGCCGTTGTCTGAGTTCCGCGATGGTTTGTTCAGCTTCCCTGATAGGCGCAATCTCTTCTGAAGGATTGGCTGGTGTTGTTGGAGCTGCCGCCCCGGTAAATAATGCTTTTCTTCCTGGTAGTTCTGTCATATCCATCCCCCCGTCAATTGTCCTGCATGAGTAATTTTTGCCATGGTATTTTCCTGCGGTTCATTTTCCTGCCACATCCTCAAGCACTTTTTTCATATCGATCCAGATGATCAGGCCCGTGCTTTTTTTGTCGGACTCATCACCTTTCAGTTTGATAATCCCTTTTACAAAACTGGAAACTTCAGATGAGAGCCCTTCGCCGAGATGTTCGATATCGGTTTCAGCCACCTGAAGGACACTTGTTACCTCATCGACAATGATGCCAACATTGCTGCCGGAAGCCGCATCCGGTACCAGTACGATAATCTTCTGATTTTCCAGTATCTCCCGGGGGGGTAATCCGAGCAGGGTATTGAGGTTCATGATGTTGGTGATCTCTCCGCGAAGATTAATTACACCGGAGATATAAGGGGGTGCACGTGGAATGGGGGTGATCGGGATCATCTCAACAATTTCCCGCGCTAATTGTATATCGAGAGCGTAGCGCTCACCCCCCAGTACAAATTCTACTACATCAACCGTTGAAGCCATTTTTCACCTCAGCCTGAACTGTTCCATTATCTTCTTCAGCCGATTCGCAAGCTCAGCAAGCTCGGCAGATGCGCTGGCAATCTCTTCAGTTGACGCACTGGTCTCCTGTGCAAGTGCCGCTATATCCTCCATCCGTCCCTGGTTCTCACGGGTAATTACGCTGGATTTCTCCATTCCGTGAACCACACGGGTCGTTGCTTCTGCCTGGTCCTCGGTCGCTTTGGTGATCTCGTTTACGCCCTGCGCAACCACATCCGACTCAGCAATAATCCGGTTCAGGGCTTCGATTGTCTTGTTTACGCTCTCAATTCCTGCCTGTATCTCATTGTATGAACTTTTAATCGCTGCCGCGGTTTTATCGCTGTTGTTCTGGATGGAACTGATAAGACTCTCGATATGGTTCGTTGCAGTTTTTGATTCGCCGGCAAGGTTGCGGACTTCGCCCGCGACTACGGCAAAACCGCGCCCGTGCTCTCCAGCCCGTGCAGCCTCTATCGCCGCATTGAGTGCAAGGAGGTTTGTCTGGCTGGAGATATCAGCGATCATCTTCACGATGTTTGAGATCTCTTTCATCCGATCGTTGAGTGCGGTGATTTCACTTACACTCTCACCGGCGATTTTCTCAACCATCGTCATCTTGGCAGTTGCAATCTTGCCTAGTTCGGATGCCTTATTCCCTTCCATCGCTGCTTTCTTTGCATGACTCAATAGATCTTGGGACGTGCTGGCAATTTCCTCAATGGAAGCGGAGAGATCGGAAACTTCTTTTCCAACCTTTTCTATCTCCTCAAGCTGCTTTTTTGCACCATCAACTGATTTCTGCGTTCCAACTGCAACCTGTTCGGTTGATTTGGAGATTTCCGTTGTGCCCCGGCTTGTATCCTTCGTGGTCACTTCAATCTGTTTTGTTGATTTTTCCAGTTCCTCAATAACCTTCCTGATTGAATCGACGGATATGTTGTAATCTTTTTTCAGCTTGATTAACGGATCTCCCTCAACGAGAGGGATATGGAACGTAAGATCGCCTTTCGAGATTCGTTCAAGTCCGCTTTCCAGGACTGCCGCACTTGCTGAGAGCGCTTCAGCTTTCTTCTGCGTTTCCTCCATCAACTGCCTGACTTCTTTCTCTTTTTTACGCCGTTCAGTGATATCGTTAAACACGATCAACAAGCTTTCAACACTACCATCTGTATCGAGCAGGGGGATATAGTACCATTCAAGCATGAAGGTACCTCGGGGGAATTCTATCGTCGATTCACCATGGCTGCGTTTTCTGGATTTTATTGTTCCCTCGACGGTATCTCCTTTGTTCTTGAGGTACTTGAAGTCCTTCATCGAAAGGGATGATGCTTTTTCTTTGGAATAGCCCGTGAATTCCAGGAACGACTGGTTAGAGATTTTCACATTAAGTTCGGTATCGATCGTGAAAAGGGGAAATGGGTTTTCCTGGATGATCCGGTCCACCCGCTGCTCCACCATTTTTACTGCTTCTATCTTTCCGTGAAGCTCTGTATTGTCGATCCAGATATAGAAAGCACCGTCCACTTCCCCGTTTTTAGTAAGAATAGGGATGGCATTGAGCGACAGGTATTTCTTAACCCCGTCAGGGAATGTGACAAGACAGTCGGTGATCGCAAGTTTCTTCGTCTCAAAGCAGGAGTAGACGTGCTCCCCGGAAAGAATAGTAATATCAAAATCATTGAGTTTCTTTTTTAAGAGTTCTTCACGGGTACCGCGCCAGATGGTTTCATAGGCTTTGTTGATATGGATCCTGGTCTTGTCCTTTCTCAAAATGGCAATCGCCATAGGATTGTATTGGATCATCACGTCAGCACGATGCTTTAACTCCTTTGCCACCGCAGCCTTTTCAAGCGTCTGGTTCAGCATCTGTGCGACTGCTTTTAATTCGAAGCCAACGTTACTCTCATCGACACGGGCAGAGAAATTCCCTTCACTGGTTTTCTTTAATGTATTTTCAAGCTCTCTTAGTTCCATCTCGTTACCTCTTCTGCAATGGTTTTGTACGCAATTCCTGCACTGCTTTCAGGCGCAAAATGAGAAATCGGCATACCACGTTTCTGGGCTTCGTACACTGCATTAGAGTACGGAACGGTATAGACGCTTGGAAACCTGTGCCTGATCTCATTGAGAGTTTCAAGCAGCCGCATATGTTCCTGTTTTTGCTCTTCTGCGGCCTTCAGGTCCTCGGGCGAAGGTTGAGGAGGTGTGTAAAAAAAGTTCCGAATCCTGGTAAAAAGATCATTTCCCACTTCTGCTTCAGGTAGTGAACATACCTGCATTAACCCCTCGCCCCAGCGGCTGACGATTGCCATGTCCGGTCGAATCTCTTTACCCAGACCCTCTTTAATATCAGAGAATATTGTCGAGAGCGTCGTAACCCCATTGAGCGCAAACGATCCCGAATCGAGGGTCACGATGACATGATCCGCTGCAAAGAGTCCGTTGATCACAAACTGACCTAAGCTCGGTGGAGTGTCAATGAAGACATAAGAATACGTGTTATTGACATCCGTGAGCGCTTCTTTAAGCACACCGGCAGGGAATTTCGCGTGATAGAGATAGGGTTCCGCTCCGACAAGATCAAGGTGCGCAGGTGCAAGATCAATTCCGGAAGCAGTTTCTATAATGATATCCTGCATCATAACTTTGGGAAAATCATCAATCCCACTCATAAACACCTGATACATATTTTTGCCGGAAGCAGCACTGGGGTCGACACCGAGCCCGGCGGTCGCATTCGCCTGAGGATCGCAATCAACAACCAGCACCTTTCTCCCTGCCTTCTGACAAAAACCGGCAATATTCAGGCAGGATGTTGTCTTGCCTGTACCACCTTTATGATGAGAAAAAGTAATGATTGTAATTATACCACCTGATACAATTTTTTAATTTATGTGCTATCCTATAATAACTATTGTTTATCGTCTGGGATGGCTCTATCCTTTTCCAGGAAAATGGCAAGACCT
>DATKZP010000123.1:0-4232 GCA_035527915.1 Methanoregula sp. | reverse complement strand
GCACGCTCTATAAGGCGCACCTTTGCACTGACATCAGAGCATGGCGCACCTTTGATATCGACATGCCCCTCGTACTTCTTTGCATCCGGGAAGGCTGCTTTTACCGCATCAAGCGCCTGTTCGGGAGCGTTTTTTGACCGTACGCTGATATAGCCATGCCGCTCTTCGACCGTGAACATGCGGAGTTTGTGGGCAACGCCCCGCGTGAGCCGTATGTGCGGGTCCTGGTCAATACCTACCGGCACAATCGTCGGGGCAGGTTCGCGATCGATCTGGGGGTACAGGATGTCTGCCACCTGAGTGATCACACTGTAGGCATGGGCGAGATCAGTCTCGGGCGAGAAACCGTAAATCGCTGATAGTTCTGAGAAATTCACCTTGGTTGCTGCTTCAAATGCAAGGTCTTTTAACCGTTCGTTTTTACTCTGGGAATAGGTCTGTCCCTCAAACCCGAGAGCATAGAGGCACGCAAGGTACTCCTTCCCGAATTCTTTGCACTTTTCCCACGAGATACCGCGGACCGCATGCGCTTCCCGGTCAGCAATCGTCACATAACCGTTACCGCCCTGTTCAACATGCCAGACCACCTCTTTCATCACCATCAGGTGACCGAGATGCGGGTGCCCGCTCGGCATGAATCCCGTAAGGACATGAAATTGTGTGCGGTTGCGTATCGCAGCGGCGATCTGGCGGTAGTCCCGCTGCCCGATGACGATACCGCGGCGCATAAAATACGGGACGTTGGGGAGTTCCGGGATCACCGGGGCGATAGGATCGATGCCAAAATCGGAAAATAGTTTTTCAACATCTACGGACTGGTTGTTTGACCAGGGATTTATCTGCGGTTCAGGCATGGTAGGCGCTCACAGTTTGATTCGTGCAAATTCCACGAACTGGATTCCGTTACTATGTACAGCGCCAAACAACATCTTCTTTTTGACACTGTGTGCCATCCGGACAGAGCGTGAGATCACGCTCATGGGGAGAGGGGCCTCTTTTTCAACTGCATGTACCAGCATATCCGAATGGACATTCTTCCCGCAGTAAACCCGGAAATGGTGACCAAACTTGTATCCCGTCCGGGGAGTGAAATTGTGCCCCCTGAGTTCAGTATAAACCTTATCTTTGCCGGTAAGTTCACCGTCGGTCTCTGCTGCGAGTGCAAAATACTCACGAGTAGTGACAGGGGTATGACCTTTTTTGAGCACAATAATTCCTTTCCCCATCAGGTAGAGCAGTTCAACCGGGGCAAGCATCAGACGTTCATCGTCAAGCCGTTTGCCAAATCCTGACTTTTCAAGATCTGAATGAGCTGGCGCCATAACCATCGCTGATTTTCCTACCAGTGTCGCTTCAATGGGGGATATTTCAGGTGAATAGTTGCAGGGTTCTGCCAGTTTCTGGATTTTGATCTCGTAATAGGTCAGCTCTTCTTCGTCATCGACAACAGCGAGAACATACTGCTTGCGCATATTTCTTGAGGCAACAACTTCTTCAATGAGTTTTTCAAACCAGATCGGATCGCGTTCTGACAGGACCCGGACAAGATAAAGCGACTCACCAGTACCGGGTTTTTCACCCCGTTTGAACACCCGGAAATCGTGCGGCCCGGTCTGTACAACATAGCCGCGCTCACGCAGGTCGCGGTACACTAAAAAACTGCGGAGGAAATTGCGCTGGTCAGCAAACTCAGAAAACAGGGTGTTGAAACTGTACCCGGTCACCTCGATCTTCTGCCGCTGGAAGAGATACAACGCCTCCTGGGGGAATAGTTTTATCCCATCGTGTTCCAGGCGCCCGTATCCACTTTGTTCATAGAGTGTGCGCCCCTCTTTTCCCACGCGCACCACGGAGCCATCGAATGTTGCCTTCACTGCCTGATCTATTGTATGTAGATGATAATAAGAGCACGGGAAATACTGGCAGGGATGCTGATGAAGAACAATACAGCGGTATTCAGAATGACATTATCATGAGGATAAAACAAGGGGGCCGGAACTGGAGATCACGATTGAAAACGAAGGGTAATTTCAGGTCAGGGAGTGGAGCCGGATGAGAGCACGGCCAGGACTGGCATGAAGAAATAAAAACCTGGAGAACACTACGGGAGACATACAGGTGCGGTCTTTTTTACCAGGATATTACGAACGGGCGGTAACCGTTCAGAAGAATAAACCGATTACCCTGGGATACGTTACCGGGCAAGCTCACGCACTTTTAAGATATTTCCGGCATCATCCCGCCGCTCATCTACCGGAGTCTCGCAGACAAGTAAGAGATTCTTAAAAGCCGGATGATGGAGGATGCGCCGGAACCCGTTCTCTCCGATAAAACCCATCCCTATATGCTCGTGCCGGTCAAGTCCGCTTCCCCGGTCGCCTTTCGTGTCGTTTACGTGCACAATCTTAATGTTCCGGATACCGACCTGTTCATCAAACTGTGCGAGCGTTTCTGCGATCCCTTCTTCTGTACGCAGTTCGTAACCGGCCGCAAACGCGTGGCAGGTATCAAAGCAGACCCCGACCCGCTCTTGTGCATCGATCCCGTTCATGATCCCCCGTATATGCTCAAAACTGCTGCCGACACTGTTCTTCTCTCCCGCAGTATTTTCAAGGAGCAGCATGACGCTGGTATCCGATTCACCAAGAGCGGTGTTGATCGCCCTGATGACCCGTGCACGTCCGCCGGCCATGCCATCACCGAGATGGTGACCGAGATGCGTCACGAGGTAGGGGATGCCCAGCCTGCCGCAACGGTCAAGTTCTGCCGCCAGTGCCGGGACGGATTTTTTATAGATCTCCTGTTTTGGTGAGGCAAGATTCGGGAGGTAAGGCATGTGGTCAACAGGAATAATGCCGGTTGCCTTGATCTTTGCCCGGTACGTTTCACAATCATCATCAGATAGTGGCTTGTATCCCCAGCCCCGCGGGTTGCGGGAGAACTGCTGGAAGACATCGCAACCTGCATCCCTCGCCCGGTCAACCGCGAGATCCAGCGAGCCTGCAATTGAAACATGAACCCCCACCTTCACCACGCAGGAAACCCCCCTGGTATCAATGTCATCTGATCAAGATTCAGGTGCGGGATCTATTAGGACATTGTGATGTTTTTTTAGCAGGTCACGTGCAGAACCGCGGCATACTTCCGTTGCTCCGCCTCAAGCAGGAAAAGAATGTCCGGGGTCATTTTCACTATCGTGGCAAAAGGGGCAAGCAGCGTGACCGCATCCCGGGTCAAAGGGAGATCCCCGTACTGCCCGGTTCCAATATAAACCACCTCAGGTCGTTCCCTGAGAAGATCAGCCAGTTCTTCTCCCGAAAGCGGAGTATGCCCGAATTCCTCCTTTCTCTTTTTTGAGAGTTTCTTTTTGCGTTTTGTAATGCTCCGGTCGCTATGGATCACGATATCATGATCGTACCGCACACCGTCATATTCGATCCAGCCAAACCCTGTCTTCATCAGATCACCTCCGGCATACCTTTCCTTGCAGCGAGCCGGGAGATATCCGAACGATGGATATTCTCCCGGGGGATTTAAGATTATCCGCTAGCGCGGGGATTTGTCCCTGCTGGTTTTAAAAAAAACTCAATTTCTACCGGAATTGTCGTGCTTGTGATGGTGCTGATGAACGCAGTGCCAGGAAGACTAAAAAAGTAATGCAGGAGATCCGGTCCTCTCTGTTGCTTTGAGATCACCGCAGGATTCTCGTTGCCGCAAACCCGACTGCTACGAGTGCGGCGCATGCGCATACCGGTGATTTTGCAGGTGCCGTTGCTGCGGGGGATGCACGGTCCGGTGCAGCTGCGGCTGGTGTCGCACGCAGCGTGAAGGTGCCGGAGCGGGAACCAAACAGGCTGCACTGAACGTCCAACCGGATCTCCCCGATGCTCTCTTTCAGTTGCGGAAGATTGTAGCGATAGGTGAATGACGACCGGCCCGGCTGGCTGGTGTAGGAATTGTCAACAAGTACCGTATCACCCTGCCTGACGGTAACCTGTTTTACGTAATGCGTAGCGGGATCATCTACCTGGTGGGTGATGGTGACTCCAAGATCCCCGGTATTTTCATCATACATGACTACAGCATCGGCAGGAGGGTGCGCAAGCGCTCCCCCGCTCAGCGCTGCAAGGCATATCAGCACAAAGAAGAGGATCCTTATTCTCCGGGATGCAGGACAAAATCGTATCGTGTCAGATCGAGTCCTTTCAGGCATGGCTGATCTCCTCATCATC
>DATKZP010000122.1:0-16182 GCA_035527915.1 Methanoregula sp. | reverse complement strand
GGTGCGATGGCATTATACGGGCATCCGCCCCGGCAGTACTTTATGTGTTTACACTCCCCGCAGGCCGTATCCACGTAGTCCCGGAACTGGTGCATCAGTTTCCACGCGTCAGATTTGGCAAGGTCTTCCCTGCTGGGATGGTCATACACACTGCCCATAACATATTCCGGCATGCCGACAAAACGGTAGCAGGGATAAATGCTCCCGTCAGGTCCCACTGCAAACGTACTCCCCATGCAATTGACAAATGTGCAGACATTTCCCTGGCGGGTGAACACACACCTGCACAGGTCGTTGATATTCATAATGTCCATGTCATGCACATGCTCCAGGGATTTATCCAGGAGATACACCAGCAATTCTCCATACTCTTCGGGTTCCAGTGCCCATTGTTTGGGATTTTCGGAACGTAATGATGGCAGTGCGGGATGCAATTTAAGAGTGAACCCATTCGTTAAGAAAAAATTGAAGATCTCCTCCCGGGACTTTACGGACTGGTTGGTAAACGTGCAGATAAATCTCACGTTGAGACCATGTGCCTTTGCAATTTCATAACCCCGCATGGTCTTTTCGAAATAGCCGTTTCCTCTCTGGTGATCATTAATTTCCCGGGGGCCATCGATGCTGGAACCAAGGGGAACCTGATAATCTGCCAGGATTTTTGCGATCTCCGGTGTCATCCTCCAGAGATTGGTCTGCATGGCAAACTCCGGGTTCAGATGATGTAACTCCTGAGAGAGGAGAGGCAGTGCCTGCCGGTAAAACTCCGGGCCTGCGAGGAGCGGCTCTCCTCCATGGAAGGTGAAGGTAACCCGGTCCTCATGGAAATTTTTGAGCCATGCCACTACTTCCCTGATTGTCTCGATGCTCATGATCGGGGATCCTTCCTCCGAACTCCAGCAGTAACTGCATTTTGAAGGACACCCCAGCGTCGGAATGAGCATCACGTGAAAAGGATTTTTCATTACACTTTTTTCCTTTCATTAGAGTATAATTGTTTTCATTGAGGCGGTATTTTAAAAAAACGGTGAAAACCTGTGTTTTTTCCTTGGCCGGAATGTTTTATTGCTTCATTCCCTGAGTAATCACCTAATAAAATTCTAAAAAAAGAGATTTATTATCAGGATTCAACCTGGTCTACCAGGTTTTTCATTACGGCATCTACCGCTTTGCGTGTTGGGGACTCTGCATGCTGGAGAATATAGGGCCTTCCTTCATCCCCGGCCTTCACCATGTCAGGGTCAAGAGGTATCGCACCAAGATAGGGAACACCAAGATCCTCAGCAGCTTTTTTCCCGCCACCCTTGCTGAACAGGTCAATAGTCTCTTTGCAGTGGGGGCAGATCATCCCGCTCATGTTCTCGATGACCCCGATTACCGGCAGTTCGAGTTTCTCAATGAATTTTGCAGCCTTGATCGCGTCCATGACCGCAACATCCTGGGGGGTAGTCACGATAACTGCTCCTTTTACGTTGGGGGCTAGCTGGGCAATCGTTAACGCCTCGTCACCGGTCCCCGGAGGGAGATCAACAACAAGGTAATCGAGTGATCCCCAGTTCACTTCGGCAAGGAACTGCTGGATCGCTCCCATCTTCATCGGCCCCCTCCAGATAACCGGTGTGCTTGTATCCGGCAGCAGGAACGCCATCGACATGACCGAAAGGTTTCCGGTCACATGCACGGGCTCGATGAACGTAGCGAGCACAGCCGGCCGCTGGTCTTCGATACCCAGCATTTTGGGGATGTTGGGGCCATGGAAGTCCAAATCGAGCAGGCCGACGTTTTTACCATGATTCGCAAGGGCGAACGCGAGATTTACCGAGACGGTGGATTTTCCAACACCGCCTTTCCCGCTCAACACGAGAACGACATGTTTCACATCGATCTTCGCTTTTGGTAAAAGTCCCTTTGGGGCACTTTTTGGAGCACTCGTTGGTTGTCCTGAGGAGCAGGTCGAACAGTTTTCATCACATTCCTGATTTGTCATTGTTGGGTTTGCTGTCATGATGGTGTATCAATAAGTATCATTAAGCGGCGTTTTCACACCGTTAGTCATTCTTCTCTTCTTCAGTAACCTGCACAAGGATCTCATCCGTTGTCCCGATCTGGATGATCTTTCCGCCCCGCATTAATGCGATCCGGTCGCAGATGTCCTTGACAAAGTCCATGTCGTGGGACACAACAATAAAGGTCTCATCCATCTCGTCACGGGCATGCAGGATCGAGTGTTTGACATCCTGTTTGGTGATCGGGTCCATGGTGCCGGTTGGCTCATCGAGAATAACAAGGCGGGGTTCCCTGATGAGTACCTGTGCAAGAGCGACCCGGTGCCGCTCCCCGTCCGAAAGCTCGCCGGGGAACCGGTTCAGGATCTGCCGGGATTTTTCTTCAGTAAATCCAGCCATCCTGAGCGTGACAACCGCTTTTCTTAATGCAAGCTCTTTTGGGAATTCAAGACCGATTGAATCGGTCAGGTTATCAAGAACGTTACGATGCGGGAACAGGTCATACTCCTGGTGCAGGAGCCCGATGTATTCCTTTGCCCGTCCCCGCTCATCAATACCGGGTTTTGTCATGTCCACCCAGTCATCACCGATCAGGATATTCATCTCGCCACTCGTCGGTTCGATGATGCCGGAGATGATCCGGGAGAGTGTGGTCTTACCCGCACCACTTTTGCCGATGATACCGAAGATTTCCTTTTTCTGGACATCGAATGTCACACTGTTGACGGCTTTCACCACACCCCGGTCCACAGAGATGTAACGCTTGGAGACATCCCGGGCTGCAAGAATTTTTTCGCCCAGTTCCGGTGGTGCTGGTTCATCCAGCTCGTGATAGTCTTTGACAAACGATCTGATCACGCTCTTTGGCGAACCGATGGCTGCTATACTGCCCTCGACCAGCAGGATCGCCCGGTTTGCCATATCCTCGATGACATGCGAAAAATGAGAGGTGACGACCATGCCCATGCGATTCTTTTTTGCCGCTTCAATGAGCATCTCATGCACCAGCCGGGCGGTATCAGGGTCGAGTGTTCCGGTTGGTTCATCGGCAAAAAGCATTGCCGGGTTTTTTGCGAGCTGCCGGGCGAGCACGACCCGTTGTTTCTCGCCACCGGACAGGTCACGGGCAATGTGCATCATCCGGTGGGATAGTCTTACCTGGTCGATGAGGTCCGCAGCACGGTTGATGGCGTGTTCCTGCGGGTAATTGATATCGTCAAGAGCGTGGAGAACGTTCTCAATCACCCGGTCATCGCCATAGAGGGCGAACGTGCGCTGGAACATGATTGCAGTCCGGTGCATCACCCGGGACATCATCCCGTCACTCTTCTCATCCCAGAGATTGATGTTCTGTGCGACCAGCTCGCCACCGCATTGCGGGCACTTCCCGCCAGACCGGCTCTGTACATCCATATACTCGCAGGTATCACACGCGGATACATGATAGATAATTGAGCCTCGCGTCGGTGGCTGCTCCACCCCCCGGAGCAGGTGCATCAGGACGCTTTTTCCCGCTCCGCTCCTGCCAATGACCCCGACAATCTCACCTTCAGGTATCTCGAACGAGATATTGTTTAATACCCGGGTGCCGTCAAAGTCCATGCACAGGTTGTTTACGGTGATGAAGGGTAATGACATAGGTTCCTCGGATCCTGAACTATTCAGAAGGCGTTTCTTTCTTTAGGGGTAAACCGTCAGTGTTTGTCAGGCAATTGCACACATTGCTGCACTTTTTGCAGGACCCCGGCCCCTGTCCGATTATCCGTCCTCGTTTAAGTGGCCCGGTTCCGTCAAAGTCTGGCATCTCATTTACTCCCTGTATTGTATAATAATTACACATATGCGCATAAAGATTTAAGCATAGCGAACCGGGACCATTGCACCAGAAACACATAGTACGTCAGGGGGTATCTCTTACACCAGTCTTCCCCGGGTCCTGATGCAGAATCTTGTTAAAGATTTTTACTGCATCATGGTCTGTACAGAGTTCGTGATCAGCCTGTTGTGGCAATCCGGTTGCGTGGAGACACCTGGAAGCAGCAGTCATCGTGGGAGGACCGAAAGACTCCTTCCTTGATTCCGGCCTCTTTTTTACAAGATACCGGTTGATATTCCTGCGTTGCGGTGTTTTCACCAAAATTTTTTCGATTTTTTTCACCCTGTACTGGTAGGAAAAAAATGGTCTGTCATAAATCCTGCGCAGGAATCCCGAAATAGCGTGTGCAGCGGATTCATCAAGATGAAAATGGGTACGCAATTCATATACCGTAATCCATCGCTCCGTCTGCCCGAACACCTCCATATACCGTGCAAGAAGGTCCGGGATCTCGTTGTTGTGTGCCATAAAAGGTAACCTCAAAGCAAAATTAATACAACCTCATACAGGATTTCCCCGGTGTCTGGCAAGTGACATGGTTGCAGGCTCGCTGGGAGTAGTGCACAGGCACCTGGTCTGCCTTTGCGGTGCAGGTGTGCGATCCCGCAGTTTCAGGAGATACCGGCATTTTTTCGGATCGGACGGGTTTTTGCCCTCTTCACGCGTGATCTTCGCGACGATGAAGGGAAACTGTCCGAAAGGCCCGACTTCCAGCCGCCTCAGGAACGCAGAAACTGTGTTGCTCTGGTAGCGTGTCAGGTTGAAGCGGTCACGGAGTTCATGCACAGTGATCCACTTTTCATCGATGGCATTCTCCTCCATGTACGCTTCAAGTAATTCAGGGATGCCGGGATATTTTCTCATAGTGACACTTTAGGGAATTTTCAACACATGTCTGAAAAAAAATGGATTACCTTTTAGGACTCGCCCAGTCTTATCAGGTTTTCCATCATGGCCTCCACGGTATTTCATGCGGGTGCGTCTGCATGGCCTCATATCCCATGGAATCGTAGAATCTATCATCAACTCATCAGGAAGGTGCTGTGATTCACGGGGTTAATGCCCACATCCCTCGTGATCGGGGCCGTGAGTGCAGCTGCTCTCACCCTGTTCAATTTTTCCTGACATGAAATCCTTGATTACTGTCTCTATCCGACCCCGTACTCCAAGGAATACTTCAATATTATTTGCGCAGAACAGGTCAACTGCCCGGGGACCCATGCCACCTGCGAGGACGTGCGTAACCTTGTGCATGGCAAGGAATCCCGGTAACTTTCCCGGCTCGTGCCCGGGGCTTTCGAGAATCTCCTGTGAAGCGATATTTGAATTTTCAACAACGAACACTGCATATTCAGTACAGTGCCCGAAATGCTCAGACACGATATCTCCTTCTTTTGCGATTGCAACTTTCATAAATAAACCTCGAAAAATATTAAAATTTTATACAGGGTAGCGCCTGCCGCCACCGAATCCAAAGCCCCGTCCGCACCCGCAGCGAATCCCACCGCGCCCACGGCCATAGACCGGAATATTCTGTTCAGAGGCCTGAGTCATCGCGGGCCCGTTCTCATCGTGAGCTGGCTGTGCTATGGCTGCAGGTACCTGTGCAGGCACAGTTGCCATACGGCACCTGCCAAATCCCCTGCCACTCATCGGACCATTTCCCTGTGGTCCTGTTCCATTCAATCCTGGCATTGTTATTCTCCTGGCACCGCTATAAGTACCATATTTACTCATATGCGCATAAATATTTAAAATAGTGGGTTAAGGCAATTTTTCAATCGCCCGGAGTCTCTGACGGCTCGTCGCTTTTTACATAGGGAGGTATTGATGTTTTAGGACAAAGCCCTCCTCCTTTCTTCGGGCACATATCCTGGTTCCTTTGGGGGCAATGTCCTTCAAGCCTGCGCGTACACCCCGCCATCTGTATAGTCTTACCGTGGATAAGGGCATCGGCAATCTTGCGGCGCGTCTCGTGGATATCCCGCCAGATAGTCTTGCGGGAAACACCGAGCACCGCTGCTGCCTGTTCCTGTTCAAGGTCCTGCAAATCGATTAATTCCAGTACTGCAATCTCTTCTGCAAGCAGTGTGACAACTTCATCTTCTTCGTTTGGGCTGCATTGCGGCGCATAGCACCGCGCTGATGATCCGCCTTCGATAGACCGGTTCGTGCGGGGTCGTCCCCGCCTACGGCAACATTCCCCCCCTTCACCGCTGGTTGTCATGGCTCATCAGCTCCTGCTCAAGATTGGTTTTCAGTATTTGAATGGCTTGTGCTGCGGGAGAGTTACCTGCCCGGGTAACGGGCACTCCCTGCCTGACGGAGTCAATGACCGCGGCATCAAAGGGGATTTTTCCCACAAGGGAAATTTTCTCCTCCGCACACCATTGCCGGATAGATTCAGTAAGAGATTCATCCAGGTCAAACCGGTTGATGGCAACAAGGATCCGTGGTCTGAACTGGCGGCAGACTGCAACAACCCGTTTGAGATCATGAAGTCCGGAGACACTCGGTTCGGTCACGATCAGGACAACATCGACACCGCTGATCGTTGAAATGAGCGGACAACCGGTCCCCGGGGGCCCATCGATCAGGAAGAGATCACAATCCCGATCCTGTTCCATGGCCATCTTTTTGACTGCATGGACAAGCAGACCGGAGTTGCCTGCGCCTGGAACAAGATGTGCGTGCACCAGGTGCCCCCGTTCAGTTTGTGAATACATGACTTCACCTGTCTGTCGTGGCTCCATGGAAACCGCCTGGACAGGACAGACATAGGTACAGACGGCACATCCCTCACAGTGGAGCGGACTTACCCGGTAGGTATTTCCTTCAGGAAAAATCGCATTGAACCTGCAGTGGCTCTCGCACTCCCCACACCCAATGCACACTGCTGGATCGATGACCGCGGATTTCATCCCCATGAACGGTTCCGTGCGGATCAGTTTCGGGTTAAGGAGGAGCTCAAGATTCGCCGCGTCTACATCACAGTCCGCAAGTACTAGAGTTCCGGGGAGCAGCTGGGCAAGCGCAGCCGTTATCATCGTCTTTCCCGTGCCACCCTTGCCGCTGATAACCGCGAGCCGGATCATCAGTCCACTCCTGTAAGGGCACAGCATTTACCATAGAGGGCGGCAAAGGCCTTTTGCCATTCCGGTCTCACACGGCAGAGGAGGTCTCCCCTGCTCTGGATGGCGGCAATCCCGCGATCGAACGGAATAGTCATCATAACTTCAAGGTCATGATTCGTGCAGAAATCGAGTGTTTCCTGGTCCTTTCCATCGCTCCGGTTGATGACGATGCCTGCCGGGATGCCCAAACGGGCGGTTACATCCACTGCAAGCTGCAGGTCGTGCAGACCAAACGGGGTTGATTCCGTGACGAGAATACAGGCATCACATCCATCCAGCGTCTCAACAACAGGACAGGACGTCCCGGGCGATGCATCGAGGATTACCAGGCAGTCTCCGGCAGTCGCCGTTTTTGCTGCCCGGATGACAGGAACCGCAAAAGGATTTCCTGTATCCAGATAACCCGAGACAAGATCCAGCCGGGGCAACGGTTTGGCGTACGTTACAATTCCCACTCTTTTGGGCTCTTCATGAATCGCATTTTTCGGGCAGACCAGCGTGCATCCCCCGCAGGAGTGGCAAAGTTCAGGAAAAAACAGGACACGGTCGCGAAGCACGGTTAAAGCGCCATACTGGCAGAATTCCCCGCACTTTCCGCACCAGTCGCAGATCTTTTCATCAATAACCGGCACCGGGACAGTCACGTCTTTTGCAGTCGCAGGTGCTGGAAAGAAGAGGTGAAGATTAGGCTCCTCCACATCACAGTCAACAAGAGTGACCTGGCAGGTTTGGGAGAGGGTGAAGGCGAGATTTGCGGCAACCATCGTTTTCCCGGTACCGCCCTTTCCGCTTGCAACAGCAATCTTCATTTTGTATCACCCTCTGAATGTCACCAGTACACTATCCTGGTCAGGTTGTGCTGCCATGGTTCACGTTATGCCACGTGTTCAAGGGTTTTTTTATTGAACTGGTCAAGCGCATCCCTGACGGTTCCGCCAGCACGGTATGTATACAACTGGATGCCTGCTGCAAGGAGCACCTCCCGGGCATTCCCGCCGACCATGCCACTGACCAGTGCTGTTACCTTGTGAGCCATAATCAGCTGCGCTGCTTTTGGTCCAACCCCGCCGCTTCCTCCGGCAAACTGGTTTTCAATGGCTTCAAATGATCCCGTGTCCGTTTCAATGATAATAAAAAATGGTGCCCGCCCGAACCGCTCCTCTGCCAAGGCATCGAGAGTTGCCCCCTGAGATGTAATACAGATTTTCATGATACTTTCAACCTTTATTATCACTCATATGCGCAAAAATAGATAAACATGCTGTTCGTATCATTACTATTGTTTCAATAATATATGATTGGTGTGGGAGGAACAATTTGAAAAGACATCATATTTTCGGTCCGGTTTCATCACGGCGTCTTGGACGTTCACTGGGTATCGATCTCGTACCCTTTAAAACCTGTACGTATAATTGCGTGTATTGCGAATGTGGTGCGACAACCAGACGGACAATCAGGAGAGAGGTTTTTTTTCCCATAGAAGAACTCTATGCAGAACTTACGGACTTTTTATTATCATCACCCCCACTTGATTTTATCACGTTCTCCGGATCAGGGGAACCCACGCTGTCCTTTTCAATAGGGGAGGTTATCAGGTTTTTGAAGGATAATTACCCCTCCTACCGGGTGGCAGTCCTGACTAACGGCAGCCTGCTTTCCAATCCTGAAGTGCGCAGGGATCTCCTCTCCGCCGATGTCGTCCTGCCCACCCTTTCAACGGTAATAAAACAGACCTTTTTGAAAATTCACTGCCCTGATCCCGGAATTTCCCTCGAGAAAATACTTGAGGGATTAGTACAGTTCAGGAAGGAATATTCCGGTGAAATCTGGCTGGAGGTGTTCATCATTCCGGGCATCAATACCTCTGACGAAGAACTGGGGGGTCTTCGGGAAATAATTAAAAAGATCAATCCGGATCGTGTCCAGTTAAATACGCTTGACCGGCCAGGTACAGAAGAGTGGGTGCTTCCGGCAAACCGGATGGAACTTGACCGGGTTCAAAAAATACTTGATATCGCACCAACTGAAATCGTGGAATTGTATCCATCACGCGCCCAAAAATCTTCGTATGCAGAAGACCCGGTTGAGCAGATCTACGAGATGCTCAAACGCCGTCCCTGCACAGTAAACGATATTGTTTCTGCAACCGGCCTTCATTTCATGGAGGTGGAAAAGATTATGCGGGAAATGGCAGTGACCCATGATCTTTTAATTAAAAGGGAGGACCGGGGACTCTTTTATTATTTCAGGGAGTAATGCCGGTATTCACTGTCAGGAATAAATCCCCGCTGTTTTTTCCCGTCGTTCTTTATCCATCGTTCTGCATGCAATCACAGTTTTCCGATGCATTGCTGTTTATCCATGAGACGGATCAGTTATCCGAACCGATTGATATTTAATCGGGCACCTGGTAAATTATTAGGTATACCTAAAGTGAACTCCATGGAACAACCGGTCACATCTCTTGAAACAGGAACAAATGCGATAATTCTGCGACTGGAAGGCGGGCACTGGTTCCAGAATAAGATGCGGGGTATTGGGATCCGGGAGCAAAAAATCATACGGCTCGTGGCAAAACACCCGTTCAACGGACCTTTAGTTGTTGAGGTCGACGGGAGAGAAGTGACTATCGGCCGCAGGATGGCAGAGCATATCATCACCAGGGTTCCGGAATGAAAAAAATCGTACTGATGGGTAATCCGAATGTCGGGAAGAGCGTTGTCTTTTCCCGTCTCACGGGAGCGAATGTTATCGCTTCAAATTATCCGGGTACTACGGTCGATTTCTCAAAAGGGAAGATGTGTCTTGGGAAAGAAGGTCATGAGATTATCGATGCCCCCGGTACCTATTCGCTCGAACCTTCCAACAAGGCTGAGGAGGTCGCCCTTGAGATGTTTGGGCAGGCCGACCTGGTTATCAATGTGGCTGATGCCACCAACCTTGAACGCAATCTTTACCTGACACTCCAGCTCCTTGAACAGAAAAAACCCGTGATCCTTGCCCTCAACATGTGGGACGAAGCACATCATACTGGTATTAAAATAGACGTTAAAAAACTCGAAAACGAGCTCCGGATCCCGGTTGTTCCCACGGTCGCATTAAGCGGGGAGGGTATCTTTGATCTGGTATCCCGCATCGAAGAAGCCCGTTCACCGGAAGAGATCGAACCGATGAACGAGAGCGACCGGTGGATAAAAATCGGGGAGATAATCAGAAATGTGCAACAGGTGACTCACCGCCATCACACGTTGCGGGACTGGATTTCCGAAGCATCTATCCGGCCACTTACCGGTTTTCCCATTGCACTGGGCGTGATATTTGCTGCGCTCTGGCTTGTCATTTTTATCGGAGAAACCCTGATTACTTATATATTCGACCCGCTCTTTTCCCTCTATACACCCTTAGCCATGGGTATCAGCACATGGCTCGGGCCGGGTTTTCTGCAGGCACTCCTTATTGGAAAACTCATTGACGGCCAGATCGATTATATCCAGTCTATGGGGCTGCTCACCACCGGTATTTATGTTCCCTTTGCCATGGTGCTCCCTTATATTGTAGCCTTCTACTCGGTCCTTGCGGTCTTTGAAGATTCGGGATACCTGCCACGGCTGGCCACCCTTACCGACACGATCTTCCACAGGTTCGGGCTGCACGGGTTCGGGATAATACCGGTGTTTCTCGGCCTCGGGTGCAATGTTCCCGGGATACTGGCGGCAAGGAGCCTGGAAACAAAAAAGCAGCGGTTCATTGCGGCAACCCTCATTGCAATATCGGTCCCCTGTATGGCAAAGAATGCGATGGTGTTCGGTATCCTCGGACAGTACGGTACCGGCTACATTATTCTTGTATTTGCAACGCTTTTCTTCGTATTTGTCGCATCAGGTCTTATCCTGAACCGGTTCGTACGAGGAGACAGCCCGGAAATCTGCCTTGAGATCCCGCCATACCGGAAGCCGGACACCGTGACCGTGCTGAAGAAGACATGGATGCGGATCCGCTGGTTTCTTCAGGAAGCTATCCCGTTCCTGTTTCTCGGGGTGCTTCTGATCAATGTCCTCTATACGATTGGGTTTGTGGAGTGGTTTGGCAGTATTTTCGCTCCTGTCATCCAGGGGTGGTTTGGACTTCCCAAGGAAGCGACCACCGCGCTCCTGATCGGTTTTTTGCGCAAAGACCTTGCCGTCGGTATGCTTCTCCCCCTTGGCATGTCCCCCTTGCAGCTCGTGATCGCAACGACCCTCCTCACGATTTACTTCCCGTGTGTCGGCACATTTGCAGTGATGTTCAGGGAGCTGGGGATCCGGGATATGATCAAGGCAACCGCTTTCATGGCAGGAACGGCATTCGTGGTCGGAGGTGCGATGAGACTTGTATTACTGGGTATATGAGGTAGCCTGAATGCGGCACAAGACTATTGAGGAATATATCGAAACCATCTGTGTTCTCGAACAGCAGGATGGACGGGCACAGAACGGGATGATCGCATCGCGTATGGGGGTCAAACCCCCTTCTATCACCGAGATGCTGCGGAAACTTGAACGGGAAGGGCTTATCCATTACGAATCGTATACCGGTGTAACACTTACGCGTTCCGGGAAAAAAATGGCACGGGATCTGATGCAGAAACACCGTGTTATCGCTGATCTCCTGAAGATCCTGGGAATTGACCGGGAACAGGCTGAGACTGACGCCTGCCAGATAGAGCATCACGTCAGCCTAAAAACACTGAAACGACTGGAACAGTTTGTAGAATTTGCAAGAAAGGATCCGATAACCATCCAATCGATCAGCCGGTTTCGATCAATCTGCCAGAATAACAAATCGGAAAAACAGGGCAATATGAAATCCGGTGCAGCTGATCAGTAAACAAACCCCGTTTTGATGAGAAGAAATCAAAAGTGACAGGTAAAAGAGTTCTGGAATACGATGGAAACATTTGCCGGACCAAAACCGTTTGTGGATAATCCTGAGTATGAGCGAAATCGTTGTGTTGCCCTCGAAACATTACGAAGCCTGATTGCAACCGGAAGGATCGATCCACCCCTTGTTGACCTGATGACTCTTTTTTCCCGGGTTTCCCATTGCTACACCATCCAGAGCTGTTTTGGGCATTTTGTTCATGAAAGGGAATCTGACGAACATACTACAGCAAGGCTTGCACCCTATCAGGGAATGGTTTCCACAGTGTTTTACCGGATTGCATACCTTGCATTCGTTCTTGAAAAGAGTGAAAACGGATTTGTGCTATGTCGCGATCTCAGAACGCTGGCATTACAGAACCCCGGGTATATTCAGTTTGGAAGTGCCGGCTGGTTCTGGGAGCAATCCGTCAACACCTGCCAGATCCAGGTAGCTATGGAACAAGAAAAGGAAAAGGATTCATTTTGGGTTACATACGATGAAGCTCTCCAGCTGGAAAATGTTCGGGACCTGCTGATTCACGACATTGCAACGATTGCCCGTAATCATATCCGGTGGGCCGGAAACTGATGGAAAAACCGGGTCTTAGGAGATCGTGATATATCCAGGTATCAGAAAGGTGAAGCGTGTTCTGTCACGTAATCCTTATAGGTCCCCGGTATAATGCACGGCATCCCTATAACCTCTGCAATTGTTCCTGAATACCGTGAACAGCTTCAATCAGTTCTGGTATAATGATTGTTCCGGATCAGACTGCACATATGTCACGATCTTTCAGATTTTCCTAATCATACGCGATCCGGGTCTTCTCATCCGTAAGCGTTGGTGCAATCAGCTCTTTCCACGCTCCCGTATCCCACGAACCGAGATTCTGGTGGGTAAGGTAATACTTCTGGGGGATTGGGTGCGTGCCCACAACCACGTTCATCCCGTATTTTTCTTTAATGAACCGGGGAAAATAGGAAATCCGGGGGCAGGGGGGATACCCGACTATTAAACCGGTGGCAAGGTGGATGACCTCCGCACCATTGTTCTTCATCTCCTGCGGCACGTACTCGATATTCCCACCAGGGCACCCGTTGCAGGTAGCAAACCCGACCAGCTCCACATCTTTTCCTTTGTACCGTTCAAACGCCCCTTCGCGGTTGCGCAGTGCCCTCAGGCATTTGCCCCCGGCACAGGTCCGGTACCGGTCGCAAATGATTATCCCCAGTTTAACGACATCTCCCATGGTCAGATCTCCTGGTGCAGGATATTCGGATAGGAACTATATACCTCACAAGAGAAATATGCTCTTCCGAGCGAAACAGGAATCACAATTGAACCTGCTATTCAGCCATCATTTTTTTGAAGGTTATCTCCAACGGGTTCCGTTTGAGTTACCAAAAAAAACTGATTTCCTCTTTGGTTATTTCATCACTTCATCAAGCTGGGCCCTTCCATACACATAGGCAGGCATACCCGAGAGAAGGAACGTTACCCTGAGCGCTTCTTCTACTTCTGCTTTGGTGACTCCGAGATTCTTTGCACCTGCAAGCTGTGCATGAACTGCGTGCTGGTCACGGAGGGCTGCAGCAATCGCAATAGCGATTAACTTCTTGGTCTTTCGTGTCAGGGCTCCATCATCCCAGACGTGCCCCTCCATTTTCATCACAAGTTCATACATCTCAGGTTCTTTTTCGGTCAGTTCTCTGAAAAATTTAGGTACTTTACCAATCTTTTTTTCCAGTTTTTTTAATTCCCTTTCAGTTCCTTTTTTTACCATAGTTAATCCCTCTTTAAGGTGAACGATGCTGCCGCTGCAGATAGGTTTTCTGCTGCCGGCAGTCAGACTGGAGCATGATACTTGATCATCATATATCATCTCAACAGAGATCCGCCAACATATTCTGTCCCTTGAGGTTACCTGTAATTTTCTTTAACGTGTTTTTGGATCATGCTGCGATAATGATCGCGGGAGTGCAGTGTTGTTTAATGGACAGAGGTGTCAGACAGGAAACATGGTAATCCCTATCCTTTTTTAAGGTACGCAATGGTGGTAAATCTCCCAATTTAAACACATATGAGTAAAATATGTTAAACATTGTGATCAATGCATTACGTAGTGATGATTTTTAAGAGAAGCATACGTAAGCGGTATAATGTGATCCAGACTGCACAATCATAAAAATAATATCCAATTCAAAGACGTTTTAATAATTAAAAACAGTTATAACAAAGATGAGATCAGACGCATGAAACTAACCGTTCTTGTCGATAACAATACACTTATAGACCATTATCTTACAGCAGAACCTGCTCTGTCTTTCCTGATCGAAACCGGGGGCCGGAAGATCCTCTTTGATACGGGCTATTCAGATGCTTTTATCCAAAACGCACAAAAGATGGATATCAGCTTACTCGATCTCGATTATGTCGTTGTATCCCACGGCCATCTCGATCATACGTGGGGACTTGTCCACCTGGTAAAGCATTTCACAGAGGCAATAATCGAAAAACGACAGGTCAGGGTCCCGGAACTGGTCGCTCATCCCTGGTGTTTTTACCCAAAACCAAAGCCCCCGCTGGGTAATTCCGGTTCACTGCTTTCTGAAGCGGAGGCAGGTCTCCATTTTCCCCTGCGACTGTCACGTACGCCGCTCTGGCTGACTGACAACATCGTTTTCCTCGGGGAAATTGAACAAACATTTGATTTTGAACACATCGATCCGGGTAAACGGAAAATTGCCATGCCGGACGGGCGAACCGAACCCGATCAGCTCCGTGATGATTCTGCACTTGTGTGCCGGACACCTGGCGGACTGGTCATCGTCACCGGATGCTCACATGCAGGGATATGCAACATTGTTGAGCATGCAAGGCAGGTTTGTGGTGATGACCGGGTGCGTGACATTATTGGCGGCCTTCACCTTCTGGAGCCTGGTGCAGAACGGATGGAAAAAACATGTCGCTACCTTGGATCTCTTGAGATGGAAGCACTTCATGCCTGTCACTGCACTTCGCTCTCATCAAAAATTGTCCTCGCGGGGTATTGTCCCGTGCAGGAAGTGGGCACCGGAATGAAGCTCGAATGGTAAACTGCCGCTCCTTTTACCAGATATTCCTGTGACTGGTGATGTGAATCAGGAATCAGGCCGCTACGTGGTCTTGCATTCCTCTTTTCCTTTCGGGTTAAAACACTTTTTAATATTCCGGAAAAACATCCAGTGCAGGAGCAGGTGGATAATGAGCAGGGCGGCAAATATCAGGCTGGAATTATTATGCATGGTTACCCATTGGTTACGGGGGATACCAAGGAATAATGTCCAGCCGCTGCCCCGTCCGCCGCCTTCCGGTAATACGAGATACAGGACGAGCCCGGAAACAAGCGATGGGATGAATGTGATCAGGCAGCCGATGTCCACGATTGCGTTGATAGTGATGCGTTTCATGTGATGATCCCTCACGAAGAATAATTAAATCACAGTTTATTTACTTATTGTTGAAACTAATCTGGTTCGTATTATAGTCAAACGATCAAAACCGTGAACTTTTATCATCTCTCCCGGAAAGTGTAGATCTATTATGACCACAAAAGAGGTATTTCATGGTGTCCCGGGAATCCTGCGTCCGTTCAAGGAATATCTGGAGAAGAAGGGATTGAAAAAAGGCGACCAGGTTGTCTATTACGGTGTGCCAGGAACGTGCACGCCGTTTGTCGAGCTGCTTGGATTTGCTGTCCGGTCATTCGAATTCGAACAGGTCTTTGTTCCCCTGGTTGACGAGAGCAAGGCACGCACGATCCACCATGTTCCGGATATCGGGATGCAGGTCAGTGCTGCCACGGTGAACGTTAAACCAAAAGCACTTGTTATTATGGGCGGGCTCTCCATGCCAAACGTGCCAATAACAGCAGAGCAGGTTAAGGCAGTGATTGACCGGCACCCCGGTGCCCTGGTTATTGGGGTCTGCTTCATGCATATGTTTGAAAAAGCCGGGTGGTTTGCAACGGTCTCCTTCGATTGCCTCATCGATGCTAATATCGATCCGGTTGAGGTTATGAAAAAATCCTGATGGCCTGCATACTGTGCAATGAACGTATAAGAGATCAGAAATCCTGTGAAGGTCTATCATGCCCGATATTCTTGTCTCCAACCTTCAACGTTTTCACCTTAACTGATGATGACGGCGGGACGGAGTAACAGGTGACGATGACTTGCCTTTTTAGGTCTTCGTCGGAAAAAATGACCCTCATATTGGTGTTCTG
>DATKZP010000121.1:0-3890 GCA_035527915.1 Methanoregula sp. | reverse complement strand
CCTGATCGGTATATCATTCACCGCGTTTGGTATTGCGATTGCATCACGGATGGAAGATATGACCGGTTTCCAGCTCATCATGAATTTTGTCGTCTTCCCGATATTCGGCCTGTCCGGGGCACTCTTTCCCATCAGCTCATTACCGGCGTGGATGGGACCGGTCACCCTGCTCGATCCCCTGACGTATGGTGTGGAAGGGATCCGTTACGGTCTTACCGGGGTTTCGCAGATTAACCCGCTGGTCTGTGGTGCAGTTATCGTAAGTTTCACCGTGTTTATGACCGTGCTCGGGGCATTCCTGTTCAGGAAGATCAAGCTCTGAATAAAACAGTCCTTTTTTCCGCCATGCTGCACACGATCACGGGAAAACCCGGTCCGTAGTCTGCCTCTGAAAAAATCCGGGTTTTTGACGGATTATCGCCGGATAGAATTCCATATCCCGCTCATCAATCCCCGGAGAGATTCACGGTATACTCCCACCAGCTCCCGGGCAAACACCCCAAGATCCGGGATGATCCGGACCAGTCCCCACATTAGGGCGAGCAGGAAGAGGATCGCCAGCCCTTCAGCGATCACGTTATGGGCCCAGAAGAAATTCGCATCGTCCATGGCGCCCGGGCGGGGGTCCGGGAACGACGCAAACCATGTGTCGGACACCGCGATAAAAACGACACTGACCCGGAGCAGGTTGAGGATAAAGACGGGCAGCACCACGAGCAGGAACGCCAGCACTGCCTGCCGCCAGGAGAGGTTTTTCTCCCCAAACACAATACCGAGCATCAGGGCAATCACGAGAATCCCCGTGCACCCGAGGATTATCCGGTTGTAAAAAGCGTTCTCCGCGATTATGTCCCACGCCGCCATATGGGGGGAGTGCCCGAGAGCCGTAATGAACCCGAATGCCAGCGTAACAACAACAGAGATCAACGCATCGCGCAAGAACGGGAGAAGAGCAAACGGGACGAAGATGATCGTCGCAATAGCAGCAGTCCGCGAGAGCCGGAGAACGACCGGATCTGCACGGAGGAGTCGTTCCACGGTGATCGCAAGGAAGGGCAGGGAGAGGACTGCCAGCACCGGGTACAGGAAATTATCCTCTTTGAGAAATGCCGGCAGTTCCGACCAGAGGTTGAGTACCATGCAGGCCCAGCCGGCAGCCGCTGCATATGTCCGCTGCTGCCTGAGGACAAGGAACAGGACAAACGAGACAAAGGCTCCAATAACCAGGATATCGCTCATGAGGCTCCCACAAAAACCGGTTGCTTCTTAGAAGGTCACGCACGGGCATATTATTCCTCTGGTCCCGGGAGGAGTGAGGCGCCTCTCTACTGTTCCGGGTACGATTTGAGGAGAATTTCCGGCCGGGTACAACATCGGGTTCAATGGAGGAGCTGCTGCAGGCCAGAACGTGATGCACTGCCATTGCCATTTCATTCCCCGGTATGGCGGAGATACGGACAATTTCCATCAGGGAATACGCGGGATTATACTACGGAAAGGGAACCCATGGAAACCAGGCCACCCGCTCAGATATTGCTGATGGCCCAGGCAGCGATGGTGACGATAACGACAAGGGAGATGGTCGCCTGGCACATGACCAGCAGCTTGCTCTTTACGGACAGAACCACGGTATCCGAAGGCACGAACACTGTCGAGACCGCAAACGAGAAAAAGATGTAATCGATGAATGTGGGCGTCCAGTGATCCCAGCCTTTCGGCGCATTTGCGGTCTGGGGGAAGAGAAAATTGATCTTCATGCCGGGATCAGCCGAAAACACCTCCTGCAGTTCAGCGTCTAAGACCCAGTAGAATATCCCGAATGAGAGAATACAGAAGAACCAGATGAGGGCTGCATCCAGCAGGTGCAGCACTGCAACGCCCTTATGGCTCCACAGGCTTGAAACCATCAGGATAACATTGAACACAATCCAGAAGAGCAGGAAAATACTGTACAGGATGAAAAGGTTCCGGATATACTGCTTTTTTTTAAAAAAGATCAGGGCGGCACTGATACCAATGAGAAGCCCCAGCGAGATGACGATGTCAAAGACATGGTCGGGATTAAGCCAGATCGTCCCCTCCAGTATACCCGGAATTACCATGGCGCTTGCGAAGTTCACTGACTCCATCATTTTTTTCATGCCTTCAACGGAAAGCGATGTGGTCTGGAGATCGGTCAGGATATATTCAGAGACAACCGCGAGCAGGATGAGCACGATAATGCGCTTTGCAGTCCAATCGGTGATGAGATAGTGGATTATATTCTTCAGCGACCGGATAATCTGCTCCATGAACCTCTCCTAGGGATTATGATCAGATGATCTGGATATCGTTTTCGGTTAGAGAGGGCACACACCCGAGCCCCTTTGCTCCGGGCCTGGCAGGATGCAGAAGCATTCTTGTACGAGTGCTCTGCAACTTCGGGCGGTTCCACCCGCGATACCGGAAATCTACCAACCGGAAAGAGAACAAACGGAGCGGGAAACTCGCAGAAAATCATCCGGATAACCCGGCAGGTGGCCCGAGCGTGCCCCCGTTACCCGTCACCGGAACACGTGGGGAGCGGGACTGGAAGGGACTTGCATGGAGCGGCAAAAGACCGCTCGACAGGGAAACGATTGGGATTGTGCCACCCGGTCCAGGGTTATACCTCCTGTTCGAACGGGACATTCGGGACCTCGTCTATATCAGCCAGTCGGCAGACTGTGCGAAACGACTCAGGACTCATGCAATGAGATGGCTGGATGAAAAAGATCTTTTGTTTTCCCATTACCTCGAACAAAAACCGGTGCTTCCCCATAACCTGAAAGAACGGGAAAATGACCTGATCGGGAATTATTCCGACGTGTACCGGAAAGCGCCGGATTATCAGTTTAAGAATGACAAATAGTTCTCCTGCCGTTATTGCTCACAACCTGCCCTCTGCCTGCGCAGCAATGGTTGTCAATTTAAAAAAAATCACTTCTTCTTTCCCTTTATGCTGTCATACCCGCAGTGGTTGCACGAATAGCTCCCATCGGGTCTGATCCTGATACTGGCAGCTTGGCACTGATCACATATCGGACGATCGTGTTTCACATGGGGGGTTTGTTGTTTCTTATCCATGTGGATTGATTGCCTATGTCCCTATATAAGGATGCCCGTGCTACCTGCATTCACAACCCCCGTGAGACAACCCACTCTGTAAACAAGCACGGGCGCACGATCCCGGCCAGCACGTACCTGTCACCAATATTGATCATACGGACTATTTTTCTCCCGCCGGGTCCTCCTTCCCCGTCTTTTTTTTTTTAGTTTTCACGCGTTTTCTTACATCCCCTTCATCAGATTCCGTTTCCGGATGAACCGTGCTGCAGGAGTCGGCAGTTCCTCGTTTAAGGGGATGCCGGCAGATCGCGTTACAACTCCGTAATGGCCCGGGGATCTTAAGAGAGCCCGGAGTACGCGAGAACAGTGTTTCCCTGCTGTTTTTTTACAAAGGAATCATGCTGTATGCCCAGATCATTGAGAGCCTGCTGTACCTGGTCCCAGTGAGCGGCAAGGCTGACCTTCCCCGTCATGAATTTTAAAGAAATGACTGATGTTTTTTTAAGGCATCAGCCTGGTAAAAAAGCCCGATTGATTCAGGTCTGATATATCCCCCACGGTTCACTCCTTTTTTTCATCCGGGAACCGGTATGCCCCTTTTGGCACCAGCATCTCAAATCTTGCTCCTTTTCCAAAGGTTCCCGTTTCTTTTATCGTAATTCCGGTGATACTGAGGATCTCCCGCACCAGGAATAGTTCCATACCTTTCTGCTTTCCATACCCCCGTTCAAAGATCTTTTCTTTGATGGCATCCGGTATGCCGTTTCCGTTGTCTGCGAAGAAGAGCAGCAGACTGTCCCCGG
>DATKZP010000120.1:0-2991 GCA_035527915.1 Methanoregula sp. | reverse complement strand
ACATATTGGAAGACATGTTCCACCCATTTATATTTATACTTATTCAACCAACCTGATTGAACGAATGTTCATTATCTCATGAACATATGTTCATCAGTACAACATCATTCTGTATTGAGATAATATGTGTGGTAAAATATGTGCGGAATTATAGGAGTGCTGGACAAACGCCGCCAGAGTGTGGATGGTGAGAAAATTAAAGAGGCACTATCCATGATGAATGAGCGGGGGAGTGGTGAAGGAGCCGGTTACGTAGCGTACGGAATCTATCCGGAATATAAGGATTATTTCGCGCTGCATGTTTTTTTTGACAATATCCGTGAAAACAAGGCTGCACTTGATACCCTGCTGGAGAAATGGGGAACCATCGTTCATGATGAACAGATCAAAACATATGAGCAGCCCAATATCCGGAAGGTCCACACCCCCTGGCGGTATTTTTTCCGACCTGACCGCAGTTTGATGCCGAAAAGTACCACACCTGATGAAGACATTGTTACGCACCTTGTCATGAAAGTCAACGCGGAAAAGAATGGGGCTCTCATTTTCTCTTCCGGTAAAAACCTGGGTGTTTTCAAAGCTGCAGGCTGGCCTGAAGACGTTGCTAATTTCTACCGTATTCAGGACTATAAAGGGTATCTCTGGCTTGCGCATAACCGGTACCCGACCAATACACCCGGCTGGTGGGGGGGCGCACATCCTTTCAACCTCCTGAACTGGAGTGTTGTACATAATGGTGAAATAACATCCTATGGCACAAACCGGCGCTACATTGAAAGCTATGGGTATAAATGTACCATGTATACCGACACAGAAGTGGTAGCCTATCTTGTTGACTTGTTAATACGAAAACACGGGCTCTCAGAAAAGATGGCGGTGCGGGCATTTGCACCCCCATTCTGGGAAGATATTGATCGGATGCCGGAAAAAGAGCAGGAACTCAACCGGGCAATTCGTCTTGCGTATGGTTCTGCGCTCATGAATGGTCCTTTTGCAATCTGTGTTGCAAATGAAAACACGCTGGTGGGCTTTACCGACAGGATCAAGCTGCGCCCGCTCGTAAGCGGTGAATATGGGGACCGGCTGTATATCTCCAGCGAGGAAGCAGCAATCCGGCGGATGGAGCCGGATGTTGATACTATCACTATGCCAAAGGCCGGTGAACCCGTGATAGGGAGGGTTATTGCATGACAATAGGCAGTATCCCTCTTCATTATAAAGTCGAGATCGACCATGACCAGTGCATGCTCTGCGGGCGCTGCGTCGACAACTGCTCCTATGGTGTGTTCCGTAAAGACGGGGATGCAATCCGGGTGAACTCCCGCAGCTGCGTTGCCTGTCACCGGTGTTCAGCATTCTGCCCGCGGGATGCTATCAGTATCTATGAGAAACCCACGGATTACCGGAGTCACCCTGTCTGGACGCGTGAGGTCCGTGAGAACATCTTCAACCAGGCAAAGACCGGCAAGATCGTCCTTGCTGGTATGGGTAATGCACTTCCTTACCCGATAATTTTTGATCGCCTTGTTCTGGATGCCTGCCAGGTAACAAATCCAAGCATCGACCCGCTTCGCGAACCCATGGAGCTGCGGACATACCTTGGTAAAAAACCCTCTTCCTTATCCTTAAAAGAATCACCTGAAGGTGACGTGGAACTCCTGACAAAACTCTCTCCCAACCTCCAGATCGAGACACCGATCATGGTGGGGCACATGAGTTATGGTGCAATCAGCTTAAACGCCCAGACTGCGCTCGCAAAAGCGGTAAGCCGGATCGGCACGTTCATGGGTACGGGTGAAGGCGGACTCCACGAATCGCTCTACCCGTACCAGAAAAATATGATCGTTCAGGTAGCAAGCGGGCGGTTTGGTGTTGATATCAATTATCTCGAACGCGGCGCTGCCATTGAGATCAAGATCGGACAGGGTGCAAAACCGGGGATCGGCGGTCACCTGCCCGGTGAGAAAGTGTGCGCCGATGTATCGTGTACCCGTATGATCCCGGAAGGAAGTGATGCAATCAGTCCTGCCCCCCATCACGACATTTACAGTATCGAAGACCTCAAGCAGCTCGTGCGAAGTTTAAAGGAAGCGACCGAGTGGAAGAAACCCGTCTTTGTGAAGATCGCAGCGGTGCACAACACCGCTGCAATTGCAGCGGGTATCGCACGTTCTTCTGCTGATGCAGTTGTAATCGACGGGTTCCGTGGTGGTACCGGTGCCGCCCCCCGGGTGTTCCGGGATCATGTCGGGATACCGATAGAAGCAGCAGTCGCAAGCGTGGACGCCAAACTTCGCCAGCAGGGAATCAGAAACGAGGTTTCGATTATTGCAAGTGGCGGGATCCGCGAAAGTGCGGATGTGGTAAAGATCATCTGTCTCGGCGCTGATGCCGTATATATCGGTACTTCCGCACTGGTTGCCATGGGTTGCCGTGTCTGCGGTACCTGTTACCGCGGGCAGTGCGCATGGGGCATTGCAACCCAGAAACCTGAACTCACAAAGAGACTGGATCCCGAAGTCGAATCTGTGCACGTTGAGAACCTGATTCATGGCTGGACTCTCGAGATTGCCGAACTGATGGGTGCTGCGGGTATCAATAGTATAGAAAGCCTGCGGGGGAACCGTGACCGTCTCCGGGGGTATATGCTGGATGAAGGACTCTTAAACGTACTCGACGTGAAAACGGTGGGGGCGTAATGACAGGACCCGTTACTATCGATGCAAAAGGGCTTCATTACACGCCTCTCAACCAGCAAATCCGGGCGGCGATTGCGGCCGGGGCAAAGGAGATCGTAATCGACAACGTTCTTGGGCAGCGATTCATCGGTGATGGGATCAGGGGCGACGATGTTACCCTCACGGTAAACGGAGTTCCCGGGGGGGATCTCGCCATGTTCATGAGCGGTCCGACCATCATCGTTCACGGGAATGCTGACCATGCACCGGGAAATACCATGGACAATGGTAGAATCATCATTCATGGTAGTGC
>DATKZP010000119.1:0-2723 GCA_035527915.1 Methanoregula sp. | reverse complement strand
GTTGAAGGCAGGCCCGAGCCAGAAAAAGAGCCACGCAATACCTAACAGGAAAATGCCGGTCCCCGTTGTCATCCACGGCCCGGGTTCGAATTTCATGGATGGGAAGTCATCACACGGACGTATAAATATTTGGGGGACGCCCGCCAGGCAGCCGATCGCACGACGGAACCGTTCATGATGCTGATCTCCATTATCACCCCGGTGCTCAACGAGGAGGATATGATACGGCTGTTTCTCGATCACCTCTCTCAGCTGCAGGGAGCGTTCGAACTCATCTTTGTTGACGGGGGCAGTTCTGACGCTACGTGTGCGGTGATTCGACAACACACCGAAAGATTCCCCGCACCGGTGAACCTTCTTTCAGCACCGAAAGGAAGGAGCGCCCAGATGAACGCGGGTGCGGCAGCAGCACAGGGAGAGATCCTCCTTTTCCTGCACGCTGACTGCGTTATTCCGGCTGATTCCCTTAAGGTTATTACTCAGGTTTGCAGAGTGCCTGGCGTCAGTGGGGGAGCGTTCACCCACAGTTTCGGTGATCCCGGTCTCTTCCACGCGGTCATCTTCAATCTTGTCAATACACTCGCAGAATATTCCCAGACCTTTTTTGGGGATTTCGGGATCTTTGTAAAACGGGATGTTTTTTTTCGTGTGGGCGGGTTTGAGATAATCCCGTTCTGTGAGGACCTGGAATTCTGCCGGTCTGCCCGGCGGTCCGGCAGCATGGTGCAGATCAACCGGGTCATAAGGAGTTCCCCGCGCCGGTTCCAGCGTATCGGGAGAGCGAAACTGACCGCTGTGTATATTCTGGCAACGGCCCTGAATATGTTCGGATTACGGCCTTTATTCCTCAAGCGATATATCATCGATTAAATGGCGCCGTCACGGACCGGACCGGCGCGTTTTTGGCGGGGGGTTGTCAGGCATGATCACTTCCCATCAGATTTTAAGTAATCCAGGGTATCGTCAAGTATCTCCGGGTTCAGGTGTCACCGATGATTCCGACCATCCAGGTTATCTCGCTATTGTCATGGCCCGGCCTTGGTATTGACCGTACGTGAACAACTCTCCTGTCTTTATGGATAAACCGGTGATCAATGTTCTGGATGTTGCCGCACATCACTGCTTGTATACGCTGGCAGGACAAAAACGCACTAGCGGCCTCGCTGTATCTCTTTCAGATTACCCCCACCAATGTCTAATCTTTTTTTACTGTAGCACGGGTACTGTCAAAATTAATCCTGGCATACCCATCTCGATCTCACCGCCGCATTGCCACCATTTCGATCTCGACCTTCGCCCCTTTTGGCAGCCCGGCAACCTGCACCGTAGCCCTGGCCGGGTACGATCCCTCGAAATACCGCTGGTAGACCCCGTTGACGGTAGTAAAATCCTGCAGGTCTGTCAGGTAGATTCTTGTCTGGACAACACGGGTAAAATCAAGCCCGGCTTCCTGTAAGATGGCCCTGATATTCTCCATCGCCTGGATCGTCTGCTCGTCAACGGTTACCGGGAGATTGCCGGTCACGGGGTCAAGGCCGATCTGGCCGGAAACAAAGACAAAATCCCCGTACTGCACGCCCTGACTGTACGGCCCAATCGGTTCCGGTGCCTGCTTTGTGAACAGGATCTGTTTAGCCGGGGGCTGGTACAGGGGCGCGATGATCGCATAAAGAGCTGCCCCTGCCACAAGAGCCACAACAATGGCAACGATCAGATTTCGGGTTTTTGCATCAAAAGCCATCTTTTCTGCATCTCCATGATGTATGGGAAGGGGTGTTCAAGAGGAGGGTGTTTTGAAAGTATATTGTTCCTTTGATCTTTTAGCCATCCTGACAGAGCACGTATTCTTTCAGACTGGTATCCATTCACGGACATAATCCGTATCCCTTTTCCCCATCGTTTCATCATCTCAGGCATGGATCCGGTCATCGCCAGAATCTGGCAGGAATTTAAAAAATCCCTCCTGATTCCCAAATGCTGAAGAATTTCCCGGGCTTTTTCAAAGAGGAGGTCTGATATTTTTGGGTAAAATTACCTATAATTGTAAAGATCAAAAACAACTGGAAAGGTCAGGGCGTTCATCAGGCCATCCGTAATTGGTGTCCATGCTATCGATGGGGAAAAGCAGGTTCATGGGGAACGCACAAAAAAATTAATCGTATTCCCGGAACAACGCAGGATTCTGTCTCCGAATCCACCAGCGCCTTACAAGGAATGCACCGGTGATGATAGCAATTACCCCTATAATCCCAACAATAACTGTTGTCTGAGGCATCCCTTCCACCGGGGCTGTTACCGGTGCGGGTGCCACGGTCTGCGTCTTTTCCGCAGATATTGTGACTGGTGAGGAGGGGGTTTCAGTTACCGGGGATTCTGCCGGAGCCAGTGTTGTTGGGACCGGTGTGCCCGTTCCCATAGTAGTGCCGCCCTTCTGGTATGCAATCGCAAAGTACGATAAGCCCGTAGTTGTCGCACGGTAATACACATACCCACTTTTCTGGGAGACAAACAGGGTGTCGAGCGTCTGCCACTCTCCGTCCACATAGTGCATCATGACAATATCTCCGATGGTAAACCCGTGCTCGGTCAGCCACCATTGCGGGACACTGAAATCAAGAGTGATCTGGCTGACGACTCCGGTTATCGTACTCGAGGTTATGGACAGGTACTGGTATACAGTCGTAGGTGGGGGAGCCATTGTTGCAGGCAGGCTGCTCCGCGGC
>DATKZP010000118.1:0-3357 GCA_035527915.1 Methanoregula sp. | reverse complement strand
GTCCTTGATAAGCTCGTTTGCGAGGCATTTGGAGAACATGACCAGGGCAGCCTTCACGGTGTTGTAGATCGGCTCATGGGAAAGCGGCTGCCTGGCGCATATCGACGCATTGTTGATAATTACGCCGCCGCCTCTTTTTTTCATAAGCGGTACGACTCCCCTTGCAAGGCGTATCGCGGCCATAACCTGCAGATCCCAGAAGTACTGCCATTGTTTATCTTTCGAGCTCATAACCGTTTCTTCACTCCCCATGCCGGCGTTGTTGATCAGAATGTCCGCCCCGTCAAATTTGATTTCAACCTCTTTTATGAATATCTCCAGGTCCTTTTTTTTCACGACATCAACCTGCACCCCAAGGGTATTAACACCGAAATCCTTTTCTATTTTCTCCGCGGTTTTTATCGCCTCCTCTTTACTTCGTGAGCACAGAGCTATATGCGCACCTTCTTTTGCAAGGCCACGGGCAACAGCAAGACCTATCCCCTTTGTGGCGCCGGTTATAACCGCAATTTTATCTTTCAGACCAAGGTCCATCAGTGTTATCCTCCATTTAGAGTCCCTTTGAATATCATTGTACATTCTTCCCCAAAGTATTTCAAGACAGGAAAAGGTTTTATCGTGCAGGCCTGTTTCCGGATCACCCGGTTTTCAAAAAATATATTCTCTACATAAAAACCTCATCCGTTCTTATAAAATCTCAATAATAGTTTCCGAAGGGGAGTATGATTACCACTCATTGGTGAAAACAGTAAAAATAATTTTTAGGACTTTTGTGCTATGGACATGAACGCTGAAAACATACCAGGCAGGGAGAAATAGGATAAATACTCGCAGTGGCATTCATTTTGCTTCAACCGCAAAGAAATCAAAGATTCGAATCAGGGGAATATTCTTGACAAAAACCAACCAGGGGTGTATAAAACAGGAGGAGATTTGATAGTAATATAATAATAAAAGGAGAAGTAATTATGAAAAGAAAAAATTTGTTTGTCATTGCAATCACTGTTGTCACTCTTATCTGTTTTATGGTTCCCGGTGTACTGTTAGCAAAGGATGACATGCCGGGGAAGGGCATGTACTTCCGCCTCGTCACCCATGGCGGTAACGATCCTTTCTGGGCAGTTTATCAGCAGGGTATGAGGGACGCGGCAAAGGAGCTCGGCTGCAGGGCTGATATCGACCTCTGTGGAAGTGACCTGCAGCTTCAGCAGAAGCGTTTCCAGGAAGCAGTAGCCATGAAGCCTACCGGTATAGCTCTCGTTATCAACGACGACACCCTGTGGGACAAACCGGTTGCCGATGCCATCGCCAGGGGAGTTAATGTCATCGGTAGCAACAATGATGACCAGGAAGGCCCTGCGGGGAACGCACGGCTCTGCTACATCGGTCAGAACGAGAGGCGCGCCGGAATGATGATCGGGCTGGCAGTGTTCAAGGCGGCAAAAGAGAGCGGCAAGAGCATGAAAAATCTCAATGTTGCCGCTGCAGTGGAGGTTGCTGGTGCAAACTACGGTGTTGTGAGAAGTCAGGGAATTAAAGACGCCATGGAATATTACGGCATCCCGGGTGAAATCGAGATCCTCGATTGTACTCTTGAAATGACAACCGCAGAATCGCGGATCACATCCTATCTCATTGGCCATAAGGATACGGACTGCATCTTTGGTCTGGGTGGTATTACCACCGACAGGCTCACCTCGGCACTGAAAAACGCGAAGAAGAAACCGGGCCAGATCCTCGCCGGTGGGTTCGACGCCGCTCCCGGAACACTGACCGGACTGGAAACCGGTTATATGGTTGCCTCGATCGATCAGCAGCAGTATCTGCAGGGATATTTCTCCGTCTATGTGCTGTACCTCATGGATAAGTACGGTTTTGCGCCGCAGATTGATACCGGCGGCTACCTTATTACAAAGGACAACATCGATCTGATCAAGACCCTGTCACCTAAAAACATTAGATAACGGTTCATTAACGTACATGAGAACGGGCTGGGCAGAGCTTTGCGGTTCGGGCCCGGCCCCTTTATTTCAGAAGTAGTACGGTGCAAAGAGGAACGTTACAGGTCCCGCACCGGATAATCGGAACGATGTAACAATTCTTCCTACGGAAAGGATACGAGCGTTCATGCAAAGGTTTTTAAATAGAATTTTATCCTACCGGGCTTCTTTTACTCTGATTGTTTTCATACTGCTGCTTATATTTTTTGAAATCTTCTCCGCTGAGCACAGCTTCTTCAAACCTGCAAACCTCACGGCAATGGCTCGACTGGCGCCCGACCTCGGGATCGTCTCTCTCGGTGTGGGCACCCTCATGATCGCCGGTGAGTTCGACCTATCTGTATCATCCACCATTCCGTTGTGTTCATTTGTATTCACGAAATTGCTTGGATGGGGTTTTCCGCTTATCGCAATACTCTTTATTACGATCTTTACTGGCGCACTGATCGGGTTCTCTAATGGCATAATGGTCGTGAAGACGAAGCTGCCGTCCTTCATCATTACGCTGGGTACGATGCTCTTTTGGCGGGGGCTGGTTTATGCGGCATCCCGCATGATGCCCATCGGTATACGGTCCTGGCTCGATTTCGGAACATGGTTGGAAAAGCTCTTTGTGGGTGCTATCGGAGGAGAACTTCCGATTCAGATACTCTGGTTTATCTTCTTCGCTATCGTGCTCGGTGCCTTTGTTCATTTCCATCGATTTGGCAACTGGATATTTGTAACTGGTGACAATGAAACAGCAGCCCGTGCAATGGGTATCAACACCGGGATGGTGAAAACTGTCTGCTATGTCATGGTAGGGGTACTCTGCAGCTTCATGGGGATGATGCAGAACCTGAGAATCGAATCCTTCGCTGCCAATCAGGGCGTAGGCTTTGAGCTCAAGGCCATTGCCTCTTCAGTGGTCGGGGGCACGGCTCTTACCGGTGGTATCGGCAGTGTTCTCGGTATCTTTCTGGGGACCCTTACCATCCAGATCATAGAAAATGGCCTGATCCTCATGGGGGCGCCGCCTTTCGGTATAAGTGCGTTCATCGGTGCAGCCATTGTCATTTTTGCCATTCTCAACGTTTCCATTGCACGCAAGAGCGGGAGGTAGTTTAACCCGGAGTAGGGGTTTTTAACATTCAAACGATTAAAGTAATTATCTGGAGAAGAAAATGAGCGATCAGAAATCAACAGCTCGAGATAGTGGAACAACATTGCCAAAGGGTAACGACACGCCTCTTGTAAAAATGGTGGATATCCATAAGTGGTTTGGTAAAGTCTGTGCCCTGAGGAATATAGATTTTCATGTCAATCGAGGCGAGATCGTTGGCCTGGTCGGTGATAACGGCGCCGGTAAATCAACACT
>DATKZP010000117.1:0-26911 GCA_035527915.1 Methanoregula sp. | reverse complement strand
GCATTTGACATTACGCGTGCTGATTTTGGTGGTGGTATAGGATTTTGGTATAATGCTGATGTAGTTGGAATCTCACTTGATAAAGCATTAAATGTCGTGGATAACTACCTGACGGTTAACATCGGACAAAATGCTGTGGATGTTTCCAATTATGTTTCAGGTGATTGGATTGGGTGGTGGTCTTCTGACGTTGATCCGTATACAACAGCACCATCTAAAAGTATCCCCATCACAGACACGTCTGATTTTGACATTAACAATTATGATTTTGCGGGTTGTACCGGGTTCTGGTATAATATTAATTCAGAATATGGACCGGCAGTTGATATAGCGTTAAATGTCGTGGACAGCTACAAGACCGTTCGCATCGGACAGAAACATGTTGATGTATCCGAATACGTTTCAGGCGATATGATTGGGTATTGGCTTACTGCTGATGCAAGCGGAGCTCCTTCGAAAACAATTCAAATTGGAGACAAGTCGGCATTTGACATTACGCGTGCTGATTTTGGTGGTGGTATAGGATTTTGGTATAATGCTGATGTAGTTGGAATCTCACTTGATAAAGCATTAAATGTCGTGGGGAACAAAAATCAAAGTAATTAAAACTCATAAGTTATGAGTTTAAACTCTTTTTTTGGTTTTTACTGTTAGATTAAGGATTTGAATAATAGAAAAACCAGTGTCTGATTACTGCTATCCAGAATTATACCTATTAAAAAAGGTAAGTGCCTTAAACCTTCAATTAGATTACGCCATCCGAAATTTTTTAGAATTCTGATATCAGAAAAGATGGGTTGCAATTTGCCAGATACCCACAACCCATCGAAAAAGTGCTGCTATGGGGATTCGAACCCCAGTCGCGAGCGTGAGAGGCTCGCATGATTGGCCGGACTACACTATAGCAGCGCAATTGCTCAATAATATGGGCGATATTTTTACTTAAACGTGTTGATATCAGGAACTTCAAACCCACTACGCCGTATTGGAGTGCGATTTTTGCCCCTGCTGCCTGCCATAAACACCTTTATCTCGGACGTGCTGCGATTAATATAAGAATGAGTGGTCTTGAAGAACAGATCCAGGAGCTGGAGGCGGAGCTGACCAAAACTCCGTACAACAAGGCTACTTCCAAGCATATCGGTCGGATAAAGGCAAAGATCGCACGACTCCGTGATGAAGCGGTTAACCGTGCGATGAAATCCAGCGGCGGTGGGGAAGGATTTACGGTAAAAAAGTCCGGTGATGCGACTGCGGTTCTTGTCGGCTTCCCTTCAACCGGTAAAAGTACGCTTCTCAATAAACTCACCGGTACTGCAAGTGCGGTTGCCGCCTATGAATTCACGACGCTTACCGTAGTACCAGGTGCACTTGAGCACAAGGGAGCGAAGATCCAGCTTCTCGATATCCCGGGTCTAATCGCCGGGGCTGCGATGGGCAAGGGGCGGGGCAAAGAAGTGATAGCTGTCGTCCGTGGCGCGGATATCATCATTATTCTCGTGGATGTGTTCAACGAGCGGCATTTCGACGTGCTCCTAAAAGAACTCTACGATGCTGGCATACGGATCAATGTCCAAAAACCGGATATCACTATCAAAAAAGCCTCACATGGGGGTGTTCGTCTCCATGCAGTCGGGACGCTCAATCTTGATATTGAAGAAGTGCGATCTATCCTGTCCGAGAGCAAGATGATGAACGCGGACGTGCTTGTCCGTGGCGGTGCCACACAGGATGATTTGATCGATGCCATACAAGGAAACCGCGTTTATGTACCGGCGTTCATTGCGGTGAATAAGGTAGATCTCGTGGACAAGGAGAGGTTCCTTGAGATCGAACATGACATTACCGAACGTTTCGGCAATCCCCCTCTTATGATCTCGGCAGTAGCTGGCTATCATCTTGAGGAGGTCAAGGATGCGATCTACGACTGCCTCGGTTTCATCAGGATCTACTTAAAACCTCATGGTGGCGATGCTGATCTGGAAGAACCGCTCATTGTCCGGTCGGGAAGTACCGTAGCGGATGTCTGTACGAAACTTCACCGGGACTTCGTCCGTCGGTTCCGCTATGCCCGGGTCTGGGGGAAATCAGTCAAACACCCGGGCCAGAGAGTAGGATTGCCCCACAAATTAATCGATAGCGACCTGCTCACGATCATTGTCGAACACTAATTGCGTCAAAGATTACCTTAAGTGGTGCTTCTGTTTTAATCCCGTAACCGGAGAAATGCGTCCGTGTCGCAGGATACCCTGAAGCAATGATACGAGTTATCACCGTGTTGATACCGGGAGGTGAGCAGCCCACTATTTTTGTGAGCCGGTGATAATCATAATGACTCGATGTCGGTAATTCCTTCCGGCAGAGATCGATGAGCCGGGCAAGATCTTTTTTCGTACCGAGTTCCATCGTGTCCAGTTCCCCGAGCATCTGCGAGAGCGTGGCTTCATGCTGGATACTGCCAAGCCAGAGTGGACCAATCGGCGTAAGTTTTTCATTACAGTGAGGGCAGGAAACCATCTCCGGAAACATTCCCTGCTGCTCGTTGCGGTACTGGCACTTTTTGCACTGCTGGATATAACCGATCCGTTTCATTGTATCATCAGCGGCATTGGCTCCGCGGATTAACCGGAGGTGGAGCCGGACAAAATGTTCGCGGGCAAAACAGAAAAGCGGTTCAATCCCCCGGTCGTACTTCACCGTTTCACGGACGACAAATCCCAGCAGGATGCGAAGTCCCACTTCCCCGTGATATTCAGTGTTCATCGGTTGTGCAAAATACCGGCGTTTCCCTGCTTTCAGATGCGCCCCGCATAAGGGGGCTGTGTCGGTGGCGGTGATAAAGAGGAACCTTCGGGTGCCCCGTACAGCAGCATCAACAAACATCGCCGGTGTTCCAAACGGGTCAAGATCTACAGCATCAAATGACCGCTCTGAAAGCAGGGCGCTTGCATCCCGCTGGACAATTTCAACTGACAGGTTCGCCTGGTTCGCATTGTGCGTGATCAGGTCAATTCCCTGAGAGTCACGGTCGTTAATCGTGACCGGAATGTTACACTCATTTGCCACCCTTAAGCCCCGGACCCCGGATGCACCCATCGCATCGAGATAGTCTGATGGTTTGAGTATCGAGACAAGCAGGATCGTGGCATCGCGATTCAGTTCCATCCGCCTGTTGAAAAAGATCGGCGCGGTTCCGGGAGGAAACTGGGTCGATATATCCTGTACCGGAACAAAAAACGTAGTTTTTCCTTCCGTTGCCTCGATTAAATCCATTGCGAGAGTATTGTTGCAGCGCGCAAAACTTATACATATTCCTCCACAATGGATATGGGCAGGGCGAGTGGCTTAGCCCGGACATAGCGTCAGCCTCCTAAGCTGAATGCCGGGGGTTCAAATCCCCCCTCGCCCGTTGTGAATCATAGTTTCCTCTTCCGCATTTTTTAGTGCATTTTAATACATTCTCGATCAGATCTGATAACCAATGAGGCTTGCAGGTTTTTTTAAACTCACCCGCCCGACAAATTCGGTAGTCGCCGGTCTTGCAGCCATCGTCGCTTATCTGATTGCAACTGGTACGATAATTCCTGAGACCTTGTTCCTTTTCGCGATTGTAGCACTCATCACTTCCGCCGGTAATGTAATTAATGATTTTTTCGATGCTGAAATTGATGCAATTAACCGTCCTGATCGTCCTATTCCCTCCGGGGCAGTCCGCAGGGGAGCCGCACGAGGATTTGCCGTCATGCTGTTTCTTGCGGGCATTCTTTTGAGTCTTTTTACCAATTCACTCTGTATCGGTATCACGATCATAAACTCGTTTGTTCTGATTGCCTATGCAGCAAAGCTCAAGAGCACGCCATTGTTTGGCAATATCGCAGTAGCATACCTTTCAGCAAGCATCTTTTTATTTGGAGGAGCTTTGAACGGCTGGGACGGGCTTATCCATATCATTCCGATTGCTGCCATCACCTTCTTTGCTATGCTATCCCGTGAATTGTTGAAAGATGCAGAGGATGTTGAAGGCGACAGGGCAGGAGGGGCGGATACGGTACCAATACGGATCGGCATTAAAAAAACATCAGTGTTTGCCCTTATTACAACGGTTCTTGCAGTCGCGGTGAGTTTTATTCCTTATTTCTGGTGGGGTGCATGGTACCTTGGGGGTATCATGGTAATCGATATCATTATTATCATTGCAGCGTTGCGCGGGCTGAACTGTGAAACCCCCGGCTGTGTGAAAGCATCAATGGCCTCTTCTCTCTTAAAAGCCGGGATGTTTACCTCGCTTGTCGTGTTTTGCCTGTCCGCAGTTTTTCTGTGATGGCGATTTTTTTATGAATATTTTTGCGGAGCAACAGGTTTATCCCCTGATCGTTCCTCAGTTACCCTGAGGGAGTAATGCCAACAGTCATTCAGAAAGGCGATACATTCTTTGCACAAAAAGGGGCGTATTTCGAAGGAAATGTGAAGATTGACGGGAATTTCATCGTGCCTGCCCGCACTCATTTCTGGGGACGCCTCTTAGTTACGGGAACCCTTGAACTGGGTCCGCGGTCCAGCGTTGCGCTTGATGTAAATTGCTGGAATGCTATTATCGGAAGCCAGTCAAGGATCAAAGGACCGCTGGTGGCACATGGGGACGTTACGATTCTGGATCATGCTGTAGTTCACTCTGTGAAGGCAGGAGGAAAAGTGATCCTGCGCACGGGTGTCCATGTTGGAGACGTTACGAGCAATGATACCATCGTCGTTCACGGCAGGATCAAAAGTGGGAATCTAGTCGGCAAGAACCTGAAGGTCCTCGGGAATTAATGCAGGATCAACACCAAGTGCAGCTACTTCAAGAATGTCGGACCAGTTCACAAGCGTTTCCACGCACCCTTCTTTTAACGTTACCACGCCCATCACGACAAGTCCCATTTTATCTGCCATGTCGATACCCTCTTTTACTTCAGAGAGACAGCCGACCCCGATAATCGCTTTCGGGCGATACTTCTTCACCATCCGTTTGATAAACGAAGAGCCCGGAACGATGAAGATACGGTAGCCCATTTTTTCAAGGATGGGCCGGAATTCCCCGATACTGCACTGGCCACAGCTCCGGCACTTCAACCCCTCCGGCGTGAGATGTGCGGGGCACCGCGAGGAGCGCAGGCACTGCGGCATGAAGATCGCACGTTCGGAAACCGGGATGCGTGTAAATTCTGTAGTATTCATCGCGTTGTGAAGTTTAATTAAAAATGTGAGCATCTCACGGTCTTCAAGCCCGAGGAGCCGGAAAAACGCTTTCATCAGTCCTTCGAGAAACACGAGCCCGGATTTGATCAGTTTTGGAAAATACAGCTTTCCCGTACGGATGGAAATGATGGATATGATAACAAGGACTAATGCTGTGAGCAGTGCTCCCAGTATGATAATCACTGTTACTTCCCCGATGAGAAACATCAGGTGATCCCAGGTAAGAAAATCAAAGTCCATTGCTGTGAAGTTGTCCTGTCGCAGAATTATTATGTACTCTTCATGGATAAGATTGAGTCGATATCAAGGGGCGGGCGCAGAATACCCTGATCGGTAATGATCGCGGTAACAAGATCCAGGGGAGTTGCATCGAACGCAAAGTTCTTCACCGCAGAACCTGCAGGGACAAAGGTACGGTTGCCTATTGTTGTCACTTCCTCCCTTCCCCGCTCCTCAATAATTACATCCCGTTCCATTTTTTCGGTATCGAATGTCGAGAGCGGTGCAGCGACATAGAATGGAATTTTGTGATAGTGAGCACAGACTGCATGCATGTAGGTACCAATTTTGTTAAAGACGGCATCGCAGGTGATACGATCTGCCCCAACGACAATCGCGTCGATTGTGCTTGTACGCATCAGGTGTGCTGCCGTTGAATCAGTGACTACTGTTACATCTATCCCGTCTTCTGCCAGCTCCCATGCAGTGAGCCGTGCTCCCTGAAGGAGTGGGCGGGTTTCACAGGCGATCACTTTTACCTGTTTTCCTGCGATCACTGCGGAGCGGATAACGCCAAGTGCCGTTCCCCACGATGAGCAGGCGAGTGATCCGGCATTACAGTGGGTAAGCACAGTGCATGTGTCGGGAAGCAGGGCTGCACCCTGCACTCCAATCGTGTGGCAGCAGGCAGTATCCTCGCGGGCAACTGCCTGTGCTTCAGCAATTGCAGTCATGCGTGCAGAAACAACATCAGGGGAATGTCTAATCTTAGCCAACACCCGGTCGATTCCCCATCCAAGGTTGATGGCTGTCGGGCGGGTTGCCCTGAGGGCTTCTGCATCACGGCTCACATCTGCCATAAAAGCATGCAGATCGGTTTTTTGGCAGACGTGTGCCGCGAGCGCTATACCATATGCTCCTGCAACACCGAGTGCAGGTGCACCACGTATCTCAAGCCGGTTGATGGCTGTTACCAGTCGCCCGATGGTTCGGCATTCTACAATCGCGTAGTCGATGGGAAGGAGCGTCTGGTTAATATACCGGATAGTACCGGTTGACGCATCCCACCAGAGCGTGGGTCTCTCGTTCACGCCGATCGCGTCCTGATCGCATCGAGGTATGCCCGCATCGCTGCTGATCCACCAGATGCAACGCTGTCGGGAATGTCCCGTGGTGCAGTAGCGGTGCCGGCAACGTAGATCCCCGGACGCACGGTTGCAACCGTGTCTATGGCATCGTGTACTGGTTTGATGAACCCGGTTTCTTCAAGCGGGATACCCAGTTGTTCTGCAATCTGCCCTGATTTTTCTGAAGGTTCGATTCCAACGGATAGCACAACGAGATCGGGATGGAGCACCAGAAGTTCTGAAGTCTCGGAATTCTCGACCTGCATAGTCATGCCATTCCGGTCAGTTTGCACGTCAGATGGCATGCCCCTAAGGAATTTAACCCCGAGTGCTTTTGCTCGTTCAAAGTATTCTTCGTAACCCTTTCCATAGGATCGTATATCCATGTAACAGATGGTTACGTCTGTTTCCGGGTTCTTTTCTTTTATCAGTATCGCATTCTTGATCGCCTGCATGCAGCAGACGCAGGAACAGTAGGGACGGTTAATGGTCATGTCACGGGATCCCACGCACTGGATGAAGACTATACTCTTTGGAACTGCCCCATTGCTCAACCGTTTTATTTTCCCCCCGGTTGGACCGCCGGAATTGAGCATGCGCTCCAGTTCCATGCTGGTAATTACATCGGGAAGCACCATATGGCCAAACTGCGTCTTGTTATTGGCATCAAATGTCTTGTATCCGGTAGTAATCACGATGCTGGATGCGTCGATAGTTATTATTTGATCGGAATCCTCTCGTTTTATCGCATTGGGACCACAGGCATCATAGCAGAGTCCGCATTCAATGCAGTGAGCGGGGTCTTTTATTACGATATCCGGAACCGCCTGGGGATGTGGTTTGTAGATAGCTTTTCTTACGCCGAGGCCGGCATCAAAACGGTTATAAACCTCTACCGGGCAGATCAGAACACAATCACCGCAACCGTTACAGGCAGACTCATCCACATATCTCGGGTGTTTTTTTACGGTGACAATGAAATGCCCGACATCCCCCTCAACTTTCTCTACTTCAGCGCAGGTATGAATGGTAATCCGCGGGTGACGTTCTACGTCAACCATCTTGGGGGCGAGGATGCACATTGAGCAGTCGTTTGTCGGAAATGTTTTATCCAGTTGTGCCATATGTCCGCCGATTGACGGTTCACGTTCAATCAGGTGCACATGGATACCGTGATCGGCAATATCCAGGGCAGCCTGAATTCCGGCAATACCAGCACCTATGACAACCACATCACCCATGGTGAACATACTCCCTGGCCAGCTCAACGTAAGAAGAAGCGTTATTAAGGATGTGCTGTTGCTGGTCCGGATCTGTCTGTTTGAGGACCTTGCCCGGCACACCGATAACTACAGAGTCTGGCGGAATATCCTTGCCTTCCGTTACAACAGTGCCTGCTCCGATGATTGATCCGCTGCCGATCTTCGCACCATTGAGGATGATCGCCCCCATTCCGACCAGCACCTTATTGTTGATCGTGCAGCCATGCAGGATTGCCCCATGACCAATAGATACGTCATTTCCTATGGTGACCGGGAATCCTTTGCTGGTATGCACTACACAATTATCCTGAATATTCGACCGGTCCCCAATCACGATCCGGTCCTTATCGGCACGGATAACAGCGCCAAACCAGATCCCTACCTGATTTCCGACAGTGATATCACCGATGACTGTTGCATTGCCGGCCACAAAAAGCGGCGTGCCGGAGATCATAACATCCATATGCATAATACCATAGGAAATTAAGGATTAAACCGTATGAAGGTTATGGTAGGGGGCACATTTGATCCCCTTCACGACGGGCACAAACGCCTTCTGTCCCGCTCATTTGAAATCGCCGGACCTGAGGGTTATGTGGTGATCGGTCTTACAAGCGATTCGTTTGCGAGCCGTAAAAGTCACCCAATACGCCCGTTTGCTGCCCGGAGTGCAGATCTTGAGCAATTTATCTCCAGCAATATCCATTCGACCCAATGGGCGATCGAGCCTCTTAATGATCGGTTTGGTTCAGCTATCGATGCGGATTTCGACGCCCTTATTGTTTCTGAAGAGACCCTCCCGGTCGCAGTAGAGATTAATACTCTCAGGAGAAAAAAAGGACAGAAAAAAGTCGACATTCACCAGATCAGCTGTGTTCTTGCCGAGGATGGGCACTGGATATCGAGCACCCGGATCTACCGTGGTGAAATAGATGTACACGGGCACCTGCTGAAATGACCTTTGCGGCATTCAATGATAAACCATACACGGTTATGGATGTTACAAATCATGGGTGATGCATCATCGTCTTATTAAGAGTCGAGGAACACGCTTTTGATTCTTTTTTGTCTTAATCAACCAGGACAGACTGGCAATTTCAAGCCTGACCCTGCAGCATCCTTTTTAAAAAAATGCCACCCCAGAAAAAAACAGGTGCGTTCAATACAATAAAAAAGTGATTATTTTCGTTTTGCTACAGCGATCACCAATAGCCCGATCACCGATGCAACTACGGTAACGAATGGGGATAATGGCGACTGTGTTGTAGTCGGAACCGGCATTGGTGCGGTCGTTGTTACTTCAGTTGGGTTCATTGTCACGGGAGCGGTTGTCGGTTCCGGTGTTGCACTCGTCGTTAAAGGAACCGGTGCAGCAGTGCCCCGCTGGGAAGCAGTTCCTGTTTTAAAGACAGTGTCGGAACCAAACTGGTTCGAAACAGTCAGCCGGACATCATAGGATCCTTCAAATGGATACAAATGGGTCGGGTTCTGTTCTGACGATCCGGTTCCATCCCCGAATTCCCAGCTCCATGTAGTCGGGTTCCCTGCGGACAAATCACGGAATTTCACAATAAATGGTGCCTTACCCTGGCGGCTGTCAACGGTGAATTCAGCAATGGGCGTCTGGGTTACGGTAATGTAATTTACCTTCTTTGCCGTGTCATCACCGTTTGGATTAGATGCGGTAAGGATAACCGTGAACACGTTTGTTGATGACGTACCCTGGGTAGTATAGATATGTGTCGGGTTCTGCTCGGTTGACGTTGCCCCGTCACCGAAATCCCACTTCCATCCTGTGGGGTTTGCTGTCGATATATCCGTGAACTTTACGGTAAATGGCGTGATCCCTCTGGTTTTATCAGCCAAAAAGTCAGCATGCGGGATATTTACAACCGTGATATAATCTTTCTTGGTATGACTGATTGTTGTATAGGCATCTGAGGCAATCAGCGTGACATCGTAACTGCCGGGCTGGTGATATACATGGTCGGGGTTTTGTCCGGTTCCCGCTGTCCCGTCACCGAAATCCCATTTCCAGTCAGAGGGGGTGTTTGTTGAGAGGTCCGTGAAGTGAATAAACTGACCCACACTCGCCTGTGTTCTGTCAGCCTTGAAGTCAACTTGTGGTCCTTTCTTAACCATGATCAGATTGGTCTTCACCATAGTATCCTGACCAAAGATATTTTTCACGGTTAATGATACAGAATACGACCCGTCCACATTGTAGACGTGGAGTGGGGGGGATTGCTCGCTGGAAGTCTGGCCATCTCCAAAGTCCCAGGACCAGGAAGTGGGGTTACCTACAGACGTATCGATGAACCGCACATACTGCATCCGTGTTCCCTGCTGGTATGCCGGAATTTCCGAAATGAAGTCTGCTTTCGGGATGACCCCTACGGTGATATAGTCTACTTTTTTCTCGGTATCCTTTCCATTATTATTTGTCGTGGTCAGGGTAACCGTGTAAATCCCTTTCGCCAGATATGCATGGGTGGGATTTTGATCTGTTGTAGTAACGCCGTCACCGAAATTCCATGACCAGGAGGTTGGTGAATTGAGCGTTTTGTCAGTAAATTGAACGGGAGTATTGACACTGACTGTAGTAATGTCTGCAATAAAATCAGTAGCTGGCACTCCACCAGCAACGATAGTCTGGGTTGAAGTGTCTTTATTGATCCCCCGGCTCACCGTAAGATTGACATGAAAAGCACCTGGTGCGGAATACGCATGGACAGGATTTGCCTGTGTTGATGTGCTGCCATCACCGAAATCCCAGTTCCATGATTCAGGATTTCCGGTTGACATATCGGTAAATTTTACAACCAGGGGAACTGTTCCCGCTTTTGGATCAGCGATGAACTTTGCTTTTAAGGGGGGTATCACGTGGATGAAGTACGCCTTTGAGGCATCTGATGTACCAAATTCATTGGATGCAGTCAGGGTCACGGTAAACTCTCCACTGGTCCAGTACATGTGTACAGGATTCTGTTCGGAAGACCCCTTACCGTCACCGAAGTTCCAGTTCCAGGATGTCGGGTAACCGGTTGATCGATCCGTGAATGCTACAGCCAGGGGGACATTTCCCAGTGTGGGCTCTGCTGAAAAATCCGCATTCGGAGCAAGTCCGATTGCAATGTAATTCTCTTTTGTTTCAGTGCTGGATCCATAGGCATTCGTAACCGTGAGTTTGACGGTATACAAGCCCTTACGGATGTAGTTATGCGTGGGATTTTGCTCTGTTGAGGTTGCACCATCGCCAAATTCCCAGAGATAATTCATGGGGGTGGTGCCAATTGAATGATCCTGGAATGCAACCGCTGCCGGTACGAGGTTATATGCGTATAGCGCATCAAAATCGGCAAGAGGTGCCAGTCCAACAGTGATGTAGCCGGATTGCTCACTGGTGGAGGCACATGCCCCGGGTATTATGAGGGCAAGGAGCAGCACAGCAATCGCTGCGTGTAAGCCGTAATTTTTTCGTGTCATGATAATCACAAGCCAGACTTATTGGATGCCCTCTATATTAAATTATCAATTATGTGATTTTTATCTGCGATAACCAACCATCACCGAAGATTATTGAAAACATCGCCGGTATTTTAGCATAAAAATTTTTTGAGACCTGCCGTTGAACGATATCCTGACTTGAGATTGCTTGCGGAGTAATATAATTTTCACGGCTTATGGGGGAGGTCTGTTGGTTTCATACAGGTCAGACAAAGGCAAAAAAAGAAGGGCAAAAATAGATTGTTTTGCAACATTTCCAAAAAAAATTGGGTACTGTGATAATAGACATTTTTAAATATTCAGATGATATGGCTGGTCAGATCCTTTGTTATGAGCCAGTCACAATAGAAGCAATGGAGCCCTTTTGGCAGCACCGCAAATTTACTCTGGATTGGTTCGTTGGTATTGGAGATGCATCCAGGATTTGGGCAACGAACGAGTCCTACAATAAGTGTCGGGATCTCGACACCTTTCTTTTCGCAGACTTTAAAATTCCTGATAATATTGATGGTTGCCCGTGGCGAGATAAGTGCGATCCGGTCGACCTCCTCTTTTGAGAGTTCCCGGTTAGTAAGTTTGACGATATCCTTACATCCCATATTCCTGCTCGGGACATTGGTTGCTATAGAAAGAGCTTCTTGTGTTGTACCTGTGATCCCAAGAATCTTCACCACATTGAGTGCTTCTCCGCGATCAATATGATCGATCACTGTCCCGTTCTTGATCCGTCGGATAAGAAGTCCTTCATTATCGGTGGTTTCGGTTTTCTTCATTGCATCACCCGCATGAGCATGGCCATCCGTACAGGAACCCCGTTTCGTGATTGTTCAAAGTAACGTGCGTAGGGTAATTCGTCAACCCTCGGGTCTATCTCGTCCAGTCGGGGAAGGGGATGGAGGACGATGAGATGTTTTTTTGCACCTGAAAGAAGTTCCGGTGTAATCCGATAGCTGGAGGCAACGTTAAAGTAGGACGCAGAGTCGGGGAAACGCTCACGCTGGATACGGGTGATGTAAAGGACATCCACATCACTAATCACTTCTTTGATATTGTCATGTTCGATAATCTCCATTCCCTTATCTGATAGTTCTGCTGCAAGAGTTGCGGGAAGCTCCAGCCCGTTTGGGGAGATTGTATGCAGTCGCGCATCGTAGAGAGAAAGCGCAGACGCTAGTGAATGTGCGGTGCGACCATATCTCAGGTCACCGATAAGTGCCACATCTATTTTGTCGATGGGCATTGACTGGCGGATAGTGTACAGGTCGAGAAGTGTCTGGGAAGGGTGCTGACCTGCACCGTCCCCGGCATTGATTACCGGGACCGTGGCAAATTCAGCAGCAAGTCTCGCTGCTCCCTCTTTTGGGTGCCGGATCACGATCGCATCCGCGTACCCGCTTACCACCCGGATAGTATCGGCAAGCGTCTCTCCCTTGGCTATTGAGCAGGCTTCAACGCTTCCGACAGAAAGTGAGGTACCTCCCAGCCGTGCAATGGCGGATTCAAAAGACATTCGTGTCCGGGTACTAGGCTCAAAGAAAAGAGCGGCAAGGATTTTGCCATGCAGGGCATTCCTATTGAATTCTCTCTGGTCTATCTGCCGCGCATGGTCCAGCAGTGAATCGATCTCGTTCCGGTTAAAGTCCCCAATGGATATGATATGTTGCGTTTTTTACCCCTCCCGGTTCGTTCGTACGAATATTAGATCTTCCTGTTCTAATTACCTATCTCTTGGAAGAATGATTCAGGCAGCGTACAACAGGCAGCGCACAAAAATCCGGAATGATAACCCTGTCCGTGCATTACTACAGGAATGATATCATCCGATGATTACGTATTTTTTTTAAACGATGAGGATTTCAAAGGTGAATGATAATGCAGATGCCTGTTGCGCGACCTCCTGTTGGTCCGGGTTTGGAGTCAGGATTAATTCCAACTTTTTGCAGGAATTGTATCCTCTGTTAATGATATCATCAAAAAATATGGCAGTCTGGAGCTGCTAAACCGGTGGTAAACTCAATTTGGCGAACCGGTTTTATGCAGGAATTATTGCCAGCTATGCAAACGTGGTGAAGTGAGGTAAAAAAGATAATATATACATGGGAATTTGAAAGATGTATAACAAATGCTTCTCCTTCTGGCAGTACTGCTTTTCTTTATTGCCCTGTTTCCCTATATGATTTATTTAGCAGGTATTTATTTCGGGAGAAAATCTGATGAGTTTCTTTCTCTCCGAACATATCCAAATATCAGCATAATAATGTCGGCTTATAATGAAGAACAGGTTATCGAAAAACGATTTGCTAATATCCAGGAGTGCCATTACCCCAAAGAGAGCATTGAAATAATTTTTATTGATGACTGTTCAAGCGATGATACGAAAAATCTGGCGAAATTGTGTTTAGAACGCTCCGGGATAAAATATCAGCTCATTGCAAATACAGAACGATTAGGTACAAACAGATCGTATAATTCTGCAATTACTCAGGCAAATTATCCCATTATTGTGACAACTGATGCCGATGTTTTTTTTGAACCCGCGGCACTTAATTATCTTATCGGGCGGCTTTTGAGCAATGAAAAAATTGCAGCGGTTACCGGAGAACTCAGGCCATTGATGAATACCAGTAGTATTACGAAGCTGGAAGCAGTATATCGCTCGTTTTATGGTCGCATGTGTGATTGGGAAAGCGCTCTTGATTCGACATACAATTTTAATGGAGCCCTTGTTGCTTTTCGTTCAGATCTCATAAAGAGGATAAATGATAAACACGGAGCTGATGATGCAAATACTGCATTTGAAGCAATCCGGAAGGGATACCGGGCAGTTTACGAGAGTAAAGCTATTGTTTATGAGGATATTCCCCGGAGTTTTAAAACCCAGTATCGACAGAAGACGCGAAGGGCAACAGGACTCATTGAAGCAACCTTGTCAAATCTGGATCTATTAGGGAAAAAAACCTGGTTTTCACAACTCTTTTATCCGCTGCGAATTTTTATGTATTTATGCACACCAATCCTTTTTTTCGTCGGTCTGGTCGTATTCTCGCTCTGGATATTCCAGTTTAATCCAATCTTATTTCCTGTACTATTTTTACTCCTGATAGTTGTAGGAATATTCTGGAGACAAAATCTGGTTTTTGCTTTTATCATAAACCAGTTTTATCTTCTGGCAGGCTTACTGAATCTTGGTAAAGATGTTCGGGTATGGGAAAGTACATCTGATAAAAAAAGGGTTAAATCTTCTTAAAAAATGTTTTTTTAAAAAATTAAACCTTAAAATCCCTTTTTCTGATCTCCCGCAAACTCACAGTATTAGTCCAGATGCATATTTTTAAAAACGATTATTTCCTCGCGATCGTTACATACCCGGAATGGGATACACTGGTCGAGGGGCGGGTTCCTCTCTTTGACCGGGTCATCTCCCGCTCGATTAACTCGTGGGTGTGTACTTCGCGGAACAGCCCGGTTGCCGCGTCTACCACAATCGCCATCTGCTCTATAAACGGGGTGTAACACGCGAGATAGCCCCCGGATCGCAGCAGAGAATACGCGTGCGTCACATGCTCGGGCTGGATCTGCAGATCGAGATGCACAACATCATAACTCCCTTCCGCTGCAAGAAAGTCAGCGGCCACCGCTTCCACATTCGGCAGTTTTGCCTCGGTAATGTTCTTCATCGCAAGAGCGGAAAATTCCGGGCGCACCTCATACGTCTTCACGGTCTTTGCTACACCGCCGAAATAGATCGCGGCAATCCCGCTGCCGGTACCGGCATCGAGTACATCGTCGTTGTGGTTCATGCCGGTGTAGGCGATGACAAGCCCGATGTCCTTTGGGAGCATCGGGGCTCCTGACCGTTTGCCATAGGTAAAAAAATCGGTTGGCCGTGGGATTCTGACCGTGAACTTCGCACCGTTGTGGGTTGTCAGGATATCCCCTCCGGAGAGTCCTACCAGCTGGTTAAGGTCCATCTGTCCCTTATCGGTGCCGAGCGTGCCTGGCCCGGCTTTGACAAAAAATTCCCTTCCCTCTCCAATGAGGAGTACGCGGTCACCCGGTTCGATCATGAGCTGGAAAGACGTATGATCGCTTCTGCGATATCGCCTTTTGTTGCGACGAGGGCTTCTTTTGCCTTCTCTTCAGAGACGTTTGCCTGAGCCGCCACCATGGTGATATCCTCAAGTAAGATCTCGGGTGCTGCCGGTTCAAACCGGATATCCCCTACGACCTGGTACGTGGTGGTTCCCTGCATGGTCATCGCTGAAACCTCAGCGGAATCGAAGATGTAATTGCCTTTCGGTGTCTTGATGACAATACTCTGCACATCTTCAATCTGCTCGACCTGCATGCCGAGCTTCTTCATCATCGCCTTCATCTGGCGTGGATTGACATTTCCCGGAAGCATCCTTCTCACTACCCTGCCGTACTCTTACCGCTACTCCGTAATTAAATGCAAGCATCTCCGTGCCTGAAATTACTGCAGCGCCGCATGCAATAAGGCGGTCATCACTCGTAACAACAAGCACATCATCTCCCGCGCGTATATTTGGATCTGCAGCGATCACGTGTTTTGCAAAGGCATTCTTGCCTTGTGCGACAAACGCTGCCACATCCTCCCTGATAACGACACGGTAGCCTGGTGAAGGTAGCAGTGTCTGGAGACGCTTTGCCCCTTCGATGCCCAGTGTCAGCCTGCCGTCCGAAGCCCGGACTGTTGCAAGGCGCACACCACCCAAAAGAATTTGTCGTATCCGTCCGGTAGTAGAGAAAATAAACGTGCAGTCTTCACAGAAGAGCCCGGTACCTACGCCACCGCCGAACTGATAATCAGCGATTGTCTGGACTCGCCGCAGCGAACTGTTCTCCGAGTATCCTGTTGACACGATTCACAAACTCCTGCTCTGCTGTTTTCGGGATATATGCGCCCGCCGCGATCTTGTGCCCGCCACCCCCGCCGCCGTATTCTGCGGAAGCGTCACTAAGTGCCTGCTGGAGATCGATTCCTTTTTCCACTACCCGCTCGTTTGTCCTCATGGATACTTTTGTCAGACTGGTGTCTTCAGGCACCTCGCACATGACCAGTATGGGTTTTTTGCTGTTAAGTTTCGAGAGTGCCATACCAGCGCCGATACCGACAATCGTGTCGGGATACCGCCCGCCAACATGGATCCACTGGAGGTTTTCCAGTTCTTTAACTCCGGTATCAATAATATACTGGAGCAGGTTGCGGATGAACGCGCGGTGGTTGTTGAGCATGTGCTCGGCGTCCCGGTACGCGATGCCACGATCCCCGCGAAGAATTGCACTGCCAACCTGCGGTTTTGACCAACGCCCGCAGGCATTAAGCACCGTTGCATACTCCTGAGCATTGCGCAGCGGTGTCCTGGGGATTTCATCGGGGAACCCATAGGTTTCCGCAAGGAGCCGGTCAACCCGCTCCCCGTTGGCGATCAACTGCTCAGTAAGTGCGGAGATGATTGTCCTGCGGTTTCCAACCGTCATCTCTTCCCAGACAAACCAGCGCCTGTCATCATTCTGCTGCCGGATCCCGAGGCGTTTTAAGAATTGCCGGGCACCTTCAGGATTGTTGCTTATCCCTTGTATGAACGGGTCATCATTGTACGCGAGTGAAAGGTGGAGAGGGCGGGTGGCGGTGCCATAGCAGTTCAGGTCGCGTTTTCTGACCTCCACATTGCCGTGCCGGAGGCCGTCTTCCACGATCAACTCGCGAACCGGGCCGGTAAGTCCGCAATTCTCCCTTGCCATCATATCGCCGACATTACCGATAATTGCGAGTTTGGCGAGATCGGTATTACTGCAGTCCATCTGTTTTGCCACAAGGTAGGTTACGCCTGCAGCGCTCATCCGGGTATAGCCATACGGAAGACAGTTCACCTGCGTGTACTTCCGTTCCGCAGGTTGGCTTACATGGTGGTCGATTATGATAGTTTCTTTGTCTGAAAGCCCACGCTCAAAAAGAAGATTCTGCTGTCCGGCACCAAGATCGGTAAAGATTTTAAGGGATGTATCAGACGGGACCTGTGGCATCGTTAACGGCTCAAGCTGCCGGACAAAAACGGAGCGGACAGGGATCCCAAGCCTTGTGATCGCCTGCGAGAGGATCGCCTCACTGGCAATGCCGTCCGCATCGATGTGGGAGATGATGGTTATTTCCGGTGCTGCCACGATCTGTTCTGCGGCAGCCTTCACATCATCGCAAAAACCCATTGCATATTATTTAGGGAGTTCATACACATGAATTGTGCTGGGTATGCGACCGGAACTGATGGAAGGGTTTCTGGAAGACGGGTTTATCAGTCCTGCCAGAATGCGTGTGGTTGATGCAAATGCGATGTCACTGGGGGTAACCGAACTCCAGTTGATGGAGAGCGCGGGTCAGGCACTTGCTCATATGGCACGTGCTGTAAGCCCGAAACGGATTCTGGTTCTGTGCGGCAAAGGCAACAATGGCGGTGACGGGATGGTGGCCGCCCGTCATCTCCAGCGGGGAGCAGACACTGATATCTGCTATCTTAATTCCGGAAAACGGAGTAGTGCCTGCGAGCACCAGCTTGCAGCATTAAAGCGCTGCCGTGTTACCCTTCACCCGTTCCAGTGCAGCGACGATCTTGTGGCACTGCGTTCCCTGTTTGAGAAGGCCGATGTGATCATTGATGCCCTCCTTGGCATTGGTGCAACCGGTTCCATGGGTGAGCCACTCGTATCCTGCATTATGATGGCGAATGCGTCCAAAGCGCAGATCATCGCTGCTGATGTCCCCACTCCGGGAATGCGTGTGAACCGGATATGCGCATTCCATCGGGCCAAGATTGAAGGATCTACGGTCGTTGATATTGGCATTCCCCTGGAAGCAGAGTGCTGTGTCGGTCCCGGTGATCTCACTCTTCTTCCTTCCAGAGGACACAAGGTGCACAAGGGATCTGGAGGAGAAGTACTGGTTATCGGTGGGGGGCCATACCAGGGAGCACCCTGGCTTGCCGGGCTGGGGGCGCTGAGGGCAGGTGCAGATATCGTTCGGATTGCATCGCCGGTTTTTGAACCAATTCCCGATTTGATCTATGAACGTCTGGATGGGGAGAGGATTGGTGAGGAGCATATCGAACGGTTGATTATTCTTGCAGAGCGTGCCGATGTAGTCATATGCGGGAACGGGTTGGGAACTGAGAGTCACGGTGTGATTCATACAATCGCACCCCACTGTAAAAAGGCAGTGATTGATGCTGATGCCCTGCGGCTGCCTTTGCCGGTCGCAAAGAATGAAACACTCTATACCCCACATTCCCGTGAGTTTACCCGAATCACCGGAGTCAGCCTTCCGGATAGTACACGAGAACGCGCATTGGTTGTAATGGGTGCGGGGATCAAGGGAACCGTACTTCTTAAAGGACATATCGATATCATAACTGATGGGAAACGTGTGCGGTTCAACCGGACCGGGGACCCGGCAATGACGGTGGGGGGCACGGGTGATGTGCTTGCCGGGATTGCCGGTGCACTTCTCTGCCACCTGCCCGCCTTTGAAACAGGGTGCATTGCTGCGTATGTTAATGGCCGGGCAGGGCAGATCGTTGCGGCCGAGCGGGGCGAGGGCATGCTTGCTTCTGACCTCGTGGACAGGATTCCTGCGGAATTATTCAAAGAAAGGTGCTTGAATGGTTGAATTTACTCATATCCAGAATGAGCGTGCGCAGATGGTAGACATCAGCGGGAAAGCTGATGTCGTGCGTGAAGCAACAGCCTCCGGGAAGATTTTTTTAAAAGAGGAAACCCTGGCTGCTATCCGTGAAGGGAACGTCGTCAAAGGGAATGTTCTTGCCACCGCCCGCGTTGCGGCAACGCTTTCGGTGAAAAATACCCCTTCTCTTATCCCCATGTGCCATGCAATCCCCGTCAGTGCGATTGTCGTTGATTTCACGGAAGGGGAAGGATTCATTGAGGCAACGGTGCGTGTGAAATCCACCGGAAAGACCGGTGTAGAGATGGAGGCGCTTGTCGGGGTTTCAATTGCGCTGCTCACGGTCTGGGACATGGTGAAGTCAGCAGAAAAGGATAAAGACGGGCAATACCCGGTAACGCGGATTGAAGAAATCCGTGTTATTGAGAAGCGCAAGGGATAATTATCCCTATAGTTCCGGTTGCTGCCTGTGCCGGAGTACTTTAATAGCCCTCCGGTTAAAGTATGTGGGAATACGGGATCCGTCCCGTTAAAAGGAATGTAGCTTTTTTTTAAAAAAAAGCCGAACCTTAGGTGAGTATCATGGTAAAATCGATGTACGCCTTCGTCAGGGAGGCATGGAAAGTACCCGCAAAGAGTGGAGTGAAAGAGCTCCTCTGGAACCGCATGCAGGAATGGCGCCGTGAGGGCAGCGTTGTCAGGATAGAGCGCCCTACCCGCATTGACCGTGCACGCACGCTCGGTTACAAGGCCAAACAGGGTATCGCAGTTGCACGCGTGCAGGTCCGTCGCGGTGGACGCAGGGTATCCAGGTACGTCCGCGCACGCCGGTCGGCGCGTATGGGGAAGAACCGTTCCACGGCAGGAAAGAGTATCCAGCGAATTGCTGAAGAGCGCGCTTCAAAGCGATTCCCGAACATGGAAGTGCTCAACTCCTACTGGGTCGGGCAGGACGGGAAACTGAAATATTATGAGGTAATTCTTGTTGACGGTCACCATCCCTCGATACGGGCTGACAAGAACCTTGCATGGCTGGCAAACTCAACGCACCGTGGCCGGGCCGAGCGCGGTAAGACCTCTGCTGGATTAAAAGGGCGGGGTATGATGACCCGGGGCAAGGGTACTGAAAAGACCCGCCCGAGTATTCGTTCCCACGCGAACCAGGGCAAATAATCTTATCCTTTTTTACTCAAAGTTTACTTTTATGAAGATCACCGATGCCTGTGTCTGTCCGTACCCGTGCGGGGATTCATCGGTTCGCAGGATGGCGCTGGAGGCCAGGAATCTGGGTTTTGACCGTCTTGTTGCCGCCGACACACCTCCTGGCGAATTTTTCGGGATAGAAGTATGCACCGGCATCATCATACGGGAAACTCCGCTAAAAGATCTCATCAACCGTGTCAAACGGGAGAGAAACAGTAATGCAGTTGTATCCGTGGAAGCCGGGGATAACGGGTTCAACCGTGCGGTAATCAGCCTTAAGGGAGTTCATATCATAAGAGGCATTCAGTCTGCTGAAAAAAACGCATTCGATCATGTAGCCGCCAGGATGGCAGCAGATAACCGGGTTGCAGTCGATCTTGACCTGTCGCTCCTTGTATCGGCACGGGGCATCACACGCCAGCGCGCTATGCACAGGTTCCGGGATGCCCTTATACTTGAGCAGCGGTATGAGTTCCCGCTAACTATCTCATCGTACGCGCATTCGATTATGGATATGCGTGCTGTCCGTGAGATTACCGGACTTTGCTCCCTCATTGGAATGGACATCCCTGATGTTGAAAAGGCTTTTTCTGGCGTTGATATCATTACAGCCTCATCTAATCCTGCCGTAAAGGTGATCCTATGAGTACACGCCCTCCCACATTGCGCGAGAAACGCCGGTACCTTTTAGTCTCTGTTGAACCTGCAGGAACTCCAGTTAATCAAAAAGATCTGTATTACACAATAGCCGATGCTACAACCTCCCTGTGGGGTGATGTGATGGCCGCGGTGGTCATGCCGGCAGTCGTCGCTGCGGAAGGCAGGTTCGTAGTAATCCGGTGTCGGCGGGGAACAGAACGGGAACTGGCAATTGCCCTTTCAACCATAACAAAATGCCGCGATGTCCGGATTGCCCTGCGACTTGTTGCGGTTTCTGGTACAATTGAAAGTCTGCGCGAGAGGATACGAACAGTAAAAACACCCGATACGGAAGATTCAGTACCTTCCGAATGCACTTTTAAAAAAACACCAGTCAGTATAACTCAGTGTGACGGTCAGAAGGTTGATGTAATTGAAAAGGGATTTAAAAATACAAACCGATTGTTCTTGACAAGAGAAGATCTGGAGGAATTATAATGCAACCACAATATCAGATGGGATACGACAGGGCGATTACGGTCTTTTCTCCCGATGGCAGGCTCTACCAGGTAGAGTACGCCCGTGAGGCAGTAAAGCGTGGAACGACTGCAGTCGGCATCAAGGCAAAAGACGGCGTTGTTCTGATAGTTGATAAACGAGTGAGCTCAAAGCTCCTCGAAGCTTCGTCTATCGAGAAAATTTTTAAGATTGATGAACACATCGGTGTTGCATCCTCCGGTCTCGTCGGGGATGCGCGTGCCCTCGTAGACCGGGCACGGATCGAATGCCAGATCAACCGGGTTTCCTACGATGAGCCTATAGAAGTTGAAGCCCTTGCAAAAAAGCTCTGTGATCACATGCAGACACTCACCCAGTACGGCGGCATACGCCCGTACGGAACAGCACTTCTTATTGCAGGTGTCAGTGATGGCGAGAGCCGTCTGTTTGAGACAGATCCCTCCGGAACCCTTCTGGAATACAAAGCAACGGGTATTGGTATCGGACGCCCCGCGGCGATGAAGGTTTTTGAAGAGGAATATACTGCGGAATCAGAGATTAAGGATGTTATCCTTCTCGGACTCAAGGCACTGCATTCCGCCACAGAGGGCAAGTTCGATGTTGACACCGTTGAAATCGGGGTGATCGGACGCGAGAACCCGGTTTTCCGTAAGATGAGTAAAGAAGAAGTTGCCACATTTGTCGGACAATTCAAGCAGTGAATTTCCATGATACCGCTCGATAAGGCCGTGCTTGCACGCCTTGAGAGTTTCGGAGAGCGCTTTGAGATTCTCGTTGACCCAAACCAGGCAGCACTGGTACGGCAGGGCCAGAATGTCGATATAGAAGACGTAGTTGCAGCATTAAACGTCTTTGGCAACGCGTCACGGGGTACCCGGGCATCGGAAGAAGCACTCGACAAGGTATTTCATACCACGGACTTTGACACAATAGCCCGGCGGATCATTGTAAAGGGAGAGATCCATCTCACTGCCGAACAACGTAAACATATGATTGAGGATAAACGCAGGCAGGTTATCACCTTTATTGCAAGGAACGCCGTTAACCCCCAGACCGGTTACCCACACCCCCCGCAACGGATAGAGATGGCAATGGAAGAGGCGAGGGTTAACATCGATCCGTTCAAACATCTTGACGAACAGGTCAAAGAAACAGTCAAAGCGTTAAGACCGCTTCTTCCAATCCGGTTTGAAGAGCTCCGTCTGGCGATTCGTATCCCGGCGGATTTTGCCGCAAAAGCCTATGGAGACATCGCTGCCGGATCCACGATGGAGAAAGATGAATGGCAGAAAGATGGCTCGTGGGTCTGCGTGGTTCGTATTCCTGCCGGGATCCAGGGAGACTTCTATGATCTTATTAACAAGCTCTCAAAAGGAGAAGGTCAGGTAAAAATCCTCAATCAAGTATATTAGTTACGAGGACAAATAAAAGAAGACAGATCGGTGGGTATGCATAATGGCAAGCTCGACTCATAAAGCAAAAGGAAAAGTAACAGGTAGTGCCGGACGTTTTGGCTGCCGGTACGGAAGATTTGTACGAAAGAGAGTAGCTAAAATTGAAGCAATTTCTGGAGCCCTCCACCGCTGCCCCAAGTGTGACATGCAGTCCGTCAAGCGGAAAGGTACCGGTATCTGGGAATGCCGCAAATGCGGGTACAAGTTTGCCGGTGGGGCATATCAGCCGCAGACACCGGCCATGAAGATTGCCCAGCGCGCGATAGACCGGACTCTCGAGCAAATAAAAGGATAAGTCAGGATCGGGTATGAGTTCATACAAGTGCGCACGGTGTAAACAAAAAGTTGAGATCGACGTTAACGTCCGGTGTCCATACTGTGGTCACCGTATTCTCTTCAAAGAGCGCGGGGCAGCAATAAAAGAGTTGAAAGCCCGTTAAATGTTTTATCCGGCAAAAAAGCCCGAATAAAAAATATATTTACTACTCTTTTCATTCATATACCTGTACAAGGTAATCCTATGATGCTTCACGAGGCTGTTTTCCGGTTTTCGACCCCCCATTCGCAGCAGATCTACAGGGCACTGGTCCCGGAACTTTCTGATGAAGTGAATCCCCGCTCAACAACCCGGTGCTGGCCTGAAGGGGAGAACACACTCGTGCTCAAAGTTGAGGCACAGGATATTGCAGCACTTCGCGCAGCGCTCAACATGTTTCTTCGCCTGGTTAACGTGGCAGATGAGATGCAGGATCTAGGGTAAATCTTCATCAATGAAATTTTTTGATTTTTACAACTTCTACACGAATAGATGGGATGAAAAATATGGGGCTCTGTTTAAATTCTCCCTGGGAAACAGGCAGTCCCTCTTTTTGGGGCTCTATACACATCGAGTGTCTGCCCCCACCGCTCAGGCTTTCCCTGATATTGTGATTACCACTTATTAGGTTAATCAGATTGCCAAAAGGGGGACAAGGGGATGCTCCCCTTGGGCTGCTTCCCCCTCTGGGGGAGTGAGGGGGTCACCTTCGTATTTTTTTAAAATTTAATAAAAGGTGAACAAAATCAGGATTTCTACTGAGCCAAATATTGAAAAAAATTTAGTTCAGGAATAATCCTTTTTATCAATGGGAACCGATACAATAGCAGGAGTACCAATGAACAATCTTTCACCCAAAGTGCAGAACCAGCTGGGCATGCTCCAGCAAATCCAGCAACAGCTTCAGACTATCCTGTCGCAGAAAGCCCAGTATGAGATGGCGGTACGCGAGGCAAAGCGTGCTCAGGAAGAGATCAGCGATGCGGCAGAGGACTCTGTCATGTTCATGAGCTTCGGTACCGTAATGATGCAGAAGAAAAAAGAGGTTGTGAACACAAAACTCACCGAGAAGGTTGAGATGCTTGAGCTGCGCATCAAGTCTTTAGAAAAACAGGAGAAGATGATGCAGGGCAAATTTGAGCAGCTTCAGGCACAAATCAAGGCGGCAATCGAGGGTAAAGGTGCCCCGGCTGCGGCATAATAATTCAATTTTTCTCCCGGGTAAAAACAAAAGACCTTTTTGGTTCCCGGCATGATTTTTCTCCATGCAGGCAGCTGAGGATAGCACTAACCCGGACATAGGCAAACGACTGCTGGCCATCAAGACTGCTGCCGATCATGCTGCACGTGCCCATAAGCGACAGTTTCGCAAGGATCGGAAAACCCCGTATATCATTCACCCGGCCCGGGTTGCCGCCCTTGTTGGCATGTCTGGTGGTACGCATGTAGCTATCATAGCTGCATGGCTGCATGATATCTATGAGGACTGTACTCCGGAATGGATTATACAGACCGAAGAATTTATTGCACACCTTCCCTTTTCCGATGATGAAAGAAATGACGTCGCCGCCATTGTGGATGCACTGACCAAGAAAAATACGGTTCAGGGCAAGGCTGCCCGTCTCTCAGACAGCATCGGTCGTATCCTTGATGCCCCCCCGGAGGCAACGCTGGTAAAAATCTGCGACCGGATCGATAACTTCCTGGATTCCAGCCCGCGGGGTGGTCAGTTCAGGAAACGGTATCTTGCATCAACGGATGAGATCATTGACCGGCTTTCCACACGCGCTGAACTGTACGGCTACAACAACGCGCTTATCACTCTCAAAGAGATCCGCTCCTCCATAGAAAAAAAGGATTGAAATTATTTTCGGTTGATAAGATTGATCGCGTTGACCAGCGCTTCGACCGATGAAAGTACGATATCATCCCCGCTACCACTTGCATCAAAGATTTTACCGTGTTCGTCCTCGACTGCGATGGTCACGTGGCACATGGCATCCGAACCTCCGGAGATTGCCTCAATGTTGAACTCCTTGAGCTGAAGGCGTGCCGGTGTGATTCCCAGGATGGCATGGAGTGCTGCATCAACCGGGCCATTGCCCACACTGGAAAAGACATGTTCTTTCCCGTTGACTTTTGCTTTTACGCTCGCAGTCGGGATCACGTGATTGCCCGTCATAATTGCAATATCTTCGAGTTCGAACATCTTATGGTTCAGTTCTATACCCATCACGCTATCGGCGATCTCGTAAAGATCAGCGTCTGTCACCCGTTTACCTTTATTTGCAATCGCTTTGACCTTCTCGACGATCACGTCCAGCTGCGTATCGGATGGTTCGACCTGAACATCAGAAAGCATCTGGAACACCGCGTGCCTTCCTACGTGTTTTCCGAGGGTTAATCTCCTGCGGTGCCCGACCATCTCCGGTGTCATGATGCCGGGTTCAAATGTTGCGGCATTCTTGATCACACCATGCGAGTGGATGCCACTCTCGTGTGAAAAGACATTCTCACCAACAACCGGCTGGGTGGGAGCGATGCCAATACCACTGAACCGGGAGATAAGGCGCGATGTTTCGACCAGTCGCTCCTTTCGTATCCCGGTTTTTATCCGGTATATCGCCTCCATGATCATCACAGTCTGGGCAAGGTCTGCGTTACCCGCCCTTTCACCCAGCCCGTTGACGGTGACCTGAACCTGTGATGCACCCGCTTCGACAGCCGCGATTGTGTTTGCCACTGCAAGCCCGAAGTCGTTATGGCAGTGCACATCAATGGGACAATCAACCTCCCGGGCGATACGGGTGACGAGTGTCTTCATACCGGAAGGGGAGATAACACCCACGGTATCCGGTACGTTGATGATGGTGGCGCCGGCATCTGCGGCGGTCCGGAAGACTTCTATCAGATAATCCCCGTCAGTCCTCGTTGCATCCATCGCCGAGAACATGCATTTGTCCGTGTGATCGCGGATATAATGAATAATATCAGCAGTAATCCCGAGAACTTCCTCCCGGCTCTTGTTGATCGTGTTTTCCCGCTGGATATCAGATGTCGGGATAAAGACGTGCACCATGTCTACATCGCAATCAAGGCATGCATCGACATCGGCTTTTACTGAACGGGCGAGCCCGCAAATATTCGCCTCAAGACCGATCTTTTTAATAGCGGTCACCGTCTCTTTCTCGGCTTTCGATGAGGCAGGAAATCCTGCTTCGATTACATGAACGCCGATGTCAGAGAGCTGACGTGCGATCTGGAGTTTTTGTTCAAAGGTGAATGCAATTCCCGGGGTTTGTTCTCCGTCCCTGAGCGTAGTGTCAAAAACAGTTACTTCTTCATGAGCATAGCTATCGGTGAAGAAAACGATCCCCCGCAACATCCTTGCGAGCAGTCATACATCTTTATAGGCATGTGGATTATTTAAATAATCCCAAATAATTGTCGAAATCAGGGTGATTCCGGTTAATTCTCACGAATTTTTACGATACGTTTAATACCGAACTATCCCTACATTAATAGCGCAGTGCCCCGCCTTAACTCAGGTCGGTAGAGTGCGCGGCTGTAGTATGGTTTACCGGTGACGGTAACTGCGCGGCTACCGCGATGTCCCCGGTTCGAATCCGGGAGGCGGGACATTTGTTAAAAAGCGAGCCCAGGTAGTGTAGTGGCCCATCATGTTTGCCTGTCACGCAAACGACTCGGATTCGAATTCCGACCTGGGCGTC
>DATKZP010000116.1:0-10988 GCA_035527915.1 Methanoregula sp. | reverse complement strand
CTGACCATTCATTAGGAGCAGCGTGGTATGCTTTGAAAGCCGTGAAAAATGCAGGTACATCACCAGATGCAGAAAGAAGATGGCAGGATGAACAATTGCCATCAGAGATTAAGGATCTTATCCTGACTGCAAGGAAAAGCAAAAAGATTTAAAAAGATAATGAAATTGGGCTCTGTAGAAATCCCGATTTAAAGAAAAGATCCGACCTGTCTGACCAAAAAATCTAAGGTACAGTATATCCTTCCCCGTAATGTGTGCACAAGAGGTAAAGAGACAAAAATAGTATCGTTAAACCGGTATATCAGGTTTGTTGAAATATCCTTCGGATTGATCAAAGAATCCAGAATTCCACTCTATTCATCCAAATCCTTTAAAAAAGACCAACAAACAGCACCAATTGTTAATCCTGATTTTGTTAAAGGAGTACTTGTCAGATGATTACCGGGACACCGTTGACCTCGTGGATCTCATGAACGGGATCTAACAGAGAATGAATCTTTATTCGATGCCTCATTTTACGACTCTCCACAAATTCTCTCAAAGAATCAGTTCGTTTACGTTCAACCGGTTACTAAAACCGGCTCATAAAATGTTCTATGACTGGGGAGAGAGAATCTCATGTACGGCTATCGGTTCTTCCGGATTTACCAGTTCCTATGCAGGTTTCTGCTATTCCTGGAGAACCGGAAAGACCCGGAAACGATTCCTGAAAACCTCTATTTCCGTGGATACAGATCGTCAGATTATTACCGGGTTCAAGATCTCTCAACAGACGGTTCATGACATCCCTCATGCAGAAAAAATTCTTATTCAATGTCATAGGACCAGAAAATCTGACTCCTGTGTACTTGACAAAGGATACGATTCTTTAAGATATTCACAAACTGATCCGGGATGACCTGAACTCATATTCTCTTATCCCGGTCAGAACCAGACAAAGAAAACGAATTTCGGGATTCTGTCGACGTGAACTCTCATGTTCATTCGATCAGATGCTCTAGTATCGAAGAAACTTAGTCGAGGCGGTATTCTCTGTCCTCAAAAGAAAGTTCGGGAAAGCTTTGAAGGCGGGAAAATACACGGGACAGATCAAAGAACTCAAGATCAAATTGACCCTCTACAACATCTCAAAAATTATTCATGTGATCTTGATCTGCATCAGCTCCTGAGGAATTCTACAGAGCCAAAAGAGTTTCACCTTCTTAAAAAGGCTTTAACGAGCATTAAGAAACATTGCTGGTTTTTGTTAAAACAACCGAGCCTTTCAGGGGGATAACTCCCCAGAGGTTCCCTTTCACCCTGCCTTCTATGTGGACGTGGATTTCAGGAAGTAAATTCCGAGGAGTCTGAATAATTAAGGAAAAGACTGCCTGCGTTTCATTCCCGGTACTTTGAATTTCTTGTGTAGGCATTGGGGGATATATCTCCGCGTACACTTCATGCTCATTTTTAAGCATTACCTGGTATTCAAGCAACTCGCAGGGAGGAATCTCAAGAGAGTACCCTTTTTTTTTGCTGTACGTACCGGTAATTTTTGCTTCCGGGCCAACCCGGACCTCAAACCGGTTTTCCGGATTATCAGATTGAACTTTTGTACTCTGCGAAGAAAATGCTAAAAAATCCAGGGTTTGGGATAGGGAGATCCCGGTTCCACCGGTTTCAATTATTCCCGTAACAATGCCTCTGTCTTTTGGGGAATAGTCAAGAATTTTTATGCCGGGAGGAAACACAAATTCTACGGTTGCATTGATAAAACGGGTAGTCGATGGATCACCCATCCGTATACTTGTGCTGAGTAATATTGTGTAAAAATCGTAATTACGCAGGATCTCTTCCCGGCCAGGATCTTTTTTGAGAAGTTTTTTAATTTCTTCACCAGGAGTCCGGGTTGAAATTTTATTTACATAGACCATAGCATTTGGCCCGGACGCTTCATCCTCCTGAAGAGTATTCACGGGTTGTAAGAGGGGGACACAATGTTCCTCATCCATATTTTTCACAGAATATGGCAGGTATGCAACTTTCATCATTCTCGCAGATGACATTCCTATTTCAGATAGTAATGCTGCTTCAACAGATTCAACCCAAACGCCATTATCTGTCATGACCGGTCCTCAGTATCTCTTAAAATAACAGATTGATAAAGAATTTGTTTATTATCTGATGCTATTATACAAGGGCTGGAGTATATGTATTTTGCATTATTTACGTCAGATTGCGCAGGTTCACCGCATGCCAGGAAACGGGGCAGAATTCGCACCGCCATTTTGGAGTACGCACAATTTCAGGTACACCATTTTTCACGATCATTTTTGTCATGGATTATCGCAATCTTATATCACTTGCTTTCCTCCCTGCATCCAGCTGCGGGATATAAGGGCTAGATGAAATTTTAGATCGGGTCCGCTCCATCTGGTTTCAATGCAATATTCTCTAATGTGAGAAAGATAACTCTATAATGAGAGATCGTTTCAGAGGGTGTTCTCCCGCCTATGATAAAACAAATAAAACTTGTTCCTTTGGCAAGACCGTTCCTGAAATGGGCTGGCGGCAAAACACAATTACTCGGCGAGTTCAACAAACGTTTACCCGGAGAGTTGAAAACGGGAGAGATCACAAAATATGCAGAACCGTTCATTGGTGGCGGTGCAGTCTTCTTCTCTCTCAAACAGAAATTTTCTTTTGAACATTGCACTATTTGCGATGCCAACGAAGAACTTATTCTCTCGTATCGCGTGATCAAAAAATCTGTAAAACAATTGATCAACAAACTTGAAATCCTTGAGTCAGAGTATCTGTCGAAAGATGAAAAGAACCGGAAATTATTGTATTATGAAATCCGGGATTTATTTAACCGGAAATTACCAGAAATTAACTTTCAGAGATACGGCCCGGAATGGGTGGAGCGGGCTGCCTGGATTATTTTTCTGAATCATACCTGTTTTAATGGCCTGTTCCGTCAGAACAGGAAAGGAGAATTCAATGTACCCTTCGGAAAATACAAAAATCCTGAAATTTGTAAAGAAGATAACCTGAAGGATGTTGCCACATTGCTGAAAACCACTCGTATTGTTTTGGGGGATTTCACCGAATGCAGAAAATTTGTGGATGATACAAGCTTTGTTTATTTCGATCCCCCCTACCGTCCTCTCAACCAGACTTCATCATTCACAGCATACTCAAAGAATGGTTTTTTCGACACGGACCAGGTTCGCCTTGTGAAATTTTTCAAAGAACTCGACAAAAAAGGCGCAAAGATTATGCTGAGTAATTCCGATCCCCGGAATGAGAACCCGGCCGATACCTTCTTTGATGATCATTTTTCTGACTATACGATCGAACGCGTTCCGGCAAAACGCATGATCAATTCAAATGGTTCCCGTCGCGGGGAAATAAATGAATTAATTATTACGAATTATCGTTGAACAAAAACCTGATCGTGGTATTCTATGACCCCGGCATGAGGAGCCCGGGGAAAAACAAGAGTTGCAATGGAAAGAAAATCATGACATTGGACCAAGAGCGAAACGAACTATGCTAAAATAACCATATACTGATGGAGAGATTTAGTATGGTACCTGGCACAGGAGCGTGGGAAGAGGATTATACCCGCAGGGGGATACTCTGGAGTGGTGTGACCCACGATCTGCCAGAACTTCCTCTGGGCTCCCGCGTGCTTGAACTTGGATGCGGCAACGGAAAGACACTCTCGCTCATGATCCAGCGTGGGTGGGATGTGACCGCAATCGATCTCTCCTGTAAAGCAGTTGCATTAAGCAGGAATGTGTTGAAAGGGTCGTCAACCGCTGAAGTCATGGTTGCAGATGCCCGGTGCATTCCGGTAAAAAGCAACGCGTTTGATGCGGTTTTTGCGATCCATGTAACAGGACATGTGCATGAGCCCGACCGACAAGAGATCGCACGTGAAGTGACCCGCACCCTCAAGCCGGGCGGAATCCTGTTTTTTTGTGATTTTTCAACCTTGGATTTCAGGTTTGGGAAAGGGCATACAACTGAAACATCAACATTTAAGCGGGGCACAAATATTATTACGCATTATTTTACCCGGCAGGAAGTCATTGATCTTTTTCCAAAACTTACCCCGGGATCAATCACCCTGCACCAGTGGCCAATGCGGGTACGGGGAAAAGATCTGGTAAGATCAGAAATAAAAGGAATTTTTTCGAAATAAGTAAGTTCCTCACCCTGTTCCGAAATATTTTATTGTGTTAACACCAATTCCTGCATAACGGAGACCATATATGAAAAAATTGCTTATTATTCTGAGTATTTTTTGCTGTCTGGTGCTGGCTCTTGTCCCTGCGGTCAGTGCAATTGGCGGCGATGAGGGTTGGATCACGATCAGCTGCAACGTGAACGGGGCCACCGTCAGCTTTGATGGGGAGTACAAGGGGGTAATCAGTGGTGGATCACTTACCGTTGCTGTATTTACCACGGGAACTCCCTATCATTCCTTTAGTGTGGAAAAGTCCGGGTATTACCCATTCAATGGTGATTTATCGATGCCCGCAGCAGGAGAAACGAGAACCTATTATGCCACGCTGAATCCCGTACCGACGCCCACAACGGTTCCCCCGGTAGGTTACGGTTCAATCTACGTCGAATCCTCCCCGTCAGGAGCTCAGGTCTATTTCAATGGTAACTACCGTGGTCTTGCACCCCTTACCATCGATCAAGTGTGGCCGAACAGTTATACGATAGGCGCTGAACTCAATGGATACAGGCCGTATTCAACTACGACAACGGTATACGCGGGACAACAATCAAATGTATTTTGTCCCCTCTCCCGGCTTGACACCACAGGTTCGCTGTATATCATGTCATCTCCTTCAAACGCTGATGTGACGTTAGATGGGGTCTATAAAGGGAGAACACCCCTCACCCTTCACAATCTCGCTGCCACATCCCATGTCCTCCAGCTCGATCATGCAGGGTATTACGACTGGAAGTCCACCGTGGAAGTGCCAGCAGGGGGAACCAGAACCATATCCGGGACATTAAACCCGATACCTGCCAGCAATACCGGTTGGATTTATGTTTCCTCAAGCCCCGGTGGTGCAACTGTATCCCTTGATGGAAATACTAAGGGGCAAACCCCGTACAGCGGATCCCTGAAACTCGAAACTATCCAGGCCGGAGATCATACCGTTGCCCTTTCATTGAGCGGGTACCAGCCATTCACCACCACGACCAGGGTTCTTGCAAATACGGTCTCTGAAGTCAGTGCAATTCTTCAACCGGCAGCACCCGTTTCAGCCAAAGGGGGACTCTCAGTAACGTCAATGCCGGCAGGAGCAAATGTATTCCTGGATAACAATTTCATTGGTATCTCCCCCCTGACCTTAAATGATGTTTCTGCCGGAAGCCATGTCGTCACACTCAAACTCGAAGGGTATGCAGATTATTCAAGTACAACACAGGTGAATGCGGGAGCAATAAGTACAGTTTCTGCTGGATTATCGCCGGCAGAACAGCCCACCCAGAAATCCGGTACAGTTCCGATCATGGTTTGTGGTGCTCTTGCTATTATAGGCCTGCTGGCTATCCGGAAACAAAAATAATATCATACGAGGCTGTTGCATAAAAACCCAAGGTTTCAATAACAAAATTAACGTCATAAAACGTGCTGCATTTGGATTCAGGGATATTGAGTACTTCAAACTGAAAATATTCCAACGGTGTGGTGGCATTTAACGATACTATTTCCTGGAGGACATAGACGACTGGTTAATATCATCGGCTAACCGCTCCCGGGGACACCGTCCCCGCCGATAGGGCAACCCCAATTAGGATTCCATACGCGCAAAAGGTCTGTCGACTTTTGCGCTACAAATTACCGGAAAAATCTCTTCCAGCGAACCGCCGGGGTGTGGTAACTCTGAGTTATAACACTCTTTTGGGGGGGGGTGCTTTTTTTAGGACTTGTTAATCCTAAATCGGGAGAAGAGCCCAAAATTAAAACCTTATTTTTGGAGAACCAGTCTTCACATTCCAAAAACGCGATGTAACTCTGCCTTTCCGGAGTTACCGGTATGATCACAAAGATATGATGCCCCGACAGGTCAATGCCTTAATATTCCCCCGCAACTCTCATCCGGTCAACTCGCAGAATCCATAAACGCGTTTGTTGCCTGATCCCAATCAGCAATCCCCGGCAGATATCCCCGGGAGGGAATTTTTTTTAGGAACAGGTCCCCCACAGCCCATTTACCCCAATGCCTTGTTTGCATCAATGGTCTGGATAAGCACATGACGGGTGAGTTCATCTAAAGAGTTGCGGGATTTCTGGACATGCAATGCGTAGATAATGGCGTGATGTATTCACGGTTTTAAAAAAAAGGAAGTGTTTAGGCAAACTTGTCCTTAACCCCATTCAGTTCATCAATTGAGTTGATGGTGACATAGGAGGGGACGACAAGTCCGATTTTTGCGCCTTCCAGGTTTCTCCCTACCATATCGATGTCATCGCCATATTTTTCCCAGTAGGCCGCATGGGTTACTGGCAGCCACGAGGAGATCGTGCAGTCCACATCGCCCTTGGAAACCGCAAGATACACGGGGCCCGCGTCAACTGCGGACAACTCCACGGTGTAGCCAGCCTTTTCAAAGGTCTGTTTTAACACGTTCGTGCTGGCAATCTCCGAGTCCCAGAGCACGTACCCGATGGATACTTCTCCGGACGTAGTCGTGTCAGCGCCGATCCATCCATCCACGGTCGCTTTGTTGGCGGTGATCCAGTTCGCTGCTGCCGTATCGATAGTAGCGCCCTGCTCGACTTCAAGCATGACCGTTTCCATATCCGCAGCCGTCCAGTTGAACCGCTTGAGTATGGCATAGACACCCGGCTTGTCCTCTTTTAAGCCTTTTCGTGCAAGGGTGGCAATATATTCCTCGCCGCCAAAGATGCCTTTCGGGTCGTCAAGGTATTTGAGATCAAAGCGTGCAAACTTCCAGTGGGGTGTCCAGCCGGTCACGACAATCCACTTCTTTTCAGGAATCGCCTTCGTCAGTTCCGTTGCCATACCGGCGCTGCTACTCGAGAGGAGCGTGTAATCCAGGTCGTATTCTTCGATCGCCTTTTCGGTCAGGGCCATGATGCCCGCACCCGGCTCAATGCCCGTGATAACTCCTTTATTCCCGGAATCTGAAGAAGCCGGAGTCGCAGTATCCTGTGTCCCGGTACACCCGGCTACCAGGATTGCGCCCAGAACAAAAAAGACCATGAGAATGATAACAAATTGTTTTTTACCGCTCATAAAAACACATCCAAAAAAACGCAATTTACGGAATATACCGAAAATGCCGAATTTTACAACTTAATATGCTTGAATTAATTACTTAAGTGTTGTCTAACGCGACGGGGCAAGGCTCTGGGTAAGGCGATCAAGGATGATCGCGATGATCACGATGGCAAGACCGGCTTCAAACCCTGCCCCGATGTCAACTCTCTGGATGCCGTAGAGAACCTGGTACCCGAGCCCGCCCGCACCGATCATCGATGCGATCACGGTCATGGAGAGCGCGAGCATGATGCACTGGTTGACTCCGGCCATGATTGTCGGGACGGCGACCGGGATCTCCACTTTGATGAGCTTCTGCCACGAGGTGGCCCCGAATGCTTCTGCCACTTCGGAAAGCTCTTTTGGGATCTGGCGGATACCGAGGTTCGTGAGCCGGATGGCGGGTGGCATAGCAAAAATGACCGTCGCGATCACACCCGGGACGTTCCCGAGACTGAAGAAGATTACCGCGGGGATCAGGTACACAAACGACGGCATCGTCTGCATGAAGTCGAGGATAACCCGCATAATGCTGTTGAGGGTATCATTTCTGGCTGAAAGAATGCCTAACGGAATGCCGAGCAGGAGTGCGATTATCGTGGCACTGATAACCAGAGAGAGCGTCTCCATGGCCATATCCCACAGTTCCAGGTTCCAGATGAGGGCAAGGCCGGCTAAAGTGAGCAGTGCAAGATCAAATTTCAGTTTTTTCTTGTCTGCTGTCCTGTTCATCAGGGCGGCCCGGTTCTGTGCAAGTCCCGCAATCAGGGTGATGAGAAGGATCATCACGAGTGGCGGGAGATACATGAGTACGTCGGTAAAGAGGGAAATGAGGTACTTCAGTGTGGTTGTGATGAGGTCGAGCACCCATCCGAAGTAATCATCGATCCAGTCAACTAAAATCTCAACTCCTTTACCTAAGGGGAGCTTGGGGATCTCCATCATAGCACCTCTGTGTCCACTCTTCCAAGAGCGGCAAGTACGTTTGCTTTGAGGATTATTCCCATCATCCTCCCGTCTTCATTCGTAACCGCGAGCGGGTAGGTCAATTCGGCGATGATGGGAATGATTTTGGAGATGGGAGTATCGATAAGAACCTGCGGGGTGTCTTTAACCAGGATCCCGTGGAGATCCCGGTTCTCCTTTATTGCCAGGAGGACGTCGTCGATCTTGACGATCCCCTCGATATGGCGGTTTTTTCCCACCACAAAAATTTTTGAAATGCCATACTCTCTCATCTCTACGAGAGCATGGTAGGGGCCGGACGAGATATTGATGAGGGGTTCGGGCCGTTTCATCACGTCTTTTGCGGTGAGTACCCGGGACATGTTGACATCCTCGACGAACCGTTTGACATACTCGGTTGCCGGGTGGGTCAGGATCTCTTCAGCAGTCCCCACCTGCACAACCGCACCTTCCTTCATTAAGGCGATCCGGTTGCCGAGCTTGAGGGCCTCGTCCAGGTCATGGGTAACAAATATGATGGTCTTTCCCAGCCGGTCCTGAAGATCGATCAACTCGTCCTGCATATCGCGCCGGATAAGAGGGTCTAAGGCAGAGAATGCCTCGTCCATTAAGAGGATCTCAGGAGAACTTGCAAGTGCCCGGGCAAGGCCGACCCGCTGCTTCATGCCTCCCGAGAGCTGGCTCGGATAGCTGGCGCCCTGGCCTTTGAGGCCGACAAGGGCGAGCGCCTCATCGGCTTTTGCTCCCCGCTCGTCTTCAGAAATGCCCTGAATTTCAAGGCCGAAAGAAACATTGTCCCGTACGGTCCTGTGAGGAAGGAGGCCAAAATTCTGAAATACCATTCCCATCAGGTGTCTTCTGGCATCTATCAGTTCTTTTTCATTCATGGAAACGATATCCATGCCGTTGATCTCGATGACACCCGTAGTTGGTTTAACAAGACGGTTGATACACCGCAGGAGCGTTGATTTGCCACAGCCGGAGAGCCCCATCAGTACGAACGTCTCACCCGCATGGACTTCAAAAGAAACGTCGTCGACTGCAACAGTGCATCCGGTTTTTTTTCTGATTTCAGCTTTGGAAACGCCCTGTTCCAGTAACCGTTGTGCGCTTTTTACCTTCACACCGAATATCTTTGTCAGTTGGGTTACTTTGACTACTATCTTTTCCGAACTTTCTTCTATGTGCTCCATAAAACCCCCTAAAATGATCTAGGGTATAGTCACATTCTAGCGACTAAATCTCGTGTTCAAGTAGCTTGATGATACGTCTCACTTTAACATTGTCATTTTCATTTCTGTGATTGTATCTCCATACGTACTCTCCTAAATACAAAGGCAATCTCTCTCTGCGAATACCTCCTTTTGAAACGAGTTTTCTTTTCAGAAATCCCCAGAATCCCTCCAGACCATTGATATGATTTCCTTTTCCATCGCTGTACTGTTTTTCACCGTGATTGACGAGACGGTGAACGTAACCTCGCGAAGCGATACCGGTGTATGCTTTCCAGGTATCAGAACAGATAATAGAACCGGCTGAAACTTTTTTTGAGATGAGAGGTTGAAGTGTGTCAGCTCCAACATCATCGACAACCTCGGCCCAGACAGTACCGTTGCGACAGAGGATTCCGAATACTGGTTGTTTCGTTGTTCCTCGTCCTCGTTTAGATCCCTGATCTCGGACGGATCTTCGTTTATTCTTCCATTGACCCCCGAGATAGGTTTCATCCACTTCAACCGTACCTGAGAAGATCTCGGGCACATCTTTCGTCAGAGAGGTCCGGATAATTGAAAGAGCTCTCAGAACTCTTCGCCGTTCAAAACCGGTCCTGAATGAAATGTTCTGACTGCTCAGTTCCAGGAGAAACCATCTGATGATCTCTCTCCATTGATCTCTCGTAAAATAGAGAGGAAGCCGGTGCGGAGTAAATTCATATTTACACCGGGAACATTTCCTCTTCTTATTAGAAAGAAGGTAAACTTTTTTAGCCTCGCATTTTGGACATGATATTTTTACCATTTCTTCCTCGTAATTTCTTTTACGAGTTGGTAGTTAAAATGGTACTATACCCTTGATCTATTGGTATCTTTCCAACAATTCTTGATTTTTCAGTTATTGCCAAGAAGAATTTTCAATTAGGCAACAGCCTCTCAGGTGAATTTTATAAAAAAGATTAATGACCGGTAAAGGTTAATACAATTATTTTTTTATGATGAATATCTTATGTCCTGACAATTTCGTAGCCAGAAAAAAATGGTGTTTATGCAATAAACCCCCCCGGATCTAAAAACGGTTTCTATACCTTTATTACATTGGATCACCTCTGTTGATTACAGGAATATCTGATCAAGAGCGATGATTCTGCAGGTAAAGGTTTTCATGCGACCGATTTCACCAAAAAAACAATTATTATATGACATTTGCATTGTCGCGAGTCTCATTGTAACAGCGGGTATAACATACATAAGCCTTAAAAACGGGATTTTTGACGTTTTTCCCTATATCTACCTGATCCCTGTAGTCCTCATCGCCTTTTCACACCCGAAACTGAGCGTCTACGCAACAGTCCTCGTTGGGTGGTTATATTTAGGTCTCGTCTTTTTTATTGGATTACCCGATACCCGGCAATATACGCTGGCAACCATCTGGTTTTATGTTTTCGTCTCAACAGGTGTCCTTATCTCCATTTATTCCCAGGTATACCTCAAGGAAGGGCTGAAG
>DATKZP010000115.1:0-4458 GCA_035527915.1 Methanoregula sp. | reverse complement strand
GGAGGGTGCGCAAGCGCTCCCCCGCTCAGCGCTGCAAGGCATATCAGCACAAAGAAGAGGATCCTTATTCTCCGGGATGCAGGACAAAATCGTATCGTGTCAGATCGAGTCCTTTCAGGCATGGCTGATCTCCTCATCATCATGGTATTACCAGTTGAATCATCTGCCATGCATGATACTCTGCTGGCTCACAGATAATTATCCTTATCGTGCCGGGCATTTTTTAGTATGAAAAAAGAGTAGTTATCTTCTTGCTGCAAGGATAAGCCCCGCAAGCCCGATCGCCCCGATCACCGCAAGTGGCAGCATGCCTGCCTTCGTGGTTACCGGTACTGCAGTAGTCGTTGAAGCGATCGGAGGCAGCGGTGTCAGCGGCGTCAGCGGCGTCAGCGCTTCATCAGGTCTTGTGGTCGTTGCCGTTCGGATATCGGTCTGTGCTGCACTGATCGGTGGCACAACCCTGACGATATAGACTGAGATTGGCTGTGGTCCGGTCATGCCGCCATTACCCGGGCAGGTGGTGGACAATGCATCTCCCTTGACAAACGTCACGGCAACACTTGAACCATCATTCCTGCCATTGTAGGTGAACGATTCACCTGGCCTGAGTGCCTTTACAAAAACTTCCTTTCCTTCGCTCATCACCTTCACGTTTGCTGACGCGGCTGTACAGGTGGTGCCTGTACATGCCGGGCAGTCCGGAACGGTGGTTGCATCCAGCGCGTAATTGCCGATAAGCGGGGTTGGGATCGTGCTGATATCACCGACAATATCGGTCACCATCTCCTCGTTGGACCGTGAACCGTATAACTTTGCCAACGTTATCCAGGTCTCTCCTGCACCACCAATGCTGGTTGCGACAACAGGGTCACCGGTTTTGAAGACAGAAAACGCAGCCGCATCCGGTGCCGTCCCACTGAGAACCTCAACACTCATCGGGATATACGTACAGATTGGTGCACCGCTCGCAGGATAATTGCATCCGTACTGCTGGGGGTGTCCGATGGTAACGGTATTCTTGGCCTGGCTCAATGTCGCCGCCGTGCCTTTGACGGTGACTTCCTGCATAACCGCACCCACCGGTACACACATGCAGCACAGGAACAGGGCTGCAACAATGACGACAAGACATGTCTGCTTCATGATCATCAATTCTCCTCTTTCGTATATCGACCATCGATGTGAAGGAATTAAAAAGGGATCATGTGTACCTGAACCATTTTGCAGTTGAACGACCAATACACAGGTATGCAGGTCACCTTCCTCGGTACCAACGGCTGGTTTGATACCACAGCCGGCACTACCTGTTCGGTTCTTGTCCGGTCAGAAGAGTATGATATCATATTTGACGCGGGGAATGGAATTGCCAAAGCAGACCGGTACATCACCCAGGAAAAACCTGTATTCCTGTTCATCAGTCACCTCCATATCGACCACATCTCCGGGCTGCACACGCTCGCCAAGTTCAGGTTTAAAAACGGCCTGCACATCTGCACCCAAAAAGGGAGTCTGACGGATCTTAATGCGTTTGTCCGGGAACCGTTTACCGTGCCGTTTCCCGATCTTCCGTATCCGGTGAAGATTATTGAGCTGGCTGAAGGCAGGCATTCCCTGCCGTTTTCGGTTGAGTGCCTCCCGCTCGTCCACCCTGTACCCTGTTTTGGGTACCGGCTGGAAATTGACGGGAGAGTGATCGCCTACTGTACCGATACCGGTGTCTGCGACAACGCGATTGTACTCGGACGGGATGCAGATCTCCTCATCACCGAGTGCGGGCTCAAACCCGGCGATGAGAGCCCGGGCTGGCCACACCTCAACCCGGAAAACGCGATCCATATTGCACGGCAGGCGCATGCGAAACGTCTTGCTCTCATGCATTTCGGTGCAGAAGTATACCGGACACTTGGAGAACGGCGCGAGCTTCAGCAGCGGTACGAGAAAGAATGGCCGGATCTCATCGTTGCAACCGATGATCTGGCAATTACTGTATAACTGGAAAAATAAAAAAGAGGCTCTTTTGAAACCCTAGAGAGAAACAAGCAGTCGCTCTTGGGGGCTCCAGCACATCGTGCTTCTGCCCCCGCCGCTCGGGCATCCCCCATAGTGCGATAACTCCTGAGAAGGTTGAAAATAATACTCCGAAAAAAGAGGGGGTCAAGGGGATGCTCCCCTTGGGCTGCCTCCCCCTCTGGGGGAGAGAGGGGGTCACCCTCATGGTTGTAGCAGAGAATAAGCGAATTGCAGGGAAAAGAGGATTTCAAAAAAAGGGAGACTATTCTTCCAGTTTTTTCATCAGCCACGCCATGTTGGCACCGAGCGTCTTCATGGTCATAATTCCTTCATCGTCACCGTTGACGTCGCCGGGTGCAAGACCGATGCCGATGTTCCAGTAGGATGAGCCCGGCACGATCATCTGGTTGATGAAGAAGAAGTGGTTAATGGTGTCAAATGCATGGATTGCACCACCGCGGCGCACCGCGATTACCCCGGCTCCAACCTTCCGTCTGAACATATCCTGGTTGGCTTTTGCCACAAATCCCACCCGGTCGATAAGCGCCTTCATCTCTGCTGATACATCAGTGAAATAGGTCGGGGAGGCAAGAATGATCCCGTCTGCCTGCAGCATCTTTTCTATACAGGTATTAATAACATCCCCTTTCAGCGCGCACCGCTTGTCCTGGTTCTCAAAACACTTCATGCATGCAATGCATCCCCGTATCTTCTTCCCCGCAAGCTGCACGAGCTCGGTTTTGATTCCTGCTTTTTTTAATTCCTTAAACACGACATTGACAAGGATCGCGGTGTTCCCATCTTTGCGTGCACTCCCGTTGAACGCGACAACCTTCATTTCTCTCACCGTTATACTAATCCATTCTCTTATAAACAGATAATAAATTGCAGGACACCGTTCATCAGATTTACCCTGTCAGCCTCATGACACTATCTTAAGAGCCCTGACGCTAAATAGAGTAGCGATATGAATACACGTATACAATTCTCCGATTTTCACCTCTCTCGTGAGATCGGTAAAGCGATAGAAGATATGGGCTTTGAAGAGCCCACACCCATCCAGGCACTCGCCATCCCCATCATCCAGTCCGGGCGTGACGTGACCGCTCAGGCACAAACAGGCACAGGTAAGACAGCCGCGTTCGGCATTCCCATTATTGAGAAGATTGATGCATCACGCCGTGTAGTCCAGGCAATTGTACTCTGTCCAACCCGCGAACTCGCAATCCAGATAGCAGAGGAGTTCTCTGAACTCCTCACCCATCTCCCGCGGATCACGGTTCTTCCGGTCTATGGCGGACAACCAATCGACCGCCAGCTACGGGCACTCCATGCCGGCGTCCATATCGTCATTGGCACACCAGGACGGGTGATGGACCATCTCAGGCGCCGCACACTCTCCCTCGATGAGGTATCAACCGTAGTCCTCGACGAAGCTGACCAGATGCTTGACATGGGATTCCGTGACGATATCGAACTGATTCTCAAAAAAATCCCACAAAACCGTCAGACTCTTCTCTTCTCTGCAACAGTTCCGCAGCCGATTATCGATATCTCCAAACGTTTCATGAACAAACCCGAGTTCGTCCGGGTGGAGTATGCTGAACTGACCGTGCCACAGACAGAGCAATCGTATATCGAGGTCAAAGAGCGCGAAAAACTTGACGTGCTCTGCCGGCTGATCGATATCGCCGACCCGCACCTGTTGATCATCTTCTGCAACACCAAGCGGAGGGCGGAAGAACTCGCCGGGAAGGTAAAGGCACGGGGATACCGAGCCGAGGAACTCCATGGGGACCTGAAACAGTCGCAGCGCGACCGGGTAATGGGCGGATTCCGGAAAGGTACCATCGAGATCCTGATCGCTACCGATGTTGCGGCACGCGGTATTGATGTAGAAGACGTCGACATGGTCATTAACTTCGATGTCCCGCAGGATGTGGAATACTACGTCCACCGTATCGGTCGGACTGGCAGGGCCGGGAAGAGCGGCAGGGCAATAACCTTTGTCGCTCCCCGGGATTTTACCAAACTCCGGGAGATCCAGCATTACGCAAAAGTCCAGATCCCCCGTATGCCCATACCTACACAGACCGATGTGGCAGAAACACGTACCCGCACAATGCTGGAAAAAGTGCGTGAGACTATCAATGCAGGAGGAATGGAGTCCTACGTCCGCATTATCGAGCATGAGACTGAAGGTGAGATCAGTACTATTGATATTGCCGCGGCGCTCCTCAAATTGCAGATGGAGCAGGGCACCGAAGAGGCGCCCGAAAAACGCGAAGAGGTGGATTTTGCAGACACTGGTGCAGAACCCGGCATGGTCCGGTTCTTTTTGGGAGTGGGCAGGATCCACAAAGTCGCACCAAAAGACATCGTCGGGGCGATTGCCGGTGAAACAGGAATTCCCGGAAAGGCCATCGGTGCGATCCGGATTCTTGACTC
>DATKZP010000114.1:0-43395 GCA_035527915.1 Methanoregula sp. | reverse complement strand
GACATGCATTTTTGGCTTTGTTGAAACCCTCATAAAAACAAACAATCGCTCTTGGGGGCTCTTTGCATTTCATGCTTTTAGCCCCCGCTGCCCGGGCATCCCCCTATTGCGATAACTCTTGGTAAGGTTAATGAAAAACCTTAACAAAAGAGGGGGTCAAGGGGATGCGCCCCTTGGGATGCTTCCCCCTCTGGGGGAGTGAGGGGGTCACCCTCCAAGCTGCTGCAGAGAATAAACAAATACTTAAAAAAAGAGGATTTCTACAGAGCCGCATTTTTTGCTATTTTTTAACTCCGTTATTTTTCTTAAATTCAAGTGATACAACAGCAGGTTACCCTGAAAAATTATCTGAGAAGGATACCGAAGACTTCAGAAAAACAGCGAAGGGCATCATCAATCTTACCAAGTTTTAAAAGGGAGAGACCCTTCACGATACCGGTGCGGACCTCGCTGGCATCGATATAATAGGCCTGGTCAAAAGCCCGGGCAGATTCCTCAAGTCTGCCCAGCATAAAACATGAATTACTCATCACCACCCATGCATCGGCAATAGTCGGATCGAACTGAAGGGCTTTTTCCAGACACGGGATTGCCTCTTCATGCTTCTTGAGCATACTGAGCGAGAGGCCTTTCCGGTAGAGAGATTTTGCATGTTGCGGGTCAATAAAAAGGGCTCGATCGAGAATATCTATCGCTTCCCTATACCGTTTTAAATTGGTTAAGGCTATCCCCTTTTTGGCGAGCGCAGAAAAATAAAAAGGATAAATTCTGAGGGCCCGATCATAGCATATGATCTCTTCCTCATACCATTTCAGCTTACCAAAGGCATATCCCCTGTTCACCCACGCTGAAAGATAGCGTGGCCTTAGTTCCAGTGCCCGGTCACAACAGTGAATCTCCGCTTCAAATTTCCCCAGCATACCCAGTGCAACACCCTTATTATTCCATGCTGCTGCATTCTCACAGTCGATCTCCAATGCCCGCTCACAACATTCCACTTTATTTTCAAACCGGCCGAGCATTCCTAAAGCAAATGCCTTGAAATTCCATGCATCAACACAGTCTGGATCAAGTGAGATTGCTTTTTCGCAACACTCGATCTCTTCATTATACCGACCCAGTTTGCCGAGGTTAAAACCCATGGCACTCCATGCGCGTGTATGATTGGGATCAACCAGAAGCGCTGCGGAAAATGCCAAAAGCGCATCTTCGTGCCTTCCCTCCCGGCCAAGAGCGAGACCCTCAAGATAATAATCCCTGCCTTTCTGGGGGGTTGGTATATTTTCTGAAACTTCTGGCGATTCAATCATGTAAAGGAAATCCATGGGATGAGACGAGGTTCTCATCAGAATTTTGGTTTAATTGATATTTACATTAACGGATAAAAAACATATCCGTCAGAGTAGTCACCGCAGAATTGATCCTGTTATAGCGTGGCATACCGCTGTCAGAAAGGAAACCTCGCAGAAGTTGTTTTTTGCTTTTTTAAAAAATCAATTCCAACAGGGATATAAGAATTATCAATTTATATACCTCAATGTACTCTGGCCACAGAAATGCTGATGCGTCGTCGTATCCAGTCGGCATTATCCTGTTAGTGGCAATCACGTTCCTTCTCGCCCTCCTCGTCCTTCTTATGGTCCAGGTTCAGCCCTTTGCATGGAACGGGGAAAAGGAAATCCCGGCGATTTTCATAATTACCGCCATTCAGGGTGTTGATGAAATCACAGGACACATGAATTACGATAGTCGCCTGCTTCTTCGCCATACAGGTACAGCAGATTATCAGAACAGAAATCTTACGGCAAGAATCGTAAAAAACGGAGAACCGGTATCTTGTACCATCGCTACAATGAACGGACATGATTTCATCAGCACTTCACATAACGGCGTCCAGTGGATGGGGGGTTCCGGCTGTTCCGGGGAAACATGGAGCCCCCAGGAGCAGATTTGCATTGATTTTTCGGATGGAACATTTCATCCCTATGATGTAGTACAAATTGATGTTATCGACAAGGTTACTGATGTAATCATATCAAGGCATGCGTTCAGGTACAATTGAAAACCAGGAGTGTGTTCATAAAAAATCAGTGTTGGTGAAAAAATTATGGGCCTTCGTCACAATTAGTGGGTAAGAATGATGATTAATTCGCTCATATTCAGCAATCACGAAAACCGTCTTGCCCGGGCGCGACCCGGCAAGGCGTCGCGCCGACTCCCATAAGGGGGGGAATTTTCACAATGCAGTGGTTTCTGGGTAGCAGCTCCCATAAAATTGTAGGACAGAACCCGGATTTACCCACACAAAATGACGATGACCCCTAATTATTCATCAATTCGTTTAAATACGCCTTTTTTTGCTTTGAAAATTTTACACTCCGGGCAGCGCCAGGTATCAGGAACGTCTTCAAAGAGTGTACCAGAACGGATTCCTTCTTTTGGATCCCCTTTTTTAGGATCATAGATATAGTGACATTCAAGACAGACCCACCGGGCGTGTTTTACATCCGAAGACATTGTGTTACACCTCCATAAGCTCGTACCTGTGCATCTTTGTTTTTCCCGAATTATTATGAATTCTCCTCCCCGGGAAAGGTACCCTCTCACATTTCACAGAACATGAATTAATTTCCGGGCACAAAGTCGTGCCACGCGCAACGGTTCAGGGATCTTCCCCTCCAGGGTAAAATCATTACACAAACGGGCGCCATCACGGGAATCAATTCCCCAGCAGCGGATGAAGATAGTCTGATGGGTATGAAGCTCCACCGGCACTCGTCCTCCCAGTTCCCCGTACGCGGAAATTCGTGCGGTGTCATCAGGAAAATGGTGTAAGATGTCCTCACGTAACCCGTCAGAGTCCTCGTAGGTAACACAGATTACCGGGATTTTTGTCTCTTGTGCGATCCGGGCGGAATTAATAATATTGAACCAGGCAATTACACACCCTGAAAGCATGATAACATTAATATCATTGCGTTCAAGGTCATGCACCATCCGGAGAACAGAATCCGTGGCATCCATGCCGCCCACGGTGACCGTAGAAAAAGTAAAACCATCTATGCGAAGGTCTTTTCGCATCACCACTCCAGCAAGTCTTGAAACTGATCGGCCGGAATAACTTTCTGCAATACCAAGTGCCCGAAGCCCTTTTTTCGGTATGTGCATAGAAGCACTTATGTTACCCGATTAAAAATACTCTATCAATGAAATTTAACAAAGATGAGGTTTGTATCCTGATCCCAACCTTAAATGAAGGTCTGACCATCGGCGCTATTGTCCGGGAGTTTAAGGAATTGGGGTATAACCATATTCTTGTTATCGATGGCAAGAGTACGGATAATACCGTTAAAGTCGCCCGTGATTCCGGTGCCAATGTCCGTACGCAATCGGGTCAGGGGAAAGGCAACGCCATCATCGAGGCGTTTGAGATCATAGAGCAGCCCTATATTCTCATGCTTGACGGGGATGGCACGTATACGCCAAAAGATGCAGAAAAAATGCTGACTCCCCTGTTTTTGGGATTTGATCATGTCATCGGTGACCGGCTCATCAATTCAGAGGAGGGTGCATTCTCCCGCCTCAACCTTTTTGGAAACCATATGCTAAACCTTCTTTTCAAGATTGCCCACAGCCGCGATCTCCATGATATTCTTTCCGGGTACCGGGGATTTACACGACTGGCCATCCACCAGATGAACTTAAAAGAAAAAGGATTCGAAATTGAGACCGAGATCTCGGTGGAATCTGTTCGCAACGGGCAACGCATTATGGTGGTGCCAATCAAGTACTCACGCCGCCCGGGAACTGCAACAAAACTTTCACCGTTTCATGACGGTATCAAGATTGTAAGCACCATCTACCGGCTTGCGCGGGTGAACAACCCCATGTTCTACTTTGGGATGATGGGTCTCTTCACTTCGGTTCTTGGCATCCTCACGGGTATTTATGTTTTACTTGAATGGTTGCACGGCATTGATCACATTCCCCTCACCATTCTAACCGTGCTCCTTATTGTCGTCGGTATTGAAATTTTTATGTTCGGCATGATCAGTGACATGCTACTCATCTTTCACCGGGAAATCATACGGGAAATACAACTGTTGCAACCCAAAAAACCACAAAAATAATTCCCGGCAATTTTTATACATAACAGTTATTACGTTTCCTTTCAGGCTCTTCGTTATTTTTTAATGGGTATCGCATGTATTGACAGGGTTACAAAGACAGGGGCTGATGCCGCATGCCCCAAAAATACTATGTGACCATCACTGCACCAAAAAGGGACGCCCCCGCAGTGGTCCGGGTGCAGTTTTTTGAACGTGATTCACAGAAAACGACCTTGCCCGGCGAGGCTCCGAAGAGGCGGCCGGGCGACCCCATCAGGGGTGGGACACATCAGGAACGAGATTTAATACCTTATCTTACCCACGCAAAATGACGATGAACCTCCTTTTACCGCTGGAGAAAACTTTTTTTCAGAGCAAGCACCCGGCAGGAATGCTCCGCCAGTGATGTGTAGACATATGCTTCATCCAGTGTTTTTCCCGCGGCAAATGTACCATGACCCCGCGCAATCACCAGTTTCGAACATGACAGGACGTTTGTAACAGCATCCGCAATCTCCTGTGAACCGGGTGCACCCCGGATAACGGGAATCTTAGGGCAGAACATCACCCCTTCGCTGTCTTCTGGCACAATCGCATCCATGACAAGTGATGCTGCAACAACACAGGGGGGATGGGCATGTACAATCGCTTTATGGTCTGTCTTCCTGTACACCTCACGGTGCACACGGTATTCACTTGAAGCAGTCACCGGGACATCTCCCTCGAGAGGCACAAAAACCAGTTCAGCGGCTGTATCCAGGTATGCACCACTCTGTTTGATGAAAAAACCCTCATTGCCTTTCCTGGCGCTGATATTCCCAAAATTCCCCCCTGCCAGATGCTCGGCAAAAAGTCTTTTTCCTATCCGCTCAAATTCACGAGAATACATTCATGACACCTCTTTTTCCCACAGAAGTCTTTTGCATATTCCACAATGTGTGCATGTGCCTGACGATATGAGTGATTATCTTCCGGTAAATTTTCTTCAAAAAGGGTTTTTAAATCCTGCCGTTTTTCCGGAACACCAATGCAGCGTACCATTCGCTCAGTATACGCATCAATTACAAAACTTGTCCGGTCCAGACCGTAACAAAGAATACTGTCAGCAGTTTCTTCACCGATACCTGACACGTTCAATAACCCCGCCCGGAGTTGCCAGGTTGGAACATCAGCCATTCCCTCAAAACCTCCAAAGGTTTCCATGACATACGTGGCAAGTGATTTCAACCGCTTTGCCTTGACACGGTAGAATCCCGTACACCGGATCGCATCCTCAATATCGCGGATATCTGAAGTAAAGATTGAATTAATAGAGCATAAGTCTCTTTTTTTGAGATTTGCAAGTGCCCGCCTGACATTCTCCCACCGCGTCTGCTGGGTGAGAATTGCACCTATCATTACTTCATCAGGGTATCCCGGCCACCACGCGATCTCGCCAAAACAGCCGGCAAGCGAACTGATGAGATGTTTAATCTTAATGGAACTGAATCCCGACATCCTTCATCTTGTTGTTCCGCGCAATATTGAGGAGGAGAGGCGTTAAGGACTCGACCAGACAGGAGGCTGCAAGGGGACCTGCATCAAATGCACGGAGTTTTGAAATGCGGTTTACTATTTCCATAACCTGCTGTTTTGCCCCGTCATCATCCCCACAGACCGGCACTGAGTAGCTGAGCTCTTCATCGAGCGATTTCCAGCGGTTTGCCGCAATGGTATTGAATGCTGTACAGATCCTTGCAGTTGGAGGAAGAAGTTTTTTTATCAGGAGTGCCGCAGAACCCTCTTCAGGGGGAACGAAGGTAAAGAAATCCCGTTTCTCCATGGGATTGACAGGACTAATCACAATCTTGTTTTCAAAACAGTCCAGTGTCTCAAGAGTACTCACCAGATGTTTAAACGGTATGGCGAGAATCACGATATCCGCACAGGATACTGCATCCTGGTTCGATGCACCGACCAGTGTGCAGGGTTTTTCCCCACGTTTATCACACACATCAAGAGTGCACTTACAGACATTCTCTGCTTTCTCCGTATTACGGGATCCAACGATGATATCATAAAGAGGGGAGAGGCGCAAAGCCATACCTTCCCCGATATCTCCGGTTCCCCCCACAATACCAATCTTCATTAAGTCACCAGCGGTTTTAGGATTTTTTCGAGCGTTGCAGCGTCCGTAACCCCCTCCATGGACTGTACGATCTTCCCATCCTTTTCAATAATCAGGGTGGGAACAACACGGATCCCGTACTTTTCCGCAAGCTCGAGATGCTGGTCGACATCGACCTTTTTTATCTCGATTGCATCACCCATTTTCTTCCCGAGATCCTCCAGTATTGGCGTCTGCATCCTGCAGGGACCACACCAGGTCGCAAAAAAATCATATAAAACCGGTTTGCTCATTCAACATACCCGGAAGAATAGTCGATTAAAAAAAAGATAAAGGTATGGTATTATTATTTGGAGAGGATTTGCATGATAATTTTACCATACGCGGGACGAGTGACCAGCACCCCGACGAGTACACCAAGGATGGTGATGATGGCAAATCCCTTGAGCGTTGAGAGATCCATCAATGCAAGAGGCACCATCGCAATCACTACGGTTGCGGCGGCAACAACGATAATATTCAGTGCCCTCGAAAGTCTCTTTAAATAGAGACTGGGTGAAGGCACCTTTCCTTCGTGCAATATCTCATCGGTTATCACAACCAGCTGGTCGATCCCGGTTCCAAGGACTGCGATCAGACCGGCGATTGTGGGAAGATCCATCTGGAACCTGATCAGGCTGATAAAACCAAGCAGGATGACAATTTCCGAAGTATTGATCATTACCATCGGGAGCACAATACTTGGTTCACGATAGCGGTAAAAGATGACCAGCCCGACCGTAATGAGCGTGAAAATTCCTGCAAGAAGTGCCATCATTTTATAACGCTCTCCCATAGGTGCTGATACACCACCGGAACCTGCAATGTTGACATCAACGGGCAATGCTCCTGCGCGGAGATGAATTTCAAGATTGGTTGCCTGCTGGGTCCCGTACTTTCCCGACCCTGTTGACGCGAAGAGCTGCCGGATGTTCTCAGCCTGGAGTTTTCCTGCAAGGTCTTCTGACAGGGGTGCGGAATATACGGTCTCGTTGTCAAGGAGCATGATCAGGTTGTGGTTTTCGGGGTCTGTAGTCGCACCGTATTTAATTGCGGCAGCGCGGAATGCGGCAGCGCCGGTATCACTCAGGGTAAAACCAACCCCCCACCGGTCACTGCCCGGGGGCTCCTGGCTGGGATTCTGAACACTGGTAATGGTATCACCGGACAGCACATGCTCTGTCAGGTTTCCGGTGGTCTGGACACGGATCTCGAACCGGCCCTGTTTCCCGACAATTTCCTGCGCCTGCTTCATGTCCACGCCGGCCAGTTCAACGCGGATATACCGCGCAACATTGTTCATACCGGTGAGGGTATTGACTTTTGCGTCCTTGGTACCAAGCGTATTGATCTTGTTTTCCAGGATACGTTTCACATCATCAGCAGTAGATTTTGATACACCCTGCTGGTAACTGGTTAATGTTCCCCCGGCTGCCAAAAATTTTGGTTCCAGATCTGCCTGAGAATAATATTTCCGTATTTCGAGGTGATTGGCGTCAACCTGCAGCACTTCGGTATCAAGGTCTTTTGTAAGCTCCGTAATGAATTCTTCCAGGGGGAGATCGTTTGTGAACCCTACAACTTCAGCCTGGAACTCGAGCTGGAGCCAGGTCCCCTGCTGGAGGTCAAGACCATACTGGAGGTTGGTTGCCAGATTACCCTGATCATCAACATGTGGATATATTGCAATAACTGAGAGGACGATAAGTATGAGGAGCGCCGCAATCCTCCAGTCAGTGAGGAGCGCATGTAATTCTTTTGACTTCATTTGCCACCTCCCTTCAGGACATACCATTTGAGGATCCCGACGTTGGTGAGCCAGGTATTCAGCATATCAAAAACAAGCCCGATGAGAAGCACGGCCGATATCTCCATGAGGATCTGGACAGACCCCAAATACGAGACAACAAACATTGTCGTGGCAGCAGCAAGGGTTGTTGAAGTCATGATAATGCCTGTGCGGAATGCACCGGAAAGCTTATCGTTGAGCTTGCCCTGCCGCTTGAGTACCCGGTTCGTGAGCAGGATATCACTGTCCACCGAGTAACCAATCAGCATGAGCAGTGCGGCAACGGTACCCAGTGAGAGCGGGATACCGACTATGTTCATCATAGCGGCGGTCATGGCCATATCAGCGAAGGCTGAAAGTACAACTGCTACTGACGGCACGAATGTCCTAAAGGAGATAAAAATCACAACCGACATGCCGATGAACGAAAATACCATGGCAAGCAATGCCTGTGATTGCAGGGTTTTTCCAAAGGTTTCCCCAATCTGGTCAACTTTTGCATCAGGGAATTTCTGATAGATAAGCGCAGTCAGTGACTGGAATTTCGTATCATCCATTGCTCCGAATTTCAAAAATTTCCCATTGTTCACTCCTTCACTGATATCGACCAGCGGGTATCCTGCAAACGCTGACTGTATCTGCTCCCTGGTGTCAGCAGTAAAAATCGTGACAGCTGTGCCACCGGAGAAATCAATACCTGGTGTTACGGGCATCCCGGTTGCAACCATATTCAGAGAGAGCAGTACAACAGATACTGCCAGAATAGCGAGAGGGATTATCACCAACTGTTTTGGCGAATATTTCTCAATATTATAGTTGATCAATCCCATACCGTTATTATCTGTTTATGCATGATTAAAAAGTTACCAGAGTTGATTTCCGCCCCATCAATCCACCCATCCCGGCAACAAGGTTTTTTCCTGCAAAGTTCGCAGAAAATTCGTGTCCCTTCATAAAACACTGGAGATCTCCTTTTAGGGATTAAATATCGCATTAAATGAAAAAATATATATACAGTGACCTTTGACAGTAAAAGTATGAGATCTCCATCAGAGATCAAGCGAGTCGTCGAGAGTCGATTGCAGTCCTACCTCTCCCGGGACAGGACCGGAATCCGGCGCGAAGTGCTGAGACTTTTTGTGAAACTCAAATCTCTCACAATCGCAGAACTCGTTGCTGAACTTCAGACACAGTTTGCAGTCACATTCCATGCGATTGCTTCAATGGTCGGTATCATTGCCTCCCGCATTGGCATCCTCCGCGCACAACGAAATTCCGACGGAGGTCACAACTACGAACTTAAAGAAAAATACTTTGACATCGTGGTCAGGATTGTTGGGGTCAGTTAAACCCGCTTTTGATCCACAACGATTTTTACTGCTACATTCCTAGTTATATAGCATCATGCATACCAAAAACAACGCCTGCATAAGCGAGGTTGCCATTGTCCCGGAAGTGGTCGAATATATCAATAAACGGGATTGCGATTTTCGCATCTGCACCTCCTGCGGCGGGCCAATACTCCTGCCAATCCGTGTCAAACCCCCCAAAAAAAGCGATCTCCTTCTCAGGGCAGGGAATCATATGATCTATGTTTCCGTTCATCAGGCACGGTTCCTCGACAGCATCCGGATGGATATGGTCCCGTTTTTTGATGATGATGATCTTGTCGGACATGAATACGGATGAGTTTCGAAGAGATCTCCCATACAGCAGATGTAAAAATCCGGGCACGAGCACCTACACTTGAAGCACTTTTTTCTGAAACCTTCAATGCCCTGATGCAGGTAATGTACGGAGCAACCCGGAGCGGGAGCATATTAAGGGAGATCCAGATTGAATCCTCTGACAATGAATCACTCCTTGCAGACTTCCTTTCAGAGGTGCTTTTTGTGTCAGAAGTGGAGGGGCTTGTCTTTTTAGAGGCTCGCGTCTCCATTAACGGTTCGCGGCTCACTGCTGAGCTCACCGGGGAGCCGTTTGATCCTGCCCGGCACTCCGGTGGTTCTGAAGTGAAAGGGATCTCCTACTCCGGGCTCTCAATCACGCACGATGCGAATGGATATATGCTGGACATCATATTTGATGTCTAAGACATTGGGTGGAGGTGCCTGAAGGATGCTTGAGGGGATAAACCGGGTTGGGTTACATGAATGGGAAATCCCTGTTGGATATGTAGCTGGCATGCGGGTGCCGGGCAGGATCTTCCTTTCTGAATCATTAGGTAAGACATTAGAACCGGGTGCTGTCCAGCAGCTTGCAAACGTGGCAACCCTCCCTGGAATTCTGAAACATTCGCTTGCAATGCCTGACATCCACTGGGGTTATGGATTCCCCATCGGGGGTGTTGCCGCGTTTTTGGTTGATGAGGGAGTAATCTCTCCGGGCGGTGTCGGATTTGATATTAATTGCGGGGTGCGGTTACTCACAACTCCATTACAGTATAAGGATGTTACCGGCCGCCGCGATCTTATCGAGGAGCTCTTCCATGCAGTTCCCACAGGTGTTGGTGCAAAGAGCGCACTTAAAGTCTCTTCCCGGTCACTTGAGGGTATGATGGTAAAAGGTGCCCAATGGGCGGTCGGGGCCGGTTATGGGGTTGAACGCGACCTCAGGCGGTGTGAGGATGGGGGGTTCATGAAAGCTGCCGACAGCCGTGCCGTCTCTGATAAGGCAAAGCAACGTGGTATACCCCAGGGCGGCACGCTTGGATCAGGCAATCATTTCCTTGAAATTCAGGTTGTGCGTGAAATTTTTAACCCGGATGCGGCAAAGGCGTTTGGCCTCACCCTCGGGCAGGTCTGCTGCATGATCCACTGCGGCTCCCGCGGGCTTGGGCACCAGGTATGCACGGATCACATAAAAACACTCGAAAGTGCAACGAAAAAATACCATATCACGATCCCCGATCGACAACTTGCCTGTGCCCCGATAACCTCACCGGAAGGGATGGCATATTTCAGTGCGATGGCAGCCGCAGCTAACTATGCGTGGGCAAACCGGCAGATGATTACCCATACCACGCGGCAGGTGCTCTCAAAAATGTTCAGGATCGAATACGATGAGATGCCCCTCATGTACGATGTGGCGCACAATGTTGCAAAGTTAGAAGAGCACGTGGTTGATGGTAACCGCGTGAAAGTCTGTGTCCATCGTAAAGGTGCCACCCGCTCATTCGGACCCGGGGCTGCGGATCTTCCAACCGATCTCTCCTCCATCGGACAGCCGGTGATCATCCCCGGTAGTATGGGAACCTCCTCATTTATCCTCCACGGAACCCAGACTGCCATGGACCGGACGTTCGGGAGCACCTGCCATGGTGCTGGGAGAATAATGAGCCGAACACAGGCAAAAAAGATGATGAGCGGCAGGGAAATTGTGGCAAATCTCTTAAAAGAAGGTATTATTGTCAGGGCACACAGCGAAAAAGCCATCGCTGATGAAGCTCCGGGGGTCTACAAATCCAGTGATGAAGTGGTACATGTAGTCCATGAGGTGGGGATATCCAGGCTCGTTGCACGCCTGTCGCCACTTGGGGTGATCAAGGGATGAGTTGTCGTGCAGGGTTTGTCTGGAGCACAAAACAGCATTTCAACCGGTATATCGAAGAGTGTGGAATTGCCTGCGAACTCGTCACCCCGCACATGCTCGCAGCCCCGTTTTACCGGGGAACGTTCAATTGTCTTATCATTCCCACGGGTTTTGCAAACCCTGCCTATTCAAACCTTCTTCCGGCACTCCGCGCCGCCTCATCGCGGATCAAAAAATTTGTCGAAAATGGCGGAAACCTCCTTGTCTTTGGTGCGGCCGCCGATAAACCGGATGCCTATGACTGGCTCCCGTTCCCGGTCGTATACCAGCATGACTGCCACCCGCGCCGGATTGAATGCAGTTCGTCTTCTGACACCGGAACACTCATTGACGATTATAATTCCCTGTGCATAGAGTGTGACGGCTCATTTCCATCACATGAAGGAAAACGTGTGGGAATCGCAGAATTATCAGATGTAATTATTGAAAAGATGATAGGCAACGGCAGAATTGTCGTGACCAGCGTCCATGAGTATCCCTCACGGGGATTTTTGAAAAATTTCTGTAGTTCAGGAAAAGAGGGCCGGTTTTAGCAGTGGTGTGTATACCAATAACGCATAACCTGCCCAAACAATAAGGATTTTGAAGGTTTATTATATTCTTACTTCATTAGTATGTAATAATGGATTTGACCTCCCTTGGAAAACATCCGTCATACCGTATTGCTGCAATTCTCCTCCTTTTTATGGGGCTTGCTCTGGTTCTTCGGATGATTCCTGCATTCTTTATCAAAGATCCCGGATTTCTGTATATCTATGACACAGATTCCTGGTATACTTTGAGACAGGTAGAGGTGATGGTCAGGGATTTTCCCCAGTACAACTGGTTTGATCCCATGACTGCTTTCCCTGAGGGGAAGACTGTCGACTGGGGGCCGTTGTATCCTTTCATTGCCGCAACTCTCTGCCTGGTTACGGGTGCAACCACACGCAGCGGGATTATCTTTTCATCAGGCTGGGTTGCCCCACTCATGGCCATGGTCATGGTTCCGGTCATGTATTATCTGGGAAAAACGGTATGGAACGGGAAAACGGGGATTATCGCTGCGGGACTGGTTTCTGTTGTATCAATCCAATATTTTTCTCTCTCCTCCTACGGGTGGCTTGACCACCATATTGCAGAAGTTCTTTTCAGCACACTCTTTTTTCTTTCCTATATATGCACCATATCGTATGTGAAAAGTCACCCGGTTGACTGGAAAAATCAAAAAACTCTTGTTTTTCCGGTTTTGCTTTCAGTTCTTACCGGTATAGTATATTTTCTTGGACTTCTCGCATCGACAACAGTCCTTCTCATACTGGTTGTTATCGCCATCTACACTTTTGTCCAGATGGTTCTGGATTATTTTTCCAAAACGACATCCGGGTATCTTCTCATTCTGAATATCGGACTGCTCGGTATTTTTACAATTTTTCTGTTCCTTTTCGGTTTTATACAACCGGGGGTTTCCCTTACCCGGTACTCCATTGGCATTGTATATGTCAGTCTTGCCATTATCGGAGAAACCGTGCTGCTGTATATCTTTTCCAGGATTTTCTACGGAAAAAAATGGCTGTTCCTGGGAAGTTTTGCCGTGCTCGCCATCATTGGCATTTTTTTAATCCAGAGTTTTCCTGTCCTTCAATCAGTAACTGGTCAGGCAACGGAACTGCTGTTTGGTTTCTCTACCTATTCTGTTGCCGTGGTTGAGACACTCCCCTGGACCCTGTCAGCCGCCTGGGAAAATTTCACTGTCGCACTTATCCTGATGGCGGGAGGTTTGCTTGTCCTGGTACACACGGGGATAAAGAAAAGAAACAACGAGTCTGTTTTCCTGTTAGTATGGTCAGTGGTCATGATCCTGCTAACCATCCGGTTCCAGCGATTTGCCTATTTTTTTACGGTCAATGTCGTATTGCTGGCGGCCATATGTATCGCTGAGCCAATCGGCTGGAAAGAAAACAAAATCATGTATTACCTGACAACAGTATTTTCCCGTTTTTCAAAAGGTACGATTTCTCCGGGTGATGCTGACAGTAACCAATCAAAAAAACCTGCTTCCAAAAAAGAAAAAAAGAATGCGCCAAAACGCCCCGCCAGAAATCCGGTAAATTACTCTGGTACTCTGAAAGATATTACCGTTATTTCCATTATAATTCTCACTATCGGTCTTTTTGCTATCTCCATTTACAACGATATTCAGTATGGCGTAAGTACTCCCCACCATGAAATTTCTCCTGATTGGGTTGAATCGCTGGAATGGTTGCAGGAAAATACCCCGCAGACAGGGATTGATTACTTCCGGCAGTATGATATGCAGGGTTTTTCCTACCCCTCTGAATCCTATGGGGTCATGGCAGTCTGGGATGCCGGTCACTGGATCACCTTCATTGCTCACCGGATTCCGATTACCAATCCTTTCCAGGACAACCTGGGAGGTCAAGGAGGCGCTGCTGCATTCTTCCTGAGCAGGAATGAGTCGAAAGCGGATGCTATCTTTGAGAATTTCAGAGGAAAATATGTCATTACCGATTCAAACATGGCAGTTGACACATTCACGAACCTTGTACCATGGCAAAGTGCATCGGTAGACATTTCTCCCTACATAAAATGGTTCCTTATACCGGATGCAAAAGATTCGTCCCGTTTGCTCAAGGTCCACCGTTTCGATGATGATTATTTCCAGACCATGGTAGTCCGGCTCCATAGTTTTGATGGGTCTATGACCCTGCCGACAACCGTGGATTATGTCGAGTATGAAATCCGTCAGGTGCCGGCTCCCGGTGAAACTGCCGGGGATGTGCATGGCTATGCCCGGGTAATAACAAAAGAGAGCCCCCTCGATATATCAAACGGTTTGGCCGGAATCCAGATTATCAAAGAGAGTACAGAACTGGTCCCTACACATTACGCGAATCTGTTTTCAGCTGTGCCAGACAGACCTGTCCAAAAAGTCCCAGCGCTGAGTCACTACCGCCTCATCCACGAATCTCCGGATAATGCAACGGTCACGATGTTCCCGGAATCCATGCCGGTTACCCTTCCGGGCATCAAAGGCGTAAAAATATTTGAATTCGTCAAAGGGGCAGATATCCCTGGTGAGGGGATTATTGAGCTGCCGGTTGTCACCAATACCGGACGGATATTTGTGTACCGGCAGGAGAGCGAGGAAGCGATGTTCACGGTCCCCTATTCAACAGAGGGGAATCCCTATGAGGTTCGTGCGACGGGACAATACCATATTGTCGGAACCGACCAGTACTACACAGTTTCAGAATCTGATGTGATACAGGGCAACCGGATAGCGGGGTAACCGTATGGATATATTCACAAACATATCATCACCCATACCCTCATAGTGAAAGGACTTCAAACATTTCACTGCACATGAACAATCATCAGAGCCGGATCACCACTCTCTTATTCGACATGGATAACACCCTCTTTGACCTCTTCGGCGCCCAGATTGCCGCATGCCAGGCAGTGGTGCAGCAGTTTGGTCATGATGACGGGGAAGAATTGTTCTCGTATTTTTTAACCCCCACCCACGGATATGAATCCCATGAAAATATCCGCCAGTATATGAACGAACGGAGCATTCCCCTTGAGGGTTTGTTCCGTAAGGCTTGTCAGGTATATGAGACCGTGAAACTTCAGCACATTTTCCCTTATGAGGGGGTTACCGATACCCTGCAGTCACTCCATACACGGGAATATACCATGGGAATTGTGACCGACGCACATTCCCGGGATGCCACACTGCGCCTCGAAAAAACCGGGTTGCTGCAATTCTTTTGTTGCATAGTCAGCTACGATATGGTAACGATGAAAAAACCTGCCCCGGAGCCGTTCATGTTAGCACTCGACATAATGAAAGCCAGTCCCCATGAAACCGTGCTGGTTGGTGACAGCCCGCGAAGGGATATCGAACCCTGCCGGAATCTTGGCATCCGGACGGTGTATGCCCGGTACGGGGACCGGTTCTCCCGTGACCGCAATTCCGTAGCCGCCGATTTTATTATTGATGCCATGGGAGAACTTCCTGAAATTCTCTGCAGATTTTAAAAGAGAAACCGGACTAATCCTCTTTTTAAAAAAAAATCGCCGGGCGTATCAAACAGAGCAAAAAAGGGCGCGAATATACTATTTCTGCAAAAAAAACATTGTATTTTTGTTTTTAACTCAATTCTGACCAAAACTTAAAGAGAGAAAAAGATACAATAAAAAAATATGTATGTTCCGACCAGGATCTTTTTCACCAAAGGGGTGGGGACCCATAAAGACCGTCTCGCATCTTTTGAACTTGCGTTGAGAAAGGCCGGTATTGAAAAATGTAATCTTGTATACGTTTCAAGCATCTTCCCACCGAAATGTAAACAGATATCAAAATCAGAAGGTTTGAAGTGCCTCATGCCCGGCGGTATTGTATTCTGTGTTATGGCAAGGAACGAGACCAATGAACCCAACCGCCTGGTCTCATCTGCAATTGGTCTTGCCCTTCCCAGTGATACCGGAGAATACGGTTACCTGTCCGAGCACCACGCCTTCGGGGAAACCAAGGAGAAGACCGGAGAATATGCCGAGGACCTTGCAGCAACCATGCTTGCAACAACGCTGGGTATCAAATTTGACGTGAATGCAGCGTGGTCAGAACGGGAGCAGACCTATAAGGCGAGCGGAAAGATCATTAAAACCAAGCATACCTGCCAGTCTGCCGAAGGGGACAAAAACGGTCTCTGGACAACAACGATTGCTGCGGCAGTATTTTTATAACATACGAGTATAAGAAAATAATATTTTACCCTGTTCTTTTTTCACCCGAAATTTTTTTTTGAAACGGTTGAAATTAAAAAAGGCCAATCGTCATTTCGTGCGAGTCAGATGCACTATTACATTTCTTTCTTGATGTGTCCCTTTCCTGATGCGCTCGCTCGGCCGCCGTGTTTTGGCCCTCGCTGGGCAAGGCATATTTTTGCGAATCGCGCTCATCAAAACTGCAGTGGAATACACCTGATAGGGGGTCCCTTTGGGGGCGATGACGTTCATCGTATTCCGGGGTATGGAGGCATCTGATCCCATCTTTGTAATCAACTCAATACAGATGTTACCCAAAAAAACAGCGAGGACCAGCTCTGTTGAAACGCACATGAACTTGTACGTTCACATCCGAACAATGAAAATCGATTAGTTACGAGAGTCCCCCGCCTCAAGGCCTCTCCGAGGCACGGCGGGGCAAGGAGGTTTTTCGCATTTTTAGTTACTTAAACCGCCGCACAGGAAGCCCTGTTTTGGGGCGGCGGCGTTCATCGCGATGGTAAAAAATGAACCTTTTCTCATTATATCTGATTATTACGATTTTCATGGGAAATCCTCTTTTTTTTTGTATTTGTTTATTTTCTGCAGCAGCTTGGAGGGTGACCCCCTCACTCCCCCAGAGGGGGAAGCATCCCAAGGGGGGCATCCCCTTGACCCCCTCTTTTGTTAAGGTTTTTCATCAACCTTACCAAGAGTTATCGCAATAGGGGGATGCCCGGGCGGCGGGGGCTAAAAGCATGAAATGCAAAGAGCCCCCAAGAGCGATTGTTTGTTTCTATGAGGGTTTCAACAAAGCCCGGAGAACTTAAAAAAATATCAAATGAGGGGCTTCAACAACCACCTTTCTGGTTTTCGCATTTTTTTCCTGCAAGTTCTAAAATTTTCTCTGCGAGCTCCCTCACGATCACTCGTGCAGGGCTGTCTGCCGGGATCTGTGAAACCGGTGTGGCAGCGAGGTCTGCCATTTCAACTGCGGAATCTTCAGGGATAATCGCAATCGGCAATTCATTTCCGATGTCCACCGGTGCCGCTATGGATTTATAGCGGTTGAAGACAACATGGATCTGTTCGGGTTTGAGCCCGAGCTGCGTTGCGATCTCCCGTATACGGACAATTGTCCGCAATCCTCTCGCACCGGGATCACTCACGACAAGCAGCATATCCGGTTTTCCGACCGTTCCCCTGCTGATATGTTCCATGCCAGCCTCAGTATCGATAACAATAAACCGGTAGTCACGTTCAAGCTGAAACATGCATTCTGATAACAGGTCGTTGGCAAAACAATAGCATCCGCTTCCCTCCGGACGACCCATTGCTACAAGGTCAAATCCCTCTGCTTCGACAAGAGCCTGGCGGAACCGGAACCTGACATAGTCATGGCGATTCATGCCCGGCGGTATTTGACGGGCGAAGGCTTCCTCCCGCATGCTCCCCAGCGTTTCATGAACACGTACACCAAGGGCTTCATGGAGGTTGGCATTCGGGTCGGCATCAACCGCAAGAACGGGTGTTTCTCCCATATCGATGAACGAACGGATAAGCAGGGAACTGACTGTTGTCTTGCCGGTCCCGCCTTTTCCTGATAGCGCGATGGTAAACGGATGTTCTGGCATAAAAAATCCTTCATCAATCCTGACGGAGGGATCAGGCTCCGCTTCCTTTTTCCCGGATGCGGCGTGAGATCTCTGCTGCGGTCTGCATGATGGCAAGAGCACCATCCTGGTCAGAAAACCGGATCCCGCAGCTGGGCGTGATAAGTGACTGCGCATCAAAGAGACGTTCCGGCATATGTCTGCAGAGCTGGGCCCTGACAGCAAGATACCGTTCATAGAGGGAGTCCGTGGTTTCATTTGCAAAGAGTTTGTATTCTGACGGGACAATCCCCCATGCCACAACCCCTCCCCGCTCCAGGTAGGCAACAATGGAATCAGCGTACAACAGGAACTCCTTTGCTGTTGCATACGCATCGATGGAGACAACGGAAGGATTGAGCTCCAGCAAAAATTCCCAGTCCGTATTCGAGCAGCAGTGGATGCCCAGCCCACCTTCAACCAGCGCAGCAATGTCCTCCCAGCCCGCTCGTACCGTTTCTTTATCAACCGGCACCACGGATGATCCCAGAGCGGCAAGGTATGGCTCGTTCAAAACAACGAGTGTTTCTGTCACGCCGGTTCTTTTTCTCATCTCCTTTTCACACCATCGTGCCTTGAGCGCAATCATTTTCGATAGCACATCGGCAAGCTGCCCATCATAGTAGATAGGGCGCTTTTTTGCATCGACCACCTGCATGCCGAACGTGACCGGCCCGGTCACCTGGCATTTCAGAACTTTCGCAGGGGAAATTGTCCGGGACATCATTTCGATGAAACCGGATGCATAATCCTTATGGAGGGGATAGGGAGCATAGTTGTCCTCAACATAATCCATGTATACCTTTTCCATCGCTTCAGTCTGGTCAGTTGTACTGTCAAAAAGAAGCCGGTCATCCTTTAAGATCCTTCCCGGTAACTGCTCGGAATCGTTAAAGACAATACTTTCCAGTTGCCCCCGCTCCGGGAGAGTGGGTACATACGGGAATTGGGGGAATATATCCAGAACATCATTGCATGCTGACACAGGATCCGTATGGGGAAGTGCACCTACTCCCGTTGCCAGAGAGTTGGGTGAAGGGATCATCTTTGCCATGCGATCAGCCTTTCCTGAGCCGGCAGGCTTCTATGAGTTTCTGGACCATGGGGAACAAGGTGAAATCCGTGTGAGGTAAAAATGTACCTGAGGTGTACTCATCCATAAATGAGGCTTCCGCGTTCAGTTCGATGTACGCGATTTTACGGGCAATCTCATCAAGTGTTTTTCGCTCTCTCCGGTTAATAAGCGCAAGATTTGCACCCGTCACTGCCCCGTTCCCGATATTTTTTATCCTGTCAAATTCGATCTCCGGCATAAGGCCAATAATCGTTGCATTTTTCTTGTCCAGATAATTGCCAAATGCACCGGCAAAATAAATGGTAAAGATGTCGTGACGGGTCACACCTGCCTCTTTCATCAGCGTTACACAGGCAGCATGAATCGAGGCCTTGCTCATAATCAGGTTTTTGATATCATTTTCCGTGATCACGATATCTTTCCCGATATCAGTCTCACTGGCCCAGGCTACAACAAACTCCGGGAAGTGAGGGCCTGTGCGGACTCTTATATTTTCTATGCTGGTATTTATCCGTCCTGTCCTGTCAATCACACACGCTGTAAAAAGTTCTGCAAGCAGGTCGATTAATCCGGAACCGGTGATGCCCCGTGGTCTGATGTTGTTGATTGTGCTATAGACAGGATCAAGCGTTACAGGATCGACAGTGATCTTCTCAATAGCACCGGGATTTGCCCGCATACCAAAGAGCACTTCTCCTCCTTCAAGTGCTGGTCCGGCAGCGCCGGCACAGGAAAACATCCAGTCTTTGTTTCCGAGAACGATTTCAAAGTTGGTGCCGATATCGATCAAAAGCGAGATCTCTTCACGCTCACTCATGCCGCAGGAAAGGATATCAGCGATAATGTCACCCCCGATAAAGTCGCTGACAGCAGGGAAGACAAAGAGCCCGCTGTTCTGATTACTGGTAATTCCTATCCTGCCTGCCGCGACAGAAAGCGCCCGCTGGACTACCGGCACATACGGTTCTGCGATGATATATGCAGGGTCAATTCCGAGAAGCATATGCGTCATCACCGTGTTGCCAGCAACCACGACTTCGTAAATATCTTCACGGTCGATTCCCGCAGTATTTGAAGCAGATGTCAATGCGACATTGATGCTCTCTGTGGCGAGCGCCTGGAGTTTTGTGAGCCCGTTTTTCCGGGCAAAATTCACGCGTGCGAGGATATCTTCACCACAGCTGATCTGCCTGTTATAGTTCGAGGCAACCGCAACTACCTTGCCGCTGACCAGATCCCAGAGATACGCGACAATCGTCGTGGAACCGAGATCAATCGCAGCACCATATATGCGTTTTGACGTGTCATATTCCTGGAGATCAATAAGACGGTAGCCGCCCGGAACAAGGGCAATTGTCCCGGTAACTTTCCAGTCACTGTGACGAAGAAGCGTGGGAATTTCACGCATTACTTCAAGAGGGACATAGATCTTATCCGCAACCGGCCCACCACTCTTCTGGATTCCCCATAAAAGCCGGGTGAGATCCGGTGACGGATCGGTCAGTGTTGGCGGCTGGAGCTCGACATAATATTTCCTTACAGAGGGATGGAACTCGATCTCGGTATCCCTGCCTGCGACCAGGATTTTTTGTTCCTGGATAAGGGTGCTCTCGGGAACCAGCACCTGCAGATCGCCTTGCACCAGTGTCTCGCAGGCAAGACATGCCCCTTTTTCCAGTTCATCCTCGCTAAAAAACCGCGAATATTTCTGACGGTCAAATTCTGTTTTTCCCGATTGTACATAAACCACGCACTTGCCGCATTTGCCCAGTCCCCCGCAGACAACGTTGATGTTCAGACCGGCCTTCCGGGCAGCATCAAGGATGGTACTACCACGTGCTAAGTCAATTTTGCGATAACTCGGAAGAAATGTTACCATGCGCATGATGATCTGTCCTTAACACTAACATTGGTAAGAGAGATAAGAAATATTCTACGGTGATTATCCCTGTTTGTTTTAAGGGACGTGACGAGAACGGAATAATAAAAATGAGCTTTGTTGAAATCCTCATAAGAAACAATCAATCGCTCCTGGTGGCTCTTTTTTACATCGTGCTTTAGCCCCTGCCGCCCGGGCATCCCCCATAGTGCAATAACCCCCGGGAAGGTTGAAAATACGGCTCTGGAGAAAACCTGATTTTGTTCATCTTTTTGTTGACTTAAAAAAAATACGAAGGTGACCCCCACTCTCCCCCAGATGGGGAGGCAGCCCAAGGGGTGTATCCCCTTGACCCCATTTACACAATCTGGTTAACCTTATGAGAGGTAATCGCAATGTGGGGGGATGCCTAAGCACCGGGGGCGTAGGTGAAACTAAAAGCTCCCAAGAGCGTTATGATTTAATATTTCTGAGCATTTCTACAGAGCCAAAAATACTACTCTTTTAAAAAAGAAGGGGATCAGGGGGATGCTGAAAAATTTAAAAATTCTGGATTTTTAGGATTTTTGCTTCTTCCATTCTTCATGCAGGAATTCTCCTATCTCAGCTGCATCGCGGGGCCCTACCAGCACCTTCCAGCCGGTCGCTTCTTCAATCATTCCAGACAGGGGTGCGGAATAGCCCGGGATGATGAGGGTTTTATGAGATACCTCCTGCTCCAGATCAAATTTCTTTATAGAATCACGCACCAGCGTTTCATTGAGTTTTCCTGCAGCTACAGCGGTCATGACGGAGAGCCCTTCTGTGTCGACAATCAGCATGAAACAGGGGATACGGGTGGACTCCAGGTAACCCTGAAGAGTAAAGAACGTGAGGGAAAAGTTCACCGTCATAAGTACTGGTGCATCTTTTCCCGGGGTTCCGACACGATACAGGCCGGGGTTCATCTGGATTGGTTTCTGGGGATCCGTGTAGATGTTCTGGCGGAGCGTGAGGGCAGCCTTTGCAGATGCCGGGGAAAGCGGTGGCGTGATAATTACTGATGCGTATTTGACTATGCCAAGTGCGATCGCAGCATCCTGCAGATGAGGATGCGTAGCATCCAGATATACCGGATAGCCAAGGTCCGTGGATTGACGGGTAATGGCGAGTTGCCGTATGGCAGTTGATGTCGTTATAAAATCACCGGGGGATTGCGGACTGATATCCATGACCAGTTTCTTCACACCTTCTGTCACACAGTCTTTTGCAAGCCCGGCGAGGTTCTCCAGGCCATGGGCTTTGATTACCAGGGGACAACTATGTTTTTTTGCAAGTGCACACAGTTCCCTGAAATTTTCCTTCGTTGCAGCATGGATCAGGGGTTTGTAGCTCCCGACCTGGACAAGTGCTGCATTGAGCGCTTCAGTGTTCTTTGAGATCAGCACAAGGGGGAGATCTGCAGATTCCTCAACGGTCATGACAGCTCGGGCAAATGCGTCTGCAGAGCCACTTGCATTTTCGATCGCAATACCGTTAAACCGTAGTTCGGTGCCGATGCGGGTGAATGATTCATCCCTGACCCGTATCGTTGTTGAAGTGATCTCTTCAGGTGTCTGGGTATCTGATACCCTAAAGAGAATCCCCGGGGGGTGATAGAAGGTCTTGTCATGGCGGTAAAGAACAAATTCCTCACCGACAGCAAATGATCGTTCTCCTACACCAATGTTCACCAGCTGAATGGGAGGTCGCGTAGTTGCACCCAGTACAGATTTTGCCTGGTCATCCAGATGGGGGCAGAGATCCACATCCGCTTTTCCCCCGGCGAGTTTCATGGCAAAAGTGAGGCAGGTAGGATCACCACATTCCTTGCAGTTCTTTTTTGGCAGGAGTTTATAGATATCCAGAGCCTTGAGAGCCATCGTTATTTCACCCCGGTAAAACCCGCACCGCTCTTCATGCCGGCAAACGCTGATTTGAGCATCCCGACCGTCTTTGGATGGCGGACACAGACAATCTCAGATCCGGCAGCCGCTGCCGCGATACCGGTATAAAATTCCCACTGTACAGCCATCTCGTCCTGCAGGGCTGGCTCTGCTTCCCTGACTTCTTTTATTGTCAGCGAATCAAAAGCAGAAGAGATCATGGGCATAGCGAGATCAGTATCCCCTTTCAGTGCAGAGAACCGGATTCGTTCCATTGCCGAATAGGAATACTCAAAGCCATAGCCGAGGGAGCCGGTGTACGGATCGATCATGATATGATCCCGTTGCACACCAATCTCCCGCAAGAGGATGTTGAGTTGTTTTGCAAGGTTGACATCAATGGGGGACTGTGCGATGACCGAGTGGTTGAAGGCAAGAGCTGCGGCAGCAATGCTCCGGTACCTGCCGGCTTCTGCGGTTCCAAGAAGAAGTCTTTCCCCCTGCGCAGTCTCACCGCACTTCAAGAAGACCTCGCTGTCAATTGTGGGCTCGTTGCTACCCTCGATGATTAAAGGGAGGGCGGTTCCTGAAAGCACGGCCTCTAAGGTTTTTCCCACGGATGCCATATCAGAAAAATTCCGCTGCCGTGTGCTGGTCAGGTACAGGCGAACCAGATCAGCACCATAGACCGTTTCTGCAGTCTTTGCCCATTCATCCACGTTATCTACCAGATCCCCGCAGAAATTTTTGATTATCGGGGACCAGTATTCCGGGTTATCGCAGATCTCTAAGGCAACAAGTGGTGTGGGGGATAAGGGATCCTTGTCAATGAGCGGGAGTGTTGTTTCGCCGCCGATATGGTAGGAAATTTTTCTTGTTCCCCCGTCTGATCTGGTGGCGCCCAGAATAACCTTGCCAATCGAGCCTGTCCAGCCAAAGTGAAGATCATATCCCATTTTTATTCCCTCACATCAGCGATTTCATGGTCAGGGCGGGATGTTTCACACGGTCCAAAAAGGAGATCAGATCTTCAATAGTTGTTGCGCTGGTCTCATCGGCAATCTTTTCAAAAAGATCCGCTCTGTTCTGGTCGGTAAGAATTTTCACAAGCCGGGTCTTTAACTCTTCTTTGAGCGCGGAGGGCATCCAGACAAGACGCCCGATACCTCCTTCACCTTGTAAGAAGCGGTCAGAAAGAATATAATTATTTGAAATACCGACAAACCCCGGTGTCTGGGCCCCTCCGCCGATAGTTCCGGCAAGCGTGGAGAACGTCATCCCCGAGGGGGTGATACCTTTGAATTCACGGTTCACAACCATAATCCCGTTCACCTCGGGAAGCATGAGAGCAATACACTCAAAACACCCGCAACACGTCATCGGGTATTCCATCACGCTGTAGAGTGAACAACGGTCTATCTCTCCATGACTCGCCTTTTTGACAAATTTGTTAACACCCTCAAATTCCCCGTTCAGGCTGTTGATGACTGCCCCTTTCTCTATTGGCTGGTTGGCACCCGAAGGAGAAATCTCATATGCAATTTTTCCATCCAGCCAGCTGATAGCGCCGCAGAGGGCAGGGTGCTCGGGGGTGATGACACAGACATGGTTGGGGGCAAAAGTCTGGCAGAGCGTGCAGGAGTAATAGGTGGTCACATCAGAATCGCGCATACCTTTGATACGTGCATCACGCTCCTCATACACACGTTCTGCATCTTTTTTTGCTGCCAGCACCTTTGCTTCATCGGTGATAAGGGTGACAGAAACAGCATCGAGCAGCTGGGGGAAGTCCATCCGGAACTTGCTTGCCAGCAGCTTTCCGATATGTTCAATTTTCACCCCTTTTGCGACAACCTCTTTTGAGATCCTCACCCAAATGATATCCCGCTGGGCAACATGCCATGATCCTTCTCCGTAATTGACAAAATTGTGGATCCGTCGCTCAAACACCGGCTCATAATCCTTTTTCATCATCTTGCCGGCGACGTTTACGATAATTGCAAGCGGATACGCGCCCCCCTCCTTCATCGCATCGATCTCAGGTCCGATAACGGTCACCTCCCCGTCTTTGACCTCGTCTGTGGAACGCATGTGTAAAAGTTCAAAAGCAGGAGACCTCCCCCCGCCAAACTCCACATACATCTCCTCTTTTCGGATGCTCTTTCCCTCAAATGCTGGCGAACACCCCATCGGGATCGGGATGGCAGTGACATTCACCTTTATTCCCTTTTCCTCCATCCCCTTCCGGACAACCTCTTCAGGAGTTGACGGGATCCAGTCCCCTCCCTGATAATCCCCCAGCGAAAGGATGGGAAAACCAAGGACTCTCATCCCATCGACAAACGCAATTTCCTGGTCAGTAAGCCCGGGAAATACAATCACAATCGCTTTTGCCCGTTCTTTGGCATATTTAAGGAGACGGGACAGGTCGCCCGGAGTAACACCCCCGAACATCATTGCAACCCGTGCAATGATATCGACAAAATGAATCCCGTATGTTGGTGTTGAACCAAGAGGAATAAGACGGTATTCAAGTCCAACTTTCACCCCTGCACCGGAAAGTGATGTGATAACATCCCCGGCAAGAAACGTAAGCATGTATTTTTCCTGTAACTCGCGGCAGATAGCAGAAGCACTCCCGGCGCTTTCGGGAGTCCCGACAACAAGTGCGAGCCCGAGGATACTGCCATCAACAAGAGAGTACCCGAGCTTCCGGATTATGGTATCATCGATAAAACCCGTATAGGGAGAGGGTTCCTTACCTTCAGCTGCTGTTTTTTCTGCAAGAATGCATTCTGCAGCAACGAGAGGATTACTGTCAGTCTTTGCAAATACATCAAGTGCTGCCTTCTGGTCATGAACTGCAATACCGGTAAGGGCAAACGAAATGGGGAGGTGATAGGCTGTTTCATCGTAAGATACTGAGTGTTGTATTGCGGTAATGTTGGTTTTCAGATACGATTCACCATTTTTTTTTGCGATTTCCACGTCAGTCATAGATGTATTCCCTCTGATAATTGGGTTGCCCGGTAGAACAGATATAGTTTCTTCATCGGGCATTCCCGCACAATTCCATCAATTTTTCCCTCCAAATCGTAGTTTAACCAAAAAACGATGGGTACATTCCAATACCTTTCATGGTATCGTTTTTCCTGATTTTATCTTTGCACTTCGCTGATACAACCGGTTTTTATTGTAATCATTTCCTTTTTTTCTGCTGTCACCGGGAACATTTTTTACTCCCAGTTCCCTTGGTTGTACAGGAACAGCTATGCCGATTGACTGGTACAAAGAATTTGTCAACCTGGACTATGAACCGGCCCAGGACGATCTCATCTGCCTGTATTATTTTGAACCTGCTGCCGGGATCCGAAATGAGGAGGCGGTGGGAAGGATAGCTTCGGAGAGTTCGACGGGCACATGGACAACACTCCATACCCTCCCGCCCCGGATGAAAAGTCTTGGGGCTACAGCATTTGACATAAAGGGAAACAGGGTAAAAATCGCCTACCCCCTCGCTCTCTGGGAAGAGGGGAACGCAGTCCAGCTGCTGAGCGGGATCGCCGGCAATATCTTTGGCATGAAAGCAATCAGGAACCTCCGGCTGATCGATGTTGCCCTGCCCGCAGCATACATGAAGCATTTCAAAGGCCCGCATTTTGGCAACGATGGGATCCGCAGGATGATGAAGGTGGCAAAACGCCCCCTCACGGGCGCAGTACCCAAGCCCAAGATCGGGTTTTCTGCACAGGAACATGCTGAGGTTGGTTACGAAACCTGGATGGGTGGATTTGATTTTGTCAAGGATGACGAGAACCTGACGTCAACCCCGTTCAACCGGTTTGATGACCGGGTAAAAAACCTCGCTAAACTGCGGGACAAGGCAGAAAAAGAGACCGGTGAGACAAAATCCGCGTTCCTCAATATCTCCGCAGATACAGAAACCATGAAGAAACGGGCAGACCTGCTGGCCGAATATGGCTGGAACTACGCGATGATCGATGTGGTCGTTGCCGGGACGGCAGGCGTCATGACGATGCGGGACTACTGCTCCGATCTCGGTCTTGCAATCCATGCACACCGGGCCATGCATGCAAGCTTTGACCGGAACAAGAAACACGGTATCACTATGCAGTTCCTTGCAAAACTTATGCGGCTTATCGGCGTCTCCCAGATCCACACGGGAACGGCAGTTGGCAAGCTGACGGGATCAAAGAAGGAATCCACGGTTCTTGCCGATGTGCTGAGGGAGAAAAAGACCCCTGCTGTGGAAGGAATGCTCCTTGAGCAGGACTGGGGGAAGATCAAATCAGCATTCCCGGTCTCGTCAGGAGGACTTCACCCGGGACTGGTTCCCGATGTGCTGAATATCTATGGCACAGAGATTGTGCTGCTTGTCAGTGGCGGTATCCACGGTCACCCTAAGGGAACGCGTGCCGGTGCACAGGCAACCATGCAGGCAATCGAGGCGTGGCAGGAAGGTGTCACACTCGAAGAAAAGGCAAAGAAGGCACATCAACTCAAAGAAGCGCTGAAGAAGTGGGGACATTATAAACCGAAGTAATCCTGCAGGCCCATCGTCATTTTTTTATAACTGATACATTCATCACCGGCGTATCCTATTGACCAAGATGCAGGATATTCTCTGCAGTAAAAAGACCGAGAACAGGAGTGTCGATTTTAAGTAGAGAGGGGGTTAGAAGAAGTTCGGGTTCTTCAATTACTCCGGACATATCGGCATAAATCAACTCCCCCGACTTTCTCAACCGGCCCAGGCCCTGTTAAATCGATAAAGACTCACATAAAAATTATCCTGTAAAGGAATAGATCAGGTACTCACCTGGTAACCTGCACTCACCCATGCAGCATAGTTTCCTTCGAGCCGGTAAACGCGACTGAATCCTGCGTCTACGAGTTTCTGAGCCCCGGCTATGCTCGGTTCGTCACCATGACAGTACACGAGATGAGGTTTTGTTTTGTCAAGCGTGGATATTTTAGAGTCCAGCACGGAGAGCGGGATGCTGACAGCGCCCGGCAGGTGCCCGTTTGCATAATACGGTGAAACATCAACGATTACCAGATCTTTTTCCGTTGCGATCAGGTCTTTTGCCTGTGCCGGTGTGAGGTCAGTATACCCCACAATTGTTGCAGGAGACATAACGGAAGCAGGAGCCGGGGCTGCTTCGGCTGGCGATGTGCTCTGGGTACAGCCGGTACTCACGATCAGGGCAATCAGAAACAGGATTATAAGAACCGTTGTTTTTTTCAAAGGATCTCACCCCCGCATCCGCGAAAAGCATCGCAGTGCGGATAGTTGGTGATCTGTATAACCCCTTAAATAGATTCGCTACGCGAGCCCCATATAGATTCACTTTCCTGCCATAACCCGATCCCTTTTAATATACCAGTTCGAAATCCTAAGCACCATGACAGAATTCCAGCTCGCCTCTCCGTTCGCGCCGGCCGGTTCACAACCGGTGGCAATCCGGCAGTTAACCGACGGCCTGGAAAACAACGACCAGTACCAGACGCTTCTGGGTGTTACCGGCTCAGGCAAGACCTTTACGATGGCAAACGTTATCGCCTCGGGGAACCGGCCAACGCTGGTGCTTGCCCATAACAAGACGCTTGCCGCCCAGCTCTACCAGGAATTCTGCGATTTCTTCCCGCACAACCGGGTCGAATATTTTGTCTCCTATTATGATTACTACCAGCCCGAGTCCTACATCCCTGCAAAAGACCAGTATATCGAGAAAGACTCGGCCATCAATCCAAAGATTGAGATGATGCGGCTCTCGGCCACCGCTTCGCTCTCGTTCCGGCGCGACGTGATCATCATCGCTTCGGTCTCCTGCATCTTTGGGCTTGGCAATCCCGAGAACTTCCGGAACATGGGGTTTGAGCTCTCGGTCGGCCAGACGATCACCCGCAACGAGATCATGAGCCGTCTCCTCGATATCCTGTTCGAGCGAAACGACCTCGAACTGATGCCCGGCAGGTTCCGGGTCAAGGGAGATACCATCGACATTGTGCCTGGTTACTTCAACAACATTATCCGGATCGAGCTGTTCGGCGATAAGATCGAACGTATCCGGGAAGTGGACAAAACCAGCGGCGTAAATGTAGAACAGATGAAATATTTCTACATCTACCCGGCCCGGCACTTCGTAACCCCGGAGGGAGCACGCAAGACGGCGATTGCATCGATTCACAAGGAACTCGATGAGGTATTACCCACGCTCGGGATGATCGAGGCTCACCGGCTCGAACAACGGACCCGGTTCGATCTCGAGATGATAGAGGAGACCGGTTCGTGCAAGGGGATCGAGAATTACTCCCGGCATTTCGACGGCAGAAAAGCCGGTGAGAAACCCTACTGCCTGCTCGATTATTTCCCCGATGATTTCTTAATGATTATCGATGAGAGCCACCAGACGATTCCCCAGCTGCATGGCATGTACAACGGTGACCGCTCGCGGAAAAAGGCGCTGATCGATTATGGTTTCCGCCTCCCGAGTGCGTACGACAACCGCCCGCTGAAGTTTGCCGAGTTCGAACAGTACATGGGGAATGTGGTCTTTGTCTCAGCAACGCCCGGCGATTATGAGCTCAAAAGATCCGCCCGGCTGGTCGAGCAGATCATCCGCCCGACCGGGCTTGTAGACCCCAAGGTCGAAGTGCGCCCGATCGAGGGTCAGACCGATGACGTGATCCGTGAAGTGAAGGCGACCATCAAACGGGGCGACCGGGTGCTCGTCACCACGCTCACCAAAAAACTTGCAGAAGAACTATCAGAGTTCCTTGCTGACCAGGGTATCCGGACACGCTACCTCCACTCCGAGATACAAACCCTTGAACGCAGCGAGATCATCCGCGAGCTCCGGCTCGGGAAATTCGATGTGCTCGTCGGGATCAATCTCCTGCGGGAAGGACTTGACATCCCGGAGGTCGGGTTCATCGGCATTCTCGATGCGGACAAGGAAGGGTTCCTCCGCGATGCACGAAGCCTGATCCAGATCATCGGGCGTGCGGCACGGAATGTCAACGCAACTGTTGTGCTGTATGCCGATGTGATGACCGAGTCGATGAAGCGGGCAATTGCCGAGACAAAACGACGGCGGGACCTTCAGATGGCGTACAACACGGAGCACCATATCATCCCGCAGACAATTAAAAAACCGGTCAAGGAAAAAGAAGTTGAGATTAAGGATACCCGGCATGTGCCCCGGCCCGATATTCCCAATGTCGTCATTGAGCTGGAGAAGCAGATGCGGGATGCCGCCGACAGCCTCGATTTTGAACGGGCGATTGCCCTGAGGGAACAGATTAAAAAACTGCATGAACGGTTAAAAGAAGCGGGAAAACGCTCTAAAGAAAAAAAAGGCAGATAATTTTTTGGTGGTCACTCATACCTGACCATTATTATGAGGTAAATTTGCATTTTTTACCTCCTTGTTATTTTTTTTAAGAGATTTAGCGGGATCCCTGCATCCTGGTATTCCGGATGATAAAAATCCAGCACGGGTATGGTGTTCATATCTCACCTCCAGAACGCGATTCATGCCACGTTAAGATTGCATCTGGTTTTGCGCGGTATAAGAGCCCAGACAGTTCTGGAAACATCCCGTTATCCGACATTGTTTTGACCTGCTGATAACCGTTCATTCTGGTTCACAATCAGTATCCGGGTCAAATGTGCAGAGAGAAAAATCTGAAAGAAATCGGGCGGTAATTCAGGGATATTGGACAAGTATCAGGCCGGCCGCGCATAGAATTGAAGTTACCCAAGTCCCCACTGGGCAAGCGTTGTCCGTTGCGGGTCGACATCGGTCCAGTCCCAGCCGAGCGATTCGATAATCCGCGAGATGGGTAGTTTGATGCTCTTGTCCAGCATCAGCTCCCAGTCCACGACAAACTCTTTTGGCACCTGGTCACCGTATTCAAAACAGAGCACATCGGTCTTAGGGTATTTTGAAGTCACGGCCCGGATATAGATCCGTTTGGGTTTGCTCCCTTTGCCAAATTCGGTGTGGAGATACTGGTTGGCATATTTTGCGCCCCGCACCTGCGCATCGTCAGTTGCGTAATCATCAAGGGATTTTCCGATGCCGCCGGGGATGCCTATCTCATCGAGCGTATATTTTCCCGCCCGGTACTTCGTAATCACATCGACAAGAAGCGCTTTGATTCCCGCGTATCCCTCACCGGCAAGGATCATCTCCATCACCTTCATCTGCACAACTTTGGTGATCTGCGGGGTATCACTTCGCCTGATCTCAAAGCCCACGATGTCAGTTTCGTTCACTACCTTGCCCTCCTTCCAGACCAGTGAACCTGCATACCGCTTCTTTTTCCCGGCCTGGAAGAAGCGGGCGTAGATCTTCTCGAACTTGATGGAGAAAAAGTGGATGTCGGCATTGAGCTCGGTCCTGGCAAACTCCTGGTAACTCTCGTTTAAGTGTTTTTCAATGACCCGGGCCAGTTCGATCGTCTTTTCCTGGTCAAGCGGCGGGAGCTGCACCATGCAGGAATCGGTGTCACCGTAGATGACCTTGTATCCCTGCTGTTCGATCACGCGGCGGGTATGTTCGATGATCGCCCTTCCCACCGATGTTACGGCAGAACCAATCTCCCGGTCAAACAGCCGGAACCGGGTGTAGCCCGATACCCCGTAGTAGGTGTTCATGATCACCTTGAGCACGTTCTGTTGCATGTCATACATGACATACTGCGGCGAACCAAAGGCAAAGGTGTTGCGCAGTGCCTTCTTTTCATCCCGTTCCTTTAAGAGTTCGGATATGATGCTGCGGGTGAGCCCGTCCGGGTGTTTTTTAAACCTGATGCCGTTGGGAGCTTTGAGTTCGCCATTCGGATCTTTTGTTTCCGGAGAAGCATTGATGGTCATCATCGCCATAGGGTAGAGGGATTTTAAATCAAGTACCACCACGTTCTCCCGCACACCCCTGCTCGGTTCAAAGACGGTCGCCCCTTCAAACTCCTCGGCGTTTGCAAACCCCTTTGAAGGCAGGACATACGTTCCTGACGCTTTGCGCAGGACATAGACATCAACTACACTTGATGAGTTGAGCGTTTTGTCGAGCGGGCAGCCGACATAGCGGGCAATCTCCCGGTAGAACTCGATGATATTATCTTTTTTATTGATCGCAACGCAGAGTTCAACGTCCTTGAAATTGTACTCGACAAGGAGTGCCGGCTGCTTCTTCCAGAGATCAGAGATTGTCCCGGTGTATCGTACTTTCTGCTCCCCTACCTCATCCAATGCGATGGCATCAAGGCGGTACGACTCTTTTTGCGTTGAGTGCATCTTCTTGTAGGCCATGAGAAGATCAAAGAGTGCCCGCCCTCTCAGTGCGTTGCGTTCGGTCTGCCCCTGCAGGCGGGCAAGCGCATCCGATCGGAGCCCGAGTTTCTCCATCCGCCCGGTGATGTACGGCATATCGAACTCGACAAAGTTCCAGCCCGAGAGCACGTCCGGATCGCGGGCTGTGATGTACACGACCAGGGCTTTGAGCATCGCAACTTCGTCCGCGTACGTGCAGATGGTGTGGGTTTCTTTTTGGAAACAGCCGTTTTTTAGTCCACCCGCCAGTTCCTTTGTTGTGATCTCCGCAGGAGTGCCACCGGGAGCCAGCAGGAATGTCGTATAATCGTTATCGAATGAGTCGTGGCAGGTGATACAGGTGATCGCATCACGCTGGGGATCGGGAAACCCGTGTTCATCCTCGCACTCGATATCAAGAATACAAATCCGGGCAGGCGCATCAACTTCAGCAGGAGCAACTTCGTGATAATCCACGGTGGTCTGTGGTGATGATATGCCCCCGGTAAGCCCGCTGTCGATCATGTACCGGGTGGCAAACGGGATATCAGCTTCAAAGTGGCGGTACCGCTCCCGTTCGATCCGTACCTGAGTCGGACTCCGGGTATAGAGCCGGCGCAGGGGTTCTCCCCGTATAGAGCGGTAGATTGTCCCGGGTTCGACAATGATATTGGAGGAATGGGCTGTACTCTCCGCCTGGTCAGCCGGGATATAAAAATACGGTCTGAAACCGGTGATATCAAGACGGACTGCTTTTCCCAGTACATCGCGCCCGAAGATATGGATAACCGGGCCATCAGGAAAATTGCTGTATTCGACCTGGTTGATTGCAATTTTTACGCCGGAAAATTCTTCAAGCGTGCAGGTAGCATTCACACAGCTGGCTTGCTGCAGCGATTGGGATGCCATATCAGGACACCGCCCGGTTACAGAGATCTTTTAAATACTGTCCCGCTTCGTTCATCTTTGTCCTCTCCCATGCATCCATGTTCCACTCCTCGATCTTCAGGATACCGTTGCGGCCAACACGGGCAGGAACTCCAATTGAACATCCCGATAACCCGTATTCTCCTTCAAGCACTGCCGAACAGGCGATCAGTTCCCGTTCATCCCTGATAATGATGCGGATAAGCTGGGCAAGGTGGAGTGCCGGACCAAAGACCGTTCCTCCCTTCCCCTTAATCACTTCCATGCTCGACCCCCGCAGTTCGGCAAGAATTTCTTCCCGTAACCCGTTTTCCACGGAAGAGGAAAGGCTGGAAAAATGCGGCACCTGGTGCTCGCCATGCTCCCCTAATACAAAGGGAAATCCGTATATCCCCCGGTTCCTGAGCGCGAGCCCGAACCGGGCGCTGTCCAGCTGTCCGCCAAAGCCGATGCAGCGCTCCCGTTCGATTCCTGTCTTTTTGCAGAGCATGAAGTTGTTTGCATCCATCGGGTTTGTCACGGTGACTAAAATACCTGAAAAACCTTTGAGCAGCGCGATGCCGTCGCGGGTGGCAGAAAGATTGGTTTCGAGCAGGTCGGCACGTGTTTTTATTGAGGGGGTCCGGGGCATGCCCGCAGAAAAGATGCAGATATCTGCCTCCCTGATTGAAGTTGTATCGGTGCTGATGGGCACCGGGAGCCCGGTATGTTCGAGATCCAGCACCTGTGCCCTGAGCAGATCGGGTGCGCTGTCGTAGAGTACCAGTTCGTCTATGATTCCCAGCGACGCCGCCAGATAGGCGATCTCGCCTCCTATCCTGCCGACTCCCACTACCGCCAGACGTGCCATTCCGATACAATATGGGTATTCTGATAATAATTAAGTGACCCTGTAGCAGGCGGCAACAGTACCATTTCCCCGGCAATCCCCGGGGAGGTCAATGCCTGTAAGACCAGCATTTTCCCTCTATCACGGGTAAAAAAAATTGGGTTAATGGTATGGAGCTCTTTGACTTTCCCTCATCGTGCTCCTCATGCAAACTTCACATCGGCAGGGGCTGCCTGTTATCAGACGTCCCCTGATCACCACTTCTCCTGTTGCCATCGTTGCTTAAGAATCGCCCTTCACACTTATACCCCTCTATACCTCCAACTGTGTTTCATCTTTCATGAGCGTGCCAGGAACGTTTCTGGATACTCCGGGGGGGGAAGGGAGTATTGATAGAATCCTGTACCGACATCTCCGGGCGCAGGAAAACAGAAGATGCACGCTATGCCCTCACCAGTGAACGTGAGGAGTGGGTTTAGCAGCGCACATCAGAACTCGAACAGGAGACCGGGCAGCAAAAAGGTGCAGAAGCGACCATCGCCGCATCATTCCATGAAAAAAAGATCCTGCTGCGCGAGATTCACCACCAGCATCACGGGGTCTTCGCCCGGTGATATCCTTAAAAGAACAGTTAAAAGGCAGTATTAAGCTGGACCGTCATTGCGGGAACGACATACACTATTGTCCTGCAGGAAAAAACATACCATTTTTATCATTGTCCTGCGTGTACGTCCACCGGTACATTAAAAAAGTTGTATTGATCCTGTTTTATCAAAACAAAATGATGCTCTTTATAATTAATAACACCTATCTCCTGATGAATGGTACTGCTCAGGCCGGGTCCGGTAACATTAGGTGGCGTGGCGCTCGATAACCACCTGCTGCTCGCTGCCGGGATTCTCGGAACCACGGGGTCATCGCTGACACGGATGCTCTCACTCGGTGCCGGTGGTGTTGTGACCAAATCGATCGGGCCTCTTCCCAAAGACGGGCATGCCGGGCCCTGCCTTGTCGTACTTGAAGACGGGCTCTTAAATGCCATGGGACTTCCCAATCCGTCAAAAGAGTTTGTAGATGAGATCACTTCTCTTGCAAAAAAACCTGTCATTGCAAGTATCTTTGGCGGAGATCCTGCCGAGTTTGCTTTGGTCGCAAGCTGGTTCAAGGGCAAAGTTGCCGGTTTTGAACTGAACCTGTCCTGCCCGCATGCCGAAGGGTATGGTGCCGCGATCGGGATTGACCCGGCACGTGTAAAAGCATGTACCCGAGCAGTAAGCGTGACCGGGGTCCCCACCTGGGTAAAACTCACCCCGAATGTGACCGATATCACCGAGATTGGAAAAGCAGCAGAAGCCGGGGGAGCAAGTGCCATCGTCGCAATCAACACCATAAAAGCCATGAGGATCTCTACCGGGATGCGTCGCCCGGTGCTGGGAAACCGGTATGGCGGTCTTTCGGGAAGTGCCATGTTCCCCATTGCAGTCCGCTGCGTGTACGAACTCTATGAATCGTGCAAGATTCCCATTATCGGCTGCGGGGGCGTCACCACGGCTGACAACGTGATCGAGATGATGATGGCCGGGGCAAGCGCAGTGGAGATAGGCAGTGCCGTGTATAACGATGTGAAAGTCTTTGAGACCATCAAAGCTGACCTCTATAAAAAGGATGGATTACCCCCAAACGAGATTATAGGGTGTGCCCATGGATGACAACCTGCCCGTGCCCGTATCAATCCTGAGGGTGAGAAAGGAAACTCCCCTGATCCGCACATTTGTAGTTGACCGCTCGTTTGCATTTTCTCCCGGCCAGTTTGTCATGGTCTGGGTTCCGGGAGTTGATGAAATCCCTATGGCGCTGTCCTCAGAGAATACCATTACTGTACAAAAAGCAGGTGATGCCACCAGCGCCATGTTCAATCTCGGAAACGGTGACAAACTGGGAATACGGGGCCCGTTCGGCAACGGGTTTACCAAAGGGGAAAAATTACTCGCAATTGCCGGTGGTGTTGGTGCCGCACCCCTTCTCCCGCTTGCCCGGGCCGACTGCGTCATGACCCTCCTCCTCGGAGCCCGGACAGAAAAGGAGCTCCTGTTTGTTGACCAGCTGGATGAGTGTACGGATGTGCTCATTGCGACGGATGACGGTTCGCAGGGACTGCGCGGGTTTGTACCCTTGCTCATGGATGACCTGAACCTCGGCATATACGACCGGATAGCGGTCTGCGGTCCGGAAGTGATGATGCGGGCGGTACTTGCCAGGGTTGAGGAGAAAGGAATTGCCCATAAAACAGAATTCTCCCTGCACCGGTACATGAAATGCGGTGTGGGAGTCTGTGGTTCGTGCTGCATAGACCCCTCCGGGCTCCGGGTATGCCGGGACGGCCCGGTCTTTTCAGGGGATCTGCTGCTTAAAAGTGAATTTGGTCATTATATGCGGGATGCGAGCGGCATAAAAAAGACCCTCTGACCGTATACTTAAAAAATACCAGAGATAATAACGGTATCAGGCGCTATTTTGTATCTTCGCCAAACCCGTATGCGTCTTTTGGCACCCTGATTTCAAACCGTGCCCCGGTTCCCGGTTCGCCGGTCTCAGATATGGAGAGTCCCGTGATGCTCAGGATCTCAGCAGCTAAATAAAGTCCATACCCGGTATTCCGGTAATACTCGCGTTTGAAAATTCCCTCTTTTACACTTTCCGGCACGCCGACGCCATCATCTTTGCAAAAGATCGTGACTCCCTCGCTTGTTTCCTGTGCAGAGAACCGGATTACCGTGGCCTTTTCCCCATGACGCACGACGTTATCCACGAGATTAAAAAATACCTTCTCGAGTAACAGATCTGCAAATATCTCAAGATTCCCCACATCCTTCTCTACGCGGATATCACCAAGGTCAAAGCCAGCGATTGCACTGCTGATGGTCATATCGACATTCTGCCACTGGGGAGCTTTTACGCCGATATCCTGGTAATCGCGGGCAAACCGGATCTGTTTCTGGATCATCTGCGTGGTCTGCTCGATCTTTTTGAGATGCTCAAGAAGGGTCGGATCGGTGACCATCTCTTCTGCAAGGGAGAGATACATAAAAATAGCGGTGATCTGGTTGAGAATGTCATGACGGGTAATAGAGGAGAGTGTGCTGAGCTTGCGGTTGGCGAGCTGGAGTATTACTTCAAACCGTTTTCGCTCCTGGATCTCTGCCTTGAGTCCGTCATTTGCCCGCATGAGCTCTTCAGACCGCTCTTTAACCTTCTTCTCAAGATCCTCCCGTGCCTTCTGGATGACCCGTTCTGCAAGTTTGCGCTCCGTTATATCAATGGCTGAACAGATGACGATATCGCCAGGGGAAAGGGATGCAGAAACAAGGAACTGGCGCACCACGCCATCCTGTGTATGAAGGAGGAGTTCAAGGTCCCCGATCTCGGGTGTTTTCTGGATCTGGCTGACAAACATATCTCTGCTGACAGAATCCGGAAAGATGCGGTTGAGTTCCTTATCGATCAGGTCCTGCCGGTCGTATCCCAGCATCTGTGCGCATTTCCTGTTTATTGCCTGGATGCGCTGGGTCAGGAGATTAAAGGTAAATATTCCTGCCTGGGAGTTCTCGAATATCTCCCGGTATTTTCTCTCTTCAGCTCTGAGCCCTTCAGCAAACGAAGAGGTGACAAAACCAATTGTAACGAAGATGACAAACCATCCTGTGGATACTGCGACAAGGTCCGGGTTGAAATTCCCGAAAAAATAGACCAGCAAAAGAAAGATGGTGCTGATGGCAAGCGAGAAGAGCACTCCCCGGTTTGGATAGAAATTAACAAAGAGAATGAGTGGCAGGAAGTAGAGGAACGGATAGACCTCCTGGATGCCATGGGTGAGGGAAAAGATCGTCGAGTAGATCGCAATGATGATGGATACAACAATCGCCGCATCCCAGAAAATCCGGTGTTTGATAATGACAGGAGCGATCATAGCTCCTCTCTTTTTGGCAACAGCGGGTACTCGCACAGGAACGTACTTTCAAACCGCCGGCATGCAAGGATCTCTGCCCGCAGTTTTTCGTTCATCCGCTCAAGATCTGTTGTACGCTCTTTGACCTGTTTTTCAAGGTCATCAAGAGTATTAAGGATCTCCTCATCCACGATCTTGCTTCGGGTGATATCCATGACAGAACAGAGTGCCTGCCCCCGTGTTACCAGCATGGCAGAAATGATGAACCGGGATACCGTTCCATCCTGTGCATGAAAAATCGCTTCATGTTCTGCGTGTTTTTGTTCATGTTCCGGGTCCTGCTTCACGCCTTTAATGAACTGTTCTCTTGTATCTGTATCGGTCCAGATGACGGAGATCTCCTTACCGATGAGGTCCGCCCGATCATACTTCAGCCATCGGGCGCATTTGGCGTTGATCTCCTGGATTTGGAGGTTTTTTAGGTCAAAGCAGAAAATCCCGTCCTGGGAATTATTCAGGATATCCCTGACCCAGGTCCGTTTTTCGCGCAGCCTGATAGCATAGGAGGATGCTACGACCCCGATAGTAATGAAGATAGCAAACCATGCCGAGGCAATCGCAATCATGATCGGGTCGGTATTCCCCAGGAGGTAAATGAGGCTGATGTACATCAGGCCTAATCCCAATGAGAAGAGCACCCCCCGGTCCGGGTAAAAGTAAACAACCAGTATGATGGGCAGGATATAGTGGAAGGGGTAGACATTAAGAATGCCGTTCAGGAGGGAAAAGATCGTAGTGAGAATGGCACCAATGGATGCTGCAGTGACGATGAACAATCGCAGCACCTCCATATTCTCAACAGATATATGCGCCACAGACGGTCCCCTGCCGAACTTCCAGCTCAACCGATCTCCTGGATCCGGTATACTAATAATTATTGATCTCTCTCCATATATTTATATACACTGTGGTAAGTTTCCACAATATCTCCAGATTATTTAAAGGTTTTGTTATCAGGGGAAGTCCAGGGTTCCGAACCGGGAGTATTGATACGCTCAAGATCTTCAGGCTTGTTGATATTGGTAAACGTCCGGAGATCAGGATCGATAATTTTTAACTCATCCATGGGAACGTAACGGGCAGAAATACTCTTCACCATTGCACGGAGCGATAGCGAATCATGACATTCAAGATAGGCGAGGAGGGCTGTCCTCCGGTAGACTGCGTGCAGGGGTTCGAGCATATGGGGGTTCCAGCTGGGTATCACCGCATCATAATCTTCGATACAATCGAAAAGGTGCGCGATGACCGCCGGGTTAATGCAGGGCATATCGCAGGCTGAGACAAAAATAAACTCTCCCTGTGCAGCAAGGGATCCGGCATGAAGCCCGCCTATCGGTCCGATCCCCCTGCGGACGTCGGTGATGCACCGTATTCCCGTGATCTCATTGAACCGTTTGCATTGTTCAGGATCCCGGGCAACGAGAATAATCTCATCGACCACTTCCCGGAGCGAATCAACCAGCCGCTCGATAAATGTCCTGCCGTGGTACGTGAAAAAATATTTTTCCTGCCCGTTTGCACGCCGTGCCTCGCCGCCAACCAGTACCACTGCTGATCTCATGTTTCTGCTCTCTTTATAAAAATGACTCCCGGACTGATAAATCGTGAGCAGGAAAACCCGTTGAAGGAACAAGGGGTGTTGGGAGTGACGTCATCTCTCCACCTTTCGTAATCCTCTCTTTTCCATAGCAAGCAATGACTCCTTGATCTCAACGTCTGGTGAGAATCCCCCTATGCCATGCGCCGCCAGTATCCGGTGGCAGGGGATGACCAGCGGCGTGGGATTGCGTGCCATTGCCTGCCCGACTACCCGGGGGGACGTCCTGACCCTGGCTGCGATCTCCCCGTAGGTTGTCGTGCTGCCGTAGGGAACCTGTTGGACTGCCCGGTAGATCCTGCTGTAAACCGTATCTTCGTGAGTCGCAATGCTGTCGAGCCTTTCAGGACGGACAACCTGTCCGGCACAGTATTGCCGGATCAGGTTGGGGACTTCGCCCGGAATGCCGGTGGTCGCAAACCTGACCTGGTGGACAGTGGTGGCATTCCACCGGACATGGACAAACCAGAGCCCGAACCGGCATGAACCACCTATGATTTCCATGTTGAGATCATCTCCCGGAACCGTGATGCATCGCACTCTGTCATCTCTTCCTGGATCCATACAGGGAGCGCATTGCGCACCCTTTTTTCCAAAAACCGCTTCTCGCCCAGCACCAGTATTCCCCGGTCTTCCGGTGTGCGCAGTACTCTTCCCAATGCCTGGAGGGAACGATTTATCGCCGGCAGGGTGTAGCAGAGAAACTCCCCCTCATCCCCAAATTTGTGCCGGAAATACTCTATCATCATCTTGCGCACACGGTTGAACGGCGCAAGCGGCAGACCAATAACCATCGCACCGTTCAGCATCTCACCGCGATAATCAAGCCCTTCGCTCCATTTTCCACCACAGACCGCAAACAGGACTCCGGATTCGCCCCGTGCAGGCAGTGACAGGAACGTAAAGAGCGCTGCGCTGGCATCGCTGGTATCCCGTGACTCGATGAAGACCTTTCTTCCCCGTATATGCGGGACGGTCTGGGTTGCATACCCTTCGAGAATCTGGTAGCTGGGAAAATATATGGCACGGTTCCCTTTGAGTGCACAGAACACTTTGATGTAATTACCGATCCGTGTATTGTTCTCCTTGTTCTGCCGCATCGAAAACACTGTCGTGATGTCGTTGGCACAACAGATGAGCCGGTTTTTTTTCGGGAATGCATTTGGCAGGGCAAGGGTTGTTACTTTTGTGTCGCCGAAGTAATAGCGGGCGAAGCTGTCGACCGGTGAAAGGGTACCCGAGATCATGATACAGCAGGCATGGGCTGTGCAGATCTCCTGCAGCGGGCCGGCAGGATCGATGTTGCGCACTTCCAGCGTAATCCCATCTGTCTCTTTGCGGTATACCGTGAGATAGGCCGGATCGGTTGCGGACTGCGAGAGCCGGAACAGAAATTCTGTCAGCCGCTCGATCGCCGTTTCGCGATACTCCCCGGTCTTCAGATTCTTTTCGCGTATGGATTCAGCAAGCCCGATCAGGTCGTCTACGATCTCGTCCATGTTTTTATAGAGGGATTCGCGCACTACCATCCGGTCAAAGATGGAAGGATCGAACCAGTCCTCCACTTCCGGTGAGTTTGCAAGCCCGCGGATAAACCCGGTGAGCCGGGGCAGGACGTGCTGGACTGCGTCTGCCCCTTTGTGGCGTTTGCGTAGTCCTGATAGTTCCTTTGACGCCTGGTCAAGATCGCGTTCTTCGAGCGTCACGCTCCCGATACTGGTGATCACGTCCCCGCAGTTATGCGCCTCGTCGATAAGGAGGAGAATGTCATGCGGTTCTACGCCGAGGTTGGCGTAGAGCTGTTCCCGTATGTCCCGGTCAAAGAGATGGTAATAGTTCAGGATGATTACATCGGTGTTCCGGGCGGCATGCATCATCAGCTCGTACGGGCAGATGTCGCCGCAGAACTCCCCGAGTTCCCGCGGGGTGACCGGTTGGGCTATCACCCGGTCGGCCTTGGTGCGGAGCGCTGCAGAAGGCACCATCTTGACGCCGGCAGTCTCGGCGTGCACGAACATTTTGCTGTTGATATAATAAGGGCAGATGAGCGGATGGTCCCTGTCCATACGGCGGACCTGCTGGATGACGAACGGATCTTTTGAGGGAATGAGTGCCCCTTTTTCCGCCCGGTCCCGCATAAGGGATGAGGAAAATGCCTTTACCCCTTCGCACCTGCGGTACACGTCCCCTTCGCCACCGAGCGGGCACATACTCGATTTCCCGACAAGGTACACGGTTTTGAGCTTAGGTTGTTTTTCTCTCACCAGCTCAAGCTCTCGGATGAATGTTGTGAGCTGGCTTACCGTGCGTACCGCGATCACCACCTTTCTCCCTTTCCGTTCTGCAAGCAGGGATGCGACCACGCTCGACTTTCCGCTGCCGGTAGGGGCATCGATCATCGTGATCCCGCCTTCCCGTGCACACTGTGCAGCAACTTCAAGCATATGGCGCTGGCCCGGGCGGTAGGCAGCATACGGGAACCAGGAATCGATGGTGTCCATTGGTATAGGGTTGGCGCTGTTGGGTTTTATGGGTGTGGGAATGCAAGGTGAAAGTGAACTGAGGGTGAAGATGAACAGAGGGTGAGGGTGAACTGAGGGGAAGAACAGATACAGAAATTTACGGGGACCAGGTTGACTCCACCCCATTTTGAAAAATGTGATATTATCGGGTATCAATCACGGACTGGTAATACATCTCGACATCGGATGCGATTCTCTCCCAGTCAAAGAGTGCAGCTGAAGCGATGCATGAATTTTTCATGTCAGTATGGCGACGGAGTGCATTGAGGATTGTATCCGCGAGATCTTTTGGAGATAGCGAACAGATAAATCCGTTCTTCTCCGTGATCAGGTCCCTGATGGCATTGGCGGGATGTTCTGCCGTGACAACCGGGAGGCCGCAGGCAAGTGCTTCAAGCGCCGTGATGCCAAATCCTTCCCGGGTGGAGGGCATGACATACACTTTTGCGGCCTTCATCCGTGCGATTATTTCATCATGATCATCCTGGAATCCCATGCAGGATATCCGGTCTTCCAGTGAGAGTTCATGAATGATGTTCTCGATCGCACCCTGCTCCGGGCCCTCCCCGATGACCAGGAGCCTGAGTTCCGGCTGTTCTGGAGAGAGTATCCCGAACGCCCGGACCAGCAGGTAAACGTGTTTTTCTTTGATTAATCGTCCGACAAAGATGATATCTGATTTTTCCGTTGATGGGGGGACGGATTGTATTCGTGATATATCAATTCCGACAGGAATTACGGTATTCACAGGTTTCTTAAAAACTGTTCTGAAACGGTTTGCCGTCAGCAATGACACGCTTATGGCAGGGCAATGAAACGATGCAATGTTCCGTTCTATGAGCTTCCCGATTAATCCTTTATACCCCAGATACTCAAACCAATAGTCACCCCAGACTTCATACCACGTGATCACGAGCGGGGTTTTTCTGATGCGAGAGACGAACCAGGAGGAGTAACAGGAAAACAGGGGAAACTGCTGGCAATCTATTATGTCAGACTTTTCTTTCAGTAAGGGAGAGAAGAGAGATATACTGAAATAGAGAGCCTGCCAGATGCTCCTCCTCCCGCCAGCATAGAGTTTTTGAACGGGACAGACCCCGTGCAGGATCACACCGTCACGGATGAGAATATCTTCGCCATCCCAGAATTTCATCCCGAAAAGATGTACTTCATGCCCGCGATGAGTGAGCCGGACCGCAAGTTCCCAGACACGTTTTTCCACACCACCTTTCACAAAAGGGTATATGACATCG